>NZ_JAMYLZ010000048.1:0-35431 GCF_040318315.1 Mesorhizobium sp. M1227
CTCCAGCCCTTCCTCCCTATAGCGGTTGAAGATCTTGTAGCCAGTCTTGCGCGAAATCCCGAAATCCCGGCACACATCGCTCATGCCTTCTCCCGCGAGAAGGCGGGCAACGAAACGTAGACGTTCCTCCATCACCGAACACTCTCTCCACGGCATCAACACCTCCGGCCAAAAGCCAAAAGTGTTACCCATGTGTCCGGTACAAACGTCACCTATGTCTCAGGCCGCGCAAAATCAATAGCTTAGCTTTCTGCCGGTCTTGCTGAATTTGCGGATCTCAATGGCGAATAGGTAACAACTTTAGGCGAGCTGCCGAGATGGCTCACGGCAGAGCGGCGCTAGTCGTAGGTGTATCTCGTCAGGTTGAGGGCGATGATATACTCTTGGCGCATCATTTTTACGATTAGGGGATAAGGAATTGAGACGTGAGGCGTGCCATCTGCGTAGGACGCGACTTGATAGGAGGAGAAGTGAATATCAAGGCTGTTCTCGCTGAAAGCGAATGATCCGAAATCGGACCACTTCTCAGTTCCCCCGTTTACCCACTCCTCCTCAAGACCGACCGTTTCGCCGGGCTCTGGCTCCTTGTTTCCCCCCGGATTGTAATTTACCAGCCGCTTACGGATTTCCTTCTGTAAAATTGGAAACGCCAGGTCTGGCGTAACGAAAATGCTTTCGAGCGATTCGATTCTGATAAGTGGTTCGAGCAGAAACGCCAAAGTTCTATGGCCGTGCGTAGCGTGCGCTGCCCCGGCACCATACCAATTAATGCGATATAGAAGGGTCAGGACCTTGTGGCAAAACACGGGGTCACCGCAGCGGGCATCGAAAGTGTTCGTCCGAGACCATTTATCCTGGGCATAATTGTAAGAAGCTGAGTCCTGCTCGAATTTAGTTCGGCGATTGGAAAATAAGTGTTCGAGCAATACACCTTTAACATGCTGGCCGATTTGTATGATGTTTGGAATTGTCGTGGAGGAGAATTCTAATATTTGAAGTTCAACGGAATAACCGGGCATTCCCTCCCACTCTTCCTTTATCAAAGTGGGGTGCCAGGTGATTTCCTGATCCAACTGCACGCGCTCCCGCTCACCACCCAATCGCTCGATCTGGTGCGCTATCGCGTCGGATAACGCCTCTTTGAAGCCAGATTGGATGGCGAACAAAGCTTGAATACCCTTCAGTTGGTCAGGAATAGGACTTTCGTCAAGAATTACAGGTATAATAAAAATGTCATCAATCAACTTCTCTTGGTATTTGTCCAAGGAAATTCTTGGCTCCCGTTGGATATAACCTCTGCGGTTGCGAGAATTTTTCGACCAAAGAATTACTATATAATGCCTGATCTATCCAGGGCGCGTTTAATTTCAAAATCCCAATTTTGCCCACCCTTGATTTTCTTGAAGTCGATCCAGCTGTCAAAACCGTTTTGCTTAAGCAGTCGTACAACTCACCGGCGGCCTCGCGATCCGGCTTGGCATAGCTAATGAAAACTTGAAAAGTGCTGTCCAATAGCCAGTCCTCTCTTGCGAATCGTCGAAATTATAGGGGTGTGACCCACCGGAATCTAGGCGGCGAACCCGAGCGCCGGCGACCAAAAATGCGACCAGCGCAGGCTTCAAAAAGTTCTTTGGACGGACTCAATGGTTGGCGGGAGCATATTGTCGAATGCTTGCCAGGCGGCGAAACGGTTGACCGCCGATGGGCATGCGGCAACGGACGTTTCACCTATCTAGCACGCTGCAAGCCCCTAAAGCTCAGATCGACTTGCGCAAACGGCTCTTTTGCACGATCCTCCGTCAACATTCGAGGGAGGGGATTATGAGTGTTGAAGAAAAACTCCGTGTTCTGGCCGACCGTATTAAAACGCATTCCAGCGCAATGCTTACCGAGGAGGCCTTAAAGACGGCAATAGTACTGCCGTTTTTGGCAGCTTTAGATTACGACGTTTTCAATCCTGATGAGGTCATCCCCGAGTTCTGCGCCGACGCAGTTGGAAAGAAAGGGGAGAAAGTAGACTACGCCATCAAAATCGACGGGGAGATCAGGATTCTTGTCGAATGCAAACCGATCACCACGGTACTCGATCGAGTGCATCTCGCGCAGCTGTACCGATACTTTTCCGTCACCAACGCCAAATTTGCTATCCTGACAAATGGCCGCGCCTTTCACTTCCACACCGACTTGGTTGCACCGAACAAGCTCGATGATCGTCCGTTCCTCACATTCGACCTGTCAGACCTACAAGGTCAATTGACATCAGAACTGAAGAAATTCGCGAAAGCTGATTTCAACGTAGATGGAATCCTCCAGTCCGCTCATCGATTGAAATACACTTCTGCAATCAAGAAAGAGATTGGGAGTGTGATGGAGAATCCGCCTGAGGATTTTGTTCGGATGGTGACAGTTGGACTTTACCAGGGTCGATTCACGGGCCAAGTTAAGGAGCAATTCACACCTATGGTCAAAGCAGCTTTTCGCGAGATTGTTCGGGAATCCGTCCAGTCGCGTCTATCCACTGCGTTGGCTGAAACTGAGGTTTCGGAGATTGGCACGGACGGAATTGGCGCCGAAGAAGAAGTCGTCACCACTGAGGACGAACGCGAGGGGTTTATGGTCGTCCGCGCAATCGTTCGCGACCTTCTGAAACCGGCAAGGGTAATCATGCGCGACCAGAAGAGCTATTGCGGTATCCTTGTCGACAACAACAATCGCAAGCCATTGGCCCGACTATGGTTCAACAGGACCGTAAAATATCTCGGGCTTTTCGATGGCGAGAAGGAAGACAAAGTCAAGATCGACTCGTTGGACGAAATCTACGATCACGCCGATCGCTTGCGAGCGACCGCGAAGGAATACCTTGCTGGAGCTATCGCCGCACCATCGATAGTTTCCTGACCCTCTGCATTCTCTGTGCTGCTTAGCAAGAGTCCGGCACACTATGTTCAGTGCCGTCCGGCAAGCGCATATGGTGGGACTGCAGGAGATCGACGACATGTGGAACATGCCGTCAACGCGAGGTTTCTCTCTGGGCCTGCGGCGTTGCCGGCGCGGAGTCTTCCGCTAGCCGCCCACCCCATCGTCCATCATCGTGCCGGTGAGTGCCTCATAGGCTCTGCTGCACAGCTGTGAATTCGGACAATCCTTCACGATAAGCACTGGCACCACGGTGAGAACCGCTGCGGCAAGGATTTGCAGGCAAAGACCGACCGCGCATACCTTCCTGCCGAACACACCGGCCAGGAAGAAGTAGAGACCCTGGGCCATGCAGGCTGCCGTCAGAATGCCCAGAAGCGTGCTGGTCGCTCTTGCGAAGGGCGTTATGTAGCCGTCGGGAAAACCCGACATGCCGAGATCCATCGACCATTGCAGCGCCAGTATGACGCTCAGCGCTGACCAGACGAGGGCCGTCGTGCGAGTGAACAGCGTCTGGTTTGGTTTGTTGCTCGGATCGGCCATCGGGATCACGTCGGGATTGCCTGCCGTGGCATGCGCAAGCCCTCGGTCAGATCAGCGAGACGTTGCCGCCGGGATGGCGTTCGAGCCGTCCGGCGAGGTCGAGCTCCAGCAGCACCATGAACACTTGAGCGGGATGCAGGCCGGTGTGACGGATGATCTCGTCGACTGCTACCGGCGTCGGGCCGAGCGCCTCGACGACGCGGTCGCGGTCGTCCTCGCGCGGCGGCGGTGTTGCTGAAAAGTCGGGCGGCTCTTCAAGCGGCGATGTCCTTGGCGACCAGCCGCCGACCAGCGGCGCTATCGCACTGGTGATATCGGCGGCCTCGGTGACAAGGATGGCGCCGTCCTTGAGCAGGCCATTGGTGCCGGCGGCGCGCGGATCGAGCGGCGAACCGGGAACGGCGAAAACCAGCCGGCCCATCTCGCCGGCAAGCCGGGCGCTGATCAGTGAGCCGGAGCGCTGTGCGGCCTCGACCACCACCAATCCCAATGCAGCACCGGCGACGAGCCGGTTGCGGCGCGGAAAATCCTGTGCGCGTGGCTGCCAGCCAAACGGCATTTCGGAAATGATGGCGCCGCCGCGCTCGGCGATCTCGTCGCACAGGCCGGCATTTTCGGGCGGGTAGGGCAAATCGAGGCCGCCGGCGAGCACGCCGATTGTGCCAGTCGCAAGGCTGCCCTGGTGCGCGGCCGTATCGATGCCGCGCGCCAGGCCGGAGACGATGCCATAGCCGTCGCGGCCGAGATCCGCCGCCAGCATTCGCGCCATCTTGATGCCGGCCAGCGATGCGTTGCGGGCGCCGACGATGGCGACCGCTGGCAAGCGGAACACCGCGCTATTGCCCCTGACCGCGAGCAGCGGCGGCGGATGATCCATGCTTTTCATCAGCGGCGGATAATCCGCTTCGCCGATGCCGACGAAGCGGGCGCCAGCCCGCCGGGCGGTCTCCAACTCCGCCTCGGTCTCGGCAATGGACGGGATGCGGACGATTTTTTTGGCGCCACCCGAAATCATCAGCTCGGGCAGCATCGATAGCGCTGCTTCGGCCGAACCGAACCGGTTGATCAGGTCGCGAAAGGAAGCCGGGCCGACATTCGGCGTGCGGATCAGACGAAGCCAGCTCAGCCGCTGCCGGTCGCTGAGGCGCGGCCCGGCGGCGGGCTCGCTCACTCCTTGGCCCCGATCTTACCCTCGGTGCCGGCAAGCAGCCGCGCAATGTTGGCGCGGTGCTTTACGATGACGATTAGGCTCATCGCCGCGAAAAGCCCGGCAATCTGCGGCGTGCTCAGGAAATATAGCGCCATGGGCACCACGACTGCTGCCGTCAGTGCCGCAAGCGAGGAGAAGCGGAACAGGAAGGCCACCGCCAGCCAGACGACGGCGAAGATCAGCGCCGCCTGCCAGGCAAGGCCGATCAGCACGCCAAGGTAAGTGGCGACACCCTTGCCCCCCTTGAAGCCGAGCCAGACCGGAAAGAGATGACCTAAAAACGCGCCGAAGCCGGCCCAAAGTCCGAGCTCGGGCGCAAAGCCGCCTGCGATCACCACCGCCGCGGTGCCTTTAAGGGCGTCGAGCAGAAGCGTGGCCGCGGCCAAGCTCTTGTTGCCGGTGCGCAGCACATTGGTGGCGCCGATGTTGCCGGAGCCGATGTTGCGCACGTCGCCAAGGCCGGCGGCACGGGTGATCAGCAGGCCAAACGGGATCGAGCCGAGAAGATAGCCGAACACCAATGCCAAGACGGGACTGTAAGCCATTGTTCCCCCGAACTTTCCTTGGCTGAGCGGATTTTAAGCCGTGACGCCTGTTTTCGTCCTAGGCCGAAAACACTGTGCGGCCCGCCACCATTGTTTGCAAGACCTTGCCTTGCAGTCGCGCGCCTTCGAAACAGGTGTTTTTCGAGCGTGAGCGGATGCCGCTCTCGCTGACGACCCATGGCTCGTCCAGATCGACGAGCGCAAGGTCGGCCGATACCCCCGGTTTCAGCGTGCCGCCGGGCAGGCCGAACAATCTTGCCGGCGCGGTCGACAGTGTCTCGACCAGCCGGAGCAGCGTCACGTCGCCATTGTGATAGAGCCGCAGCGCTGCGCCTAGCAGCGTTTCCAGGCCGATGGCGCCGGCCGCGGCATCGGCAAAGGGAAGGCGCTTGGTGTCGACGTCCTGCGGGTCGTGCGAGGAGACGATGAGATCGATGGTGCCGTCCTTGATCGCTTCGATCATCGCCAGCCGGTCTTCCTCGGCGCGCAGCGGCGGCGTCAGCCGGAAGAAGGTGCGGTACTCGCCGACATCATTCTCGTTGAGCGACAGATTGTGGATCGACACGCCTGATGTGACATTGGCGCCATCGGCTTTCGCGCGTGCTACCGCGCTTGCCGCCATAGCCGTCGAAATCTTGGCAGCGTGATAGGCGCCGCCGGTCAGGCGAGCCAACGCGAGATCGCGCTCCAAGGGGATCGATTCGGCTTCGCGCGGAATGCCGGCAAGGCCAAGCCAGCTTGCGTAAAGGCCTTCGTTCATCACGCCGGCCGAAGCGAGGTCGGCGTCTTGGGTTTCATGCGCGATGACGCCACCGAAATCGCGCGCATAGGTCAGCGCGCGGCGCATCACCAGCGCGCTGGCAATAGAATGCCGGCCATCGGTGAAGGCGACCGCGCCGGCCTCGCGCAGCAGGCCGAATTCGGTCATCTCGCGGCCTTCCAGCCCCTTGGTGATCGCTGCTGCCGGCAAGATGTTGACGATTGCGGTGTCCTTGGCGGTGCGCAGCACGAACTCGACCAGTGCGACATTGTCGATCACCGGGTCGGTATCGGGCATCATGACGATTGAGGTGACGCCGCCGGCCGCCGCAGCGATGCTCGCCGAAGCAATGGTCTCCCGGTGTTCGCCGCCGGGTTCGCCGATGAAGACGCGCGCGTCGATCAATCCGGGGATGATAGTCTTGCCGGCGCAGTCGATGATGGTGGCGCCGTCGGGCGCGCCCTGGTTCAAGGCCGCCTTGCCGGCGGCAACGATTTTGCGGCCTTCAACGATGACGGTGCCGACCTCATCGATGCCGCGCGACGGGTCGACGATGTGGGCCCGGCGGAAGACCGTAATGCTCATTAGGCGCGGCCCTCGTGATTTCGACGGGGGTCGAGCAGCGCTTCCATAACCGCCATGCGCACGGCGACGCCCATCTCAACCTGTTCCTGGATAACGCTTTGCGGGCCGTCGGCGATCTCGGAGGCGATCTCGACGCCGCGGTTCATCGGGCCGGGATGCATGACCAGCGCACCGTCCTTGGCCGCCTTCAGCTTCTCCGCGTCGAGGCCGAAATAGCGGAAATATTCGCGCACCGACGGTACGAAAGCGCCTTCCATGCGTTCGCGCTGCAGGCGCAGCATCATTACCACGTCGGCGTCCTTCAGACCCTCGGCCATGGAACGTGTGACGATGACGCCCATCTTCTCGATGCCGGCGGGCAAAAGCGTCGAAGGGGCGACGACCCTGACCTGGGCACCAAGCGCGTTGAGCAGGATGATGTTGGAGCGGGCCACGCGCGAATGCAGGATGTCGCCGCAGATCGCCACGATCAGCTTCGACAACGGACCCTTGACGCGGCGGATGGTCAGTGCGTCGAGCAGCGCCTGGGTAGGGTGCTCATGGGCGCCGTCGCCGGCATTGACCACCGAACAGCCAACTTTTTGGGCAAGAAGTGCTGCCGCGCCGGCCGATTGATGGCGGATGATCAATATGTCGGGACGCATGGCATTCAGCGTCATCGCCGTATCGATCAGCGTCTCGCCCTTTTTCACCGACGAACTCGCTACGGACATGTTCATGACGTCGGCGCCGAGCCGTTTGCCGGCCAGCTCGAATGACGATTGCGTACGGGTCGAGGCTTCGTAGAAGAGATTGATCTGGGTGCGGCCGCGCAGCGTCGATGTCTTCTTGTCCGACTGCCGCGAGATGGCAACGGCCCTGTCCGCCCGGTCGAGCAGAAGCTCGATGTCGGCAGGGGAAAGATCGCGGATGCCCAGAAGATGGCGGTGGGGATAAAGCGGCAGGGACGATGCGTCGGTCATCTCAAGTCGCTGCTATAGGGGGGAGGCTCCGCGGCTGCAAGCACCGGCTTGGGATTGGATTGGTTCTCCCCGGTATTTTCGTCGCGCGCCGCCGGCCATAGGCTATAAACCGCGATGACTTTGGATTCGCAGACTTCAGGTGATAAGGACGAAGCGTGACCGACGACGTGACCAACCAGCCGCCGCCGCTGGCCGGCGGCAACGCCTGGCGGGGCGATCCGTTGCTGATCCAGCTAGCCGAGCGCTTTTCCGATCCGGTGCGCAAGGACCTCGACGGGCTTGGCCGTTTCGTTCTGACCCATGAGGCGCAGGAACTGGCCCGTCTTGCCAATGTCGAGACGCCGAAGCTCAGGACCCACGACCGCCAGGGTCGGCGCATCGACCAGGTCGAGTTTCACCCCGCCTATCACGCACTGATGCGCCGCTCGGTCGCCAACGGGCTGCATTCGTCGGTCTGGGAGAATGGCGATGCCGAGATAGGCCGCCGCCATCAGGTGCGCGCCGCGCGCTTTTACCTCACGGCTGAGCTCGAGACCGGGCATCTCTGCCCGATCACCATGACCAGCGCTTCGCTGGCGGCGCTGATGGCCAGCCCGAAGCTGTTTCGCGAATGGGCGCCCCGGGTGACGACGCGCAAATACGATCAAAGCCAAAAGCCGCCGGTCGAAAAAGCCGGGCTGACACTCGGCATGGGCATGACCGAGAAGCAAGGCGGCACCGATGTCCGCGCCAACGTCACCAGGGCGGAGCGCGCGGGCAGCGGGTTTTATCGCCTGACCGGCCACAAATGGTTCATGTCGGCGCCGATGTCGGATGCCTTCCTGGTGCTCGGACAGGCGCCGGAGGGACTGTCGTGCTTTCTTGTTCCCCGCCTGCTCGGCGACGGATCCGGCAACGGCTTCCGCTTTCAGCGGCTGAAGGACAAGCTCGGCAACCGCTCCAATGCCTCGTCGGAGGTGGAATTCGTCAACGCTATCGGCGAGATGGTCGGCGAGCCGGGCGCGGGCGTGAAGACGATCATGGACATGGTGACCCTGACGCGGCTCGACTGTGCCGTCGCCTCATCGGCGATCATGCGGGCCGGACTGGCCGAGGCCGTCCACCACACGCGTCACCGCAAGGTGTTTGGAACCAATCTGGTCGAGCAGCCGCTGATGCAGCGGGTGCTGGCCGATATGGCGCTCGACGTTGCCGCCGCTACCGCGCTGTCGTTCCGGCTGGCGCGCTCCTTCGACGAGGCGGCCGGCGACCGCGGCGAGGCGGCCTTCGCGCGCGCCATGACGCCGGTCGTCAAATACTGGGTCTGCAAGATTGCGCCGCCGCTGCTCTATGAAGCGATGGAGTGCCTCGGCGGCAATGGCTATGTCGAGGAGGGGCCGCTCGCCCGCTACTATCGCGAAGCTCCGGTCAACGCGATATGGGAGGGATCCGGCAACGTCATGGCGCTCGACGTGCTACGTGTGCTGGGGCGTGCACCCGGCCTGTTCGATGACGTGCTGGCCGGCATCGACCGCGATCTCGGCGCCGGCGGACGCGGCACCGTCGGCGTGCTCAAGGCGGCAATGCAGGTCGCTGCAACCGACGAGGGCTCGGCGCGGCTCTTGACCGAGCAATTGGCATTGTCGGCGGCGGCGGCAGAGCTTCGCAGGCTCGGGGCAGGGCGGATCGCCGACGCCTTCGTCGAAACGCGCCTCGCCGGCCAGTGGCGCAATACCTATGGCATGATCGATTCCCGCCATGATGCGCGCATGATCATCGATACGCTCTACCCGCCGATCAACTAAGGGCCGTCGCCCAATTCGCAGCCGCTCTCGCGAGCCTGTGGATGGCCGTTAACCTTAACGAATGGTTTCCATTGCGGCGGCCGGTGGCAAAGCCCAGTGTTATGGTTAAGGCAAGGATTGTTCAGCTTGAGCGGCTTTGCCCTGCGAAGCAGGAGAGTCATGCGGCATATTCTGAGCTCTTTTCTGGCATTGCATTGGGCGGCCGTTTTCGCCCTGCTGGCGTTCATTTGCATCGACGGGAATCGAGGCGTGGCGACGGCCCTTGGCGTACTGGGCGTTCCCGTCCAGAACACTCGATTTGCCGATCTCGAAAACGCCGTCGTCGTGGCGCCGCTCGCCGTGGCACTGCTTGTCGTCGCGGTGCTGTTCTGCTGGGCCTTTGTTGAAGCACTGACCAGCGACACGGCCAACCCGGATCCCGCCGACAGCGTCATGCGAATCGCCTTCATTTCCGCCTTAGGCGTGCTGTCGCTGATCGTCATCGGCGGCGCCGCGCAAGGCATCAATGGGCTGTTCATGATTGTCGCGGTGCAATTGGCGGCACTTCTGGCGTCCTATGTCGCGGTGCTCGCGGAGCGGCGGTCGACCGTTGCCGCGGCAGTTCCAGGGACCGGCGAAATCCGAGCGGCCGCGCATGTCATGGCCAAGGCAGCGGCGCATAATTCCTCGCTTGCCCGCATTTCCGGCCGGCTGGATTCGAGGGATGACCGCTGATGCGCACCTTGTTCGCGCTGTGGGCGGCTCCGCTCCTCTTGTTTTGGGGCTGGTTCTTTCTGTCGCTCAACGACATCAATTTCGGCTATGTCATGCTGAGCCGCCAATTACACGATCTCGTCTTCCAGCTCTATGGACAGATGCTCGGCGTTGATCCGGCGCTTATTCCGGGCATGGTGGCGAAAGCTTGCGTATTCGACGGGGTGCTGCTGGTGGCGTTCTGGGCATTTCGCCGCCGCAAGACGATTGGTGGCTGGATCACGGCGATGCGCAACCGCTATTTCGACCAGGCATCGACGCCGAGCGCCTGAAGCCGGTCGAGAACGCCCTGGAGGATGAAAGCGGCCGCCGCTGAATCGATCTTGCCGGCGCGTTTCTTGCGGGAAAAATCCATCTCGATCAGTGTTCGCTCGGCCGCCACCGTCGACAGCCTTTCGTCCCAAAAGACGAACGGCAGATCGGTCAATCCAGCCATGTTGCGGACGAAAGCGCGGGATTTTTGGGCGCGCGGGCCTTCCGAGCCGTCCATGTTGATGGGGAGGCCGATTGCCACGGCGCCGGCATTCTCCTTCTGCAACAGGGCGAGCAGCACTGCGGCATCGAGCGAGAATTTCTTGCGCATGATGACGGGGCGCGGGTGCGCGAACGACAAGCCGCGGTCCGAAACCGCCACGCCGATCGTTTTGTCGCCAAGGTCGAGACCGGCCAGGGTCTTGCCGCCACCCAGCCGGGCCGGCAACTCCTCGATGGTGATGATGCCCAACGGCTTTTCCTTTGACCGCGACGCCGCACGTCCTATACGCGCAAAGCGTGCGCGGCACTTTAATTTCGCCGTCGGCGTTCTATCCTCTACCGAAGCAAAAATCGAGGAAAGCATTGATGAAACTGACCTGGTACGGACATTCGGCATTCAGAATCGAAATCGAAGGCGCGAAAATCCTCATCGACCCCTATCTGGTCGGCAATCCGTCATGGGCGGGCGGCTGGGAAGGGCCGGCCGAAGGGATCACGCACGTGTTGCTCACCCATGGCCACAGTGACCACATCAGCGGCGCCGTCGAAGTGCTCAAGAAGAGCGGCGCGATGCTGGTCGCCAATTTCGAGATTTGCATGTACCTGGTCGGCAAGGGTGTCGGTGACAAGCAGATCAATCCCGGCAATATCGGCGGCACCGTCGATTGCGGCGGCTTCACCACCACCTTCGTTCAGGCTCTGCATTCATCGTCCTTTCCGGGCGAGGGTGGCCAGAATACCTATCTCGGCAATCCGGGCGGGCTCGTCCTGCACTTTCCCGAGGACAAGACGCTTTATCATATGGGCGACACCGACATTTTTTCCGACATGGCGCTGATCAACGAGTTGCACGAACCGAAGATCGGCATCGTGCCGATCGGCGACCGCTTCACCATGGGTGGCGCGGTAGCAGCCCTTGCCTGCCAGCGTTTCTTCAAGTTCGAGACGGTCGTTCCCGCTCACTTCGGCACATTTCCGATGATCGATCAGACCGCCGACAAATTCGTGGCCGGGCTGGATGGATCGGGTGTGAAAGTTGCGTTGCCGAAGATCGGCGAGACGATTACGCTGTAAAGAAAGCCGGTCCGGAACGATACGATGCGCTTGAGAAATTCTCTTTGCATTTCAATGCTGGTTGCCGCGTCGCCGACGCTGGCCGCGGAAAATTTCATCGAGGGCGTCTATCTGCAATCGGAGGACCTCTGCGCGCAGGCCAAAAAGGATACGCTGCAGACGGTGATCGAGGGCGGCAATATCGTGCTGTCGGCAAATGGCCTGGAAAGCATCGAATATAATTGTGAATTCCTGCAGATCACCAAAGCGACACGCTCACCGAGCTGGGCGGTGACCGCTATATGCCAGGAGCCGGGCTACGTCTTTCCCGATGTTCTCTCACTGACACAGATGAGCCCGACGCAGATCGACCTGGTATCGGTTCGGCCTGCCGCCGACGAAGGCGAGCAGAGCGGCAACGGCGGCAGTTATTTCCTCTGCGACGGCGTGGCGATGCCATAGGGCGGTTGAAGGCACGATGCATGTTGCGCGGCACGCGCCGCGCCGCTATAGCGCTGGTTTTCCCGAGGCACAAACATGTCCGTTGATATAAAAACCGTGAAGCGCGTCGCGCATCTTGCCCGTATTGCGGTGAGCGAGGAGGATGCAGAGCGCATGACCGGCGAATTGAACGCCATTTTGGGCTTTGTCGAGCAGTTGAACGAGGTCGATGTTTCCGCCGTCGAGCCGATGACCTCGGTCACGCCGATGGCGATGAAAAAGCGCCAGGACGTCGTCACCGACGGCGGCAAGGCAGCCGACATCGTCGCCAATGCACCGGCGACCGAAGAAAATTTCTTCCTTGTGCCGAAGGTCGTGGAGTAGCAGGCCGATGGCAATCGACATCGCGGCTGAGACGCCGCTGCAGGACGATGTGCGTGGGCTGATCGAGGAGCTCAACGCCACATTGCTGGAGCTGACGCCGCCAGAGCATTGCTACCACTTGACGGTCGAGCAGATGGCGGACCGCAACACGACCGTCTTCATCGCCCGCGACAACGGCCTTGCCATCGGGTGCGGCGCACTGAAGCGCCACGATGCTGTCGTAGGCGAGGTCAAGCGCATGTATACGCGACCGTCGCATCGCGGCCACAAGATCGGCGCGAAGATTGTCGAGCGTATCGAGGCGCTGGCGCGCCAAGAAGGGCTTAAGCGTCTGGTGCTGGAGACGGGCGACCGTCATCCCGCCGCCTGGACCGTCTACGAACGCGCCGGTTTTTCGCGCTGCGGCCCGGTACTGGATTATCCCGATTCCGAGTGGTCGGTGTTTTACGAAAAGAGCCTTGCCTGATGAGCGACCTTACCCAGCTGACGATTTCGCAGGCCCGCGCCAAATTGCGCTCCAGGGAGATCACAGCCACCGAAATCACCGAGGCTTATCTATCGGCGGTCGAGCGAGCCAATCCGGCGCTCAATGCCTACGTCGTGGTCACCGACGACAAGGCGCGCGACATGGCCAAGACCTCCGACGCGAAACTGGCCAAGGGCGAGGGCGGGTCGCTCGAGGGTATCCCGCTCGGCATCAAGGATTTGTTCGGCACCGAAGGCGTCCACACCCAGGCCTGCAGCCATGTGCTGGACGGCTTCAAACCGCGCTACGAATCGACGGTCACCGCCAATCTGTGGGCGGATGGTGCCGTCATGCTCGGCAAGCTCAACATGGACGAGTTCGCCATGGGCTCGTCCAACGAGACCTCGCATTACGGGCCGGTCATCAATCCGTGGCGGCGTTCGCGCTTCGACACGGTGGTAATGCCGACGACACATCAGGGCGAGGGCGGTTTCGTTTCGGCCGGTGGCACCAGGACCGCGCGCACGTTGGACAATGCCCAACTGGTGCCGGGCGGTTCGTCCGGGGGCTCGGCGTCAGCCGTCTCGGCCTTCCTGTGCGCCGGCGCTACCGCGACCGACACCGGCGGCTCGATCCGCCAGCCCGCCGCCTTCACCGGCACGGTCGGCATCAAGCCGACCTACGGCCGCTGCTCGCGCTGGGGGATCGTAGCTTTCGCCTCGTCGCTCGACCAGGCCGGGCCGATCGCGCGCGACGTCCGCGATGCCGCGATCCTGTTGAAGTCGATGGCTTCGGTCGACCCGAAGGACACGACCTCCGTCGACCTGCCGGTGCCGGATTACGAGGCGGCGATCGGCCGCCCGATCAAAGGCATGAAGGTCGGCATCCCAAAGGAATATCGTGTCGATGACATGCCCGCGGAGATCGAGGCGCTGTGGCAGAAAGGCATTGCCTGGCTGCGGGATGCCGGCGCCGAGATCGTCGATATCTCGCTGCCGCACACAAAATACGCGCTGCCGGCCTATTACATCGTGGCGCCGGCCGAAGCCTCGTCCAACCTCGCCCGTTACGACGGCGTCCGCTATGGCTTGCGCGTGCCCGGCAAGGACATTGTCGACATGTATGAAAAGACCCGCGCCGCCGGCTTCGGGCGGGAGGTCAAGCGCCGCATCATGATCGGCACCTATGTGCTTTCCGCCGGCTACTACGATGCCTACTATCTGCAGGCGCAGAAGGTTCGAACCCTGATCAAGCGTGACTTCGAAAATGTGTTTGCAGCAGGCGTCGACGTCATCCTGACGCCGGCAACACCTTCCGCTGCCTTCGGCATCGCCGACGAGGACATGGCCGCCGACCCGGTCAAGATGTATCTCAATGACATTTTTACGGTGACGGTGAACATGGCCGGCTTGCCCGGTATAGCGGTTCCAGCCGGGCTCGACGCCAAGGGGCTGCCGCTCGGCCTGCAGCTGATCGGCCGGCCTTTCGACGAGGAAACGCTGTTCCAGACTGCCCACGTCATCGAAAAGGCGGCCGGCACATTTCAGCCGGAAAAATGGTGGTAGGATCGTTTCTCATCTGAGGGGGTGAGGGATGTTCTTCTATGTCTCCAAGATTCTCTGGCTCTTCGTCCAGCCGCTTAATCTCGCGATCATCCTGCTGCTGGCTGGATTGCTTGCGGCATTGGTCGGGCGCAAGAGGCTGTTTGCCACCGGGAGCGTGCTGGCATTCCTTGTCCTTGCACTCTCGGCGTGGACCTCGCTCGGCGCAGTGATGCTTAATCCGCTCGAGGAGCGTTTCCCCAAGCCACCGCTGCCGGAACGAGTTGACGGAATCGTTGTGCTCGGCGGCGGTATGGAGAGCGCCATCAACTTCGTCCGCGGTGGCTATGAACTCAACGCCAGTGGCGACCGATTGGTCGAGGCAGCCGTGCTGGCACGGCGTTTTCCGACAGCGAGGGTCGTCATTTCAGGTGGCCCCATTGCAATGGTCCGCGAAGACGAGGGCGATGCGGCGACAGCTCCACGCCTGTTCACTGCGCTCGGCGTGACGGCCGATCGGCTGGTCCTTGAGGGCAAATCACGCAACACCTACGAGAATGCGGTCTTCACCAAGCAACTGATCACGCCAAAACCGGGCGAGACCTGGCTGCTGGTGACCTCGGCCTTCCACATGCCACGCGCCAAGGCGCTGTTCGACAAAGCCGGTTTTGCGACGGTTCCGTGGCCGGTCGACTACCGCACCTCCGGCAGGGAAGGCATCGGCCTGTTCCGCACGGATGCCAACGAAGCACTGCAGACCACAACCATCGCGACCCGTGAATGGATCGGGCTGATTGCCTACTGGCTGTCGGGCCGGATAGACCGGCCTTTTCCGGCGCCGGATGTTGGGCCGGGCGGCTGACCGAGCACCGCCTGCCGCGCCGCCGAGAAAAACTGGCGGCGCACCAGCACCGCCAGGAGCAGCAGCGTCGACAGGACGAACACCGCGGGATCGACGAACCAGCCAAGATAGCCAATCGAGAAGAACACGCCGCGCAGGCCCGAATTGAAATGCTTTCCGGCCAACATGTTCATGCGCGCGGCACGCCACACCGCCGTTTCGGTGACCGGATTGCGCGACGCCTCGCCATGCGGAATCGGCACGGCGCCGATCAGGATCGAGCAATAGTTGAACAGCCGGTAAGCCCAGCCGAATTTGAAGAAGGAAAAGGCCAGGATCAGCACCAGCCCGAGCACCTTCGTCTGGAAGGCTGCGCGTGAGGACGTGGCGCCAAACGGCAGGTCGCTCAGCACGGTCAGAACCTGATCGGAGGCGCCGAGCAGGGCAAAACAGCCGCCGATCGCAATCAGCGAACTGGAGGCAAAGAAGGCGGTCCCCTGTTGCAGCCCGCTCATGATGGCGGTGTCGACGATGCGGATCTCGCGTTCGGCCATGGTCCGCATCCAGGCCTCGCGCTGCGTGTTCATAGCCCTCGTCAGCGACATGCGGCTGACCAGCATTCCATCGGCGGCGAGCGTATGCAGCACCCACGCGGCAAGGAAGAACCCCAGCGCCGCAAGGTCGGCCGTCGATAGGTGAAAGGAATCGCTCATGCGTTGCTTTTACCACAGGCGGCAGTAATGCTTCGATGGCCGAAGTTGGAATGTCGCTGCCGGAGCAAACAAGGTCGGCAGGCGCAGCGCCGCAATCTTCAAAACAGCGGAAAACATCATGGGAATTCCTATATGTAGACCTCAACAGGGTCCCAGGAGAAAACGCCCACGTGTTCCTTTCGGTTTTCGACTTGTTCAAGATCGGCATCGGCCCATCGAGTTCGCACACGATGGGGCCGATGACGGCCGCGCGGCGGTTTCTCGACGAGATTGCGGGAGACGACTGGCCGCGCCCGGCCGGCGCCAAGGTCGACCGGATCGCTGCCAGCCTGCATGGCTCGCTCGCCTACACCGGCATCGGCCATGGCTCCGACCGAGCCGTGGTGCTCGGCCTCGCGGGCCAGACGCCGCAGACGGTGGATCCCGACCTAGCAGACGGCATCGTCGCTGGCATCGCCGCCGAGAAACGGATTTCGCCGCCCGGCCATCCGTCCTACCGTTTCGACCCGGCAACGGATCTTGTGCTGGATCGCAAGACGCCGCTGCCGGGTCACGCCAACGGCATGGCCTTCTCTGCCCATGATGCCGGCGACCGGTTGCTGCTGAGGCGCGTCTATTATTCGATCGGCGGCGGCTTCGTAGTGTCCGAGGAAGAACTGCAGCGGATGAAAGCAAGGGGCTCGGCGACAACCGAAGGCAAGAAGGTTCCGTATCCGTTCAAGAACGCCGTCGAAATGCTGTCCATGGCAGCGAAAAGCGGGCTTTCCATTGCCGAGATGAAGCGCGTCAACGAGGAGACACAGATGTCGCGCGGGGAGCTCGACGCCGGCCTCGACGGCATCTGGAGCGCCATGAAGGGCTGCATCGAGCGCGGCCTGTCGCAAGACGGCATCATGCCAGGCGGACTCAAGGTGCGCCGCCGTGCCCGGATGCTGCACGACAAGCTGCAGGAGCAATGGCAGCAGAACCGGCCTAACCCGCTGCTCGCCAACGACTGGCTGTCGATCTATGCGATGGCGGTCAATGAGGAGAACGCTGCCGGCGGCCGTGTCGTCACCGCGCCAACCAATGGGGCGGCCGGCACTCTGCCCGCAGTGCTGCGCTACTGGTTGCATTTCCATCCCGAAGCCGACCAGCCCAGCATTCGCGATTTCCTGCTGACGGCGGCGGCCGTCGGCGGCATCATCAAAACCAATGCTTCGATCTCGGGGGCGGAAGTCGGCTGCCAAGGCGAGGTCGGTTCGGCTTCGGCAATGGCTGCGGCGGGATTGTGCGCCGTCATGGGCGGCACGCCCGAGCAGGTCGAGAATGCTGCCGAGATCGCGCTGGAACATCATCTCGGCATGACCTGCGATCCGGTCGGCGGCCTGGTGCAGGTGCCGTGTATCGAGCGCAACGCGCTTGGTGCCGTCAAGGCGGTGACCGCCGCTTCGCTGGCCATCAAGGGCGACGGCGTTCATTTCGTGCCGCTCGATGCCGCGATCGAGACGATGCGCCAGACCGGCCTCGACATGAACGAAAAGTACAAAGAAACCAGCCTTGGCGGATTGGCCGTCAATGTCGTGGAGTGCTGAGCGCCAATCTGGCGGCATGGACCACCACTGTGGAGAAGTCGATCAGGCCGTTGACGCGTTCGCGTGCTGGACTAAACCTTAAACGATGTCTCTCAATCTCATAAAGCTTTGCGTCGGCTGTGACAGCGTCGAGGATCTGGAAGAGTGGATTGCCTTCCGTCTCGACGAGCGGCGCCGCGCCGGCGAACCGGCCGAGCACTACCACACCACCCGCATGGTGCCGACGCGTGGCGCCGAGATTACCGACGGCGGCTCGCTCTACTGGGTGATCAAGGGCAATGTCCAATGCCGCCAGCTGATCACCGAAATCCGGCCCTTCACCGATGACGAGGGCATCGGCCGTTGCCATCTGATCCTCGATCCCGAGGTCGTGCGCACTGACTGGCAACCGCGCCGTGCATTCCAGGGGTGGCGCTACCTGAAGCCGGCGGACGCGCCGGCCGATCTCGGCAAGGGCAAAGCCGGGCTGATCGAGATGCCGCCGAAGCTCAGGCGTGAGCTTGCCGATCTCGGCCTGCTCTGACGCCGAGAAGCGCAACGCCAAGACCACCAGCCGAAGCGCTGTCCGCAGGTGCCATCATCACAGGTCCTCCAGGTCGCCTCATCTGGGCTTGCAAGCCGGGGGACAACGCCACATCTTGAATGTCATGAGCGACAAGAAGCAGCCCGTGCCTGCAAGGGCCAATCCTGCGCCGGTCGAGTCTCAATCGAGCACCGGCGAGATCGACGCGTTTCTCCGTCAGGCAAGGACGCTCGCTGCATCCGCCACCGGTTCAGGCAGGCTGATCCTGTCCCTCGACGCGACAATGAGCCGCCAGCCGACCTGGGATCTCGCCTGTGCGCTGCAGGCCGAGATGTTCGACGCCGTCGGCAAGGCCGGGGCGCTCAAGGTTCAACTTGTCTATTTTCGCGGCCTTGGCGAGTGCCGCTCATCCGCATTCGTCACCGATACCGCAGCTCTGAAACAGCTGATGACGCGCATCAACTGCCGCAGCGGCCGTACCCAGATCGGCAAGGTGCTCGCCCACGCGCTGAAACAGACGGCGGCGGCCAAGGTCAACGCGCTGGTCTATATCGGCGACGCGATGGAAGAAAACATAGATGATCTGGCCGAAAAGGCCGGCAGCCTCGGTCTGCACGGCGTTCCTGTCTTCGTCTTTCAGGAGGGCCATGATGCCGCTGCGGAAAAGGCGTTCAAGGAAATTGCGCGGCTGTCGAAAGGGGCCTGGTTCAGGTTCGATCGGCGGGCTGCCGCGACGTTGGCCGGCCTGCTTTCGTCCGTCGCCGTGTTTGCCACCGGCGGGCTGAAGGCACTGGAGGCCCGGGGCAGGCCGGAAGACCGACTGATGATCGAGCATATGCGGGGCGGCGGAAACTGATGGGCGCGATTATCGCTTTCGTAGCATTGCTTCTGGTGTTTCTCGGCATGCTCACCATCTTCCTGCGCGCCGATCCGGCGAAGCTTGCAGGCGGCATGAGGACGCTTGGACCTGTGCTGCTCGGGCTGGTCGGCGTCGCCGTGCTGCTGGTCGGGCGCGAGGGCATCGGGGGCTTGATCCTGTCGGCTGCGCTCGCCTGGTACGGCTCCATGCGCATGAATCGGCCGGCAGCCAAACTGGCGGCGGGCAAGCGTTCGACAGTTCGTACGGCGGCGCTTGAGATGGAACTCGATCACGATACCGGCGGCCTCGAAGGCCTTGTGCTGGCCGGGCGCCATGAAGGCAAGATGCTTGGCTCGATGGGGCTTGCCGAATTGCAGCAACTCTATCGCGAACTCTCCGGCGATCCGGAGAGCCGCCAATTGCTAGAGACGTATCTTGACGGCCGATTTCCCATCTGGCGCAAAGACGCTGATGCGAATGGTGGCGAAGAGCTGGGTGTTGCGCCAGGTTCTGGCGCCATGACTAAGGAGGAGGCCTACAAGATCCTTGGTCTTGAAGCGGGGGCTGCCGCGGCGGATGTCCGCAAGGCGCACCGCCGCCTGATGCAGCGCCTGCACCCCGATATCGGTGGCACGTCTTTCCTGGCGGCGCGGATCAATGAAGCCAAGGACGTCTTGCTCTCCAATCACAACTAGTCTCCTTCGACGCAAGAACTTCGGGACAGATATCGTTTCGCGCGCCGCTTACTGCTGGACGGCGTAGCACTCGATCTTCTTCTTTTTCAAAGCGTTGCAGGCTTTCCAGGCAGCCGTCTTCGAACCGAAACCACCGAACCGGGCGCGGTAGTAGGTGACACCGTCCTTGTCGAAGGCGACGGTGAAACCGGAGGCATCGGTCAGAACGGAGGGCGCCTGCTTCGTCGCTTTGTCGAGGAAAGCCTTCGCTTCGGCCTGTTTTGGCGAAGAGGCGACCTGTATTGCCCAGCCGGATGGCACCGACGCCGTGCTGACCGGATCGACCTCTGCCGCCGGTTCGGCATAGGCTGCGGCGACCCGGGCTGTCGCCACGTCGTCCACCGTCGACACAGCCGTCGTCTTGACCCTCTTGGCCTGAACGACCGGAGCGGTCTCTTCAACGACGGGCGCATTTTCCTCGACAAGAGAGGCAACGGCATCGTCGTCCGGCTTACTGTCCGGTGTCGGCGCGTCATGCTTCGGTAGAAGCACCTTGGCCAAGGCTGAAATCGGATTGCCGCCGCCGGCCTTGGCAATCAGCACGCCGCCGCCGCGCGACGACGCCTGCGGCATGTAGGCATTGATCAACCCGGCCATCTGGCTGTCGCGGCTGCCTCCGGACCTGCCGCCCATGACCACCGCTACGATGCGCCGATCGCCATCCGAGACCGAGGAGACCAGATTGTAACCGGAGGCGCGGGTGTAACCGGTCTTGATGCCGTCGACGCCCTTGATGCGTCCGAGCAGACGATTGTGGCCGTTGATGCGCTGCCGCCCGTAAAGAAAGGAGCGCTGCGAGAAATAGCCGTAATATTGCGGGAAATGCTCTCTCAGGGCGATGCCGAGCATCGCCATGTCGCGCGCGGTCGTGAACTGGCCGGGATCAGGCAAGCCGTTGGCGTTGCGGAAAACGGTTCCCCTCATGCCCAGCGCCCGCGCCTTGGCGGTCATCATGCGGGCGAAATTGGCTTCGTTGCCGCCGAGCGTCTCGCCAAGCGCCGTTGCGGAATCGTTTGCCGATTTGGTCACCATCGACAGGATCGCGGTCTCGACCGTGACCGAGCCGCCCCGCTTGACGCCGAGCTTCGTCGGCGGTTCGGCAGCGGCATTGGCCGAGAACACGACCGGGGAATTCTTGCTGATCCTGCCCTTCGCCAACGCCTCGAACGTCAGATAGAGCGTCATCATCTTGGTAAGCGAAGCCGGATAGCGCCGGCCATCGGCATCCGACGAATAAAGCACCTTGCCGGTCTTGGCATCGATGACGATGGCCGCCGACTTGGCCGCCATGGATGAAGCCGCGTCCGCGACGACGAAGCTCATCGCCATGGCGAGGATCATGATCGTTTTGAAGGGGGACACGGATTTGGAAACGAAGCCCGACAACGCCTTACGCACTGATAGTTCCTTTGAATTTCCGTTGCCTTGGAGGCGGCAAAGGGTCCTGCCTCACCTCCGGCCACGCTAACGCAGGCAGCGTTACCAATCCGTTTATGGTAACCGCCGCGTTCACCATTTTCTGTGGGATTGAGCTTCTCTTTATTCGAATCTTAGCGAATGCCGGCAGCTCACGATCCGCATTGCCGCGGGAATCTTGACTTTTGTGCACTGCACAATATATTTACACGCATTGCACAACGCGGCCCGGACAAGCCGCGTCTATCGTCCAAGGCAACCGTTCAAGGGAATGCGTGAAATGACCCAGACCTATGAAGATTTCAGCAAATACGGCAAGGAATTTGCGGACACCGGATTGAAGAGCTTCGCCTCGCTGTCCAAGGGGGCGCAGGCTATCGCCGCCGAGGCGGGTGAGTACACCAAGAAAAGCTTCGAAGCCGGTAGCGCCGCTGTCGAGAAGCTCTTTTCCGCCAAGTCGCTGGACAAGGCGATCGATATCCAGTCCGACTATGCCAAGCAGTCCTATGAGAGCTTCGTCACCGAGGCCACCAAGCTTGGCGATCTCTATGCCGAACTCGCCAAGGAAGCTTACAAGCCGTTCGAATCGATCGTCGCCAAGGCGAAGTAAATTCGACGAACATTCCGAGCCGGCCCTTGGGCTTGCAAAGACAGACCCGGTCGCGAACGCGCGGCCGGGTTTTTTCATGCCAGCTCGAAATCGGGGCCTGCGGTCTTCACGATTTGAAAAATCGGTCAAGTTTGGCCACCTAGCCATATTGTCAGCTAAACAGAAGGGCTTAAAATCGTCCATCGAACACCTACATGTCGAGCATGCATGAGGATTCGAAAGAGGCAGGACTACGTGACTATAGGTTTGACTGCCACGAGCTACGTGGTGCGAATGCAGAACGGCAGCAACGGCAATGAGGCCGGTCGCGGCACGGCCGTCATCACGCGCACAAAAACCAAGACCAAGAAGCCCAGTCTGTATCGGGTCCTCATTCTTAACGACGACTACACACCCATGGAATTCGTGGTCCACGTGCTGGAGCGCTTTTTCCAGAAGGACCGCGAAGCCGCCACACGCATAATGCTTCATGTTCACAATCATGGGGTGGGCGAGTGCGGGGTCTATACATTCGAGGTGGCCGAGACCAAAGTGTCTCAGGTCATGGATTTCGCCCGACAGAATCAGCATCCGCTGCAATGCGTGATGGAGAAGAAGTGAGGTAACATGCCGGCTTTCTCCCAAGGCCTGGAAAAGGCGCTTCACCAAGCGCTGACGCTCGCCAATGAGCGGCACCATGAATATGCAACCCTTGAACATTTGCTGCTCGCCCTGATCGACGACACCGAGGCGGCCGCTGTCATGCGTGCCTGCAACGTCGATCTCGACGAGTTGAAGCATACGGTCCTCACCTATATCGACACCGAGCTCGACAACCTCGTCACCGGCTACGATGAAGATTCCAAGCCGACTGCCGGTTTCCAGCGCGTCATCCAGCGCGCGGTGATCCATGTGCAGTCGTCAGGCCGCGAGGAAGTGTCCGGCGCCAACGTGCTCGTCGCCATCTTCGCCGAGCGCGAGAGCCACGCCGCCTACTTCCTGCAGGAACAGCAGATGACCCGCTACGACGCGGTCAACTACATCTCGCATGGCATCGCCAAGCGCCCCGGCGCTTCCGAGACGCGGACGCCGCGCGGCGCCGACGACGAGCAAGGCAGCCAGAGCGGAGCCGAGCCGCAAGAGGAAGGCGGCAAGAAGAAGCAGCAGCAGGACGCGCTGACTGCCTATTGCGTCAACCTGAACAACAAGGCCAAGGCCGGCAAGATCGATCCATTGATCGGTCGCGAGAGCGAGATCAACCGGACCATCCAGGTGCTGTGCCGCCGCTCCAAGAACAACCCGCTCTATGTCGGTGATCCTGGCGTCGGCAAGACGGCAATCGCCGAAGGCCTCGCCAAGCGCATCGTCGAGGGCGACGTTCCCGAAGTGCTGCACAATGCCACCATCTTCGCGCTCGACATGGGCACGTTGCTGGCCGGCACCCGCTATCGCGGCGATTTCGAGGAGCGGCTGAAGCAGGTCGTCAAGGAGCTCGAGGATTATCCCGGCGCCGTGCTGTTCATCGACGAAATCCACACCGTGATCGGGGCAGGGGCCACCTCCGGCGGGGCCATGGATGCGTCGAACCTGTTGAAGCCGGCGCTGTCTTCGGGCGCGATCCGCTGCATCGGCTCGACCACCTACAAGGAGTTCCGCCAGTTCTTCGAGAAGGACCGCGCGCTGGTGCGGCGCTTCCAGAAGATCGACGTCAACGAGCCGACTGTCGAGGACGCCATCGAGATCATGAAGGGCCTCAAGCCCTATTTCGAGGAGTTCCACAAGGTCCGCTACACGAGCGAGGCGATCAAGGCTTCGGTCGAGCTCTCGGCGCGTTACATCAACGACCGCAAGCTGCCGGACAAGGCGATCGACGTGATCGACGAGACCGGCGCCTCGCAGATGCTCGTGCCGGAAGCCAAGCGCAAGAAGACCATCGGTATCAAGGAGATCGAAGCGACGATCGCCACGATGGCGCGTATCCCGCCGAAGACGGTTTCCGCCGACGACGAGAAGGTGCTGCAAGGCCTCGACATCGAGTTGAAGCGCGTCGTCTACGGCCAGGACACCGCGATCACAGCGCTGACCTCGGCCATCAAGCTGGCGCGGGCCGGCCTGCGCGAACCGGAAAAGCCGATCGGCTCGTACCTGTTCTCGGGTCCGACCGGTGTCGGCAAGACGGAAGTGGCCAAGCAGCTCGCCGCCTCGCTCGGCGTGGAGCTGATCCGCTTCGACATGTCGGAATATATGGAACGCCACACCGTTTCACGGCTGATCGGCGCGCCTCCCGGCTATGTCGGCTTCGACCAGGGCGGCCTTCTGACCGACGGCGTCGACCAGCATCCGCATTGCGTGCTGTTGCTGGACGAAGTGGAGAAGGCGCATCCGGATCTGTTCAACATCCTGTTGCAGGTCATGGATCACGGCAAGCTGACCGACCATAACGGCAAGCAGATCGACTTCCGCAATGTCATCCTGATTATGACCACCAATGCGGGCGCGTCCGACGCGCAGCGCGCGGCCATCGGTTTCGGTTCGACCAAGCGCGAAGGCGACGATGTCGAAGCGATCAACCGGCTGTTCACGCCGGAGTTCCGCAACCGTCTCGATGCGATCATTCCGTTCGGCTCGCTGCCGGTGCCGGTCATCCATCAGGTGGTGCAGAAGTTCGTCATGCAGCTGGAAGCGCAGCTTTCCGAGCGCGGCGTGACATTCGACCTGTCGCAGGAGGCGATCGCATGGCTGGCCGACAAGGGCTATGACGAGCGCATGGGCGCCCGGCCGCTTGGCCGTGTCATCCAGGAGCACATCAAGAAGCCGCTGGCCGACGAGGTGCTGTTCGGCAAGCTCAAGAAGGGCGGCACGGTACGTGTCACCGTCGAGAAGAAGGAAACCGGCGAGACCGGCCTGAAGCTCGAATCGCTCGCCGACGAGGCGCCGGTGAAGCCGAAGAAGGAAGAGCCGGACGACGTGCCGAAGGCCAAGAAGGCCGTGGCGAAGAAGCCCGCCGCGAAAAAGGCGGTGGCGCCGAAGCCGGAGCCGAAAGGCAAGGATGGTGGCAAGCGCAGCCTTGTGCCGCAACTGCCGCGTAAGAACTGACGAATCCACAAATCAAAAAAAGCCCCGGCACCGGGGCTTTTTTTATGACATTTTCCGGTTAACCGCCCGGCGCCCGCCAGGGCGGTTGCGCCAGTTCAGCTTGCCAGCGCCATCCGTATCTTGCCGGCGTTTTCGGCCAGGACTTCAGGCTTTTCCATCTGTCCGCTGTGCGGCTTCAAGGGAATGCCCTCGAAGCGCGGAATGACATGGACGTGAAGGTGAAAGACAGTCTGCCCCGAAGCTGGTTCGTTGAACTGCATAACCGTGACGCCATCGGCATCGAAGGCCTTCTTTACGGCCCGCGCAACTTTCTGGACGTGAACGAAGAGCGGGCCAAGCACCGCCGGATCCGCGTCAAGCAGGTTGCGCGACGGTGCTTTCGGCACCACCAGCGTGTGACCCTGTCCTTGCGGCATCACATCCATGAAGACAATGACCGCGTCATCCTCGTAGACGCGGTGCGAAGGGATTTCTCCGCGCAGGATTTTTGCGAAGATGTTGCTGCTGTCATAGGTTGCTTCGGCCATGGCGCGCGCTCCGGTTCTTGGCTCGCTGTCTCGTGTAGCGAAGCTGTTCCGGGCGGGCAAGACGATCGGTCGACATCGGCCATGCGGCCCGTGTGGCTGAGCGAGTGGGGTCTCGCTGCTCTACTCCGCCATGTCCTTGCGGAACGGGGTGTGCTCTTCCAGATATTCGCTCATCCGCTCGACTTCGCGCCGCTCGCGCTGGAGGTAGTCGGCCACTGCATTGCGCAGACCTGGATGGGCGATGTAGTGCGCCGAATGCATCGTCACGGGCCGGTAGCCGCGCGCCAGCTTGTGCTCGCCCTGCGCACCGGCTTCAACCACCTTCAGCTTGCGCGAGATGGCGAAATCGATCGCCTGATGGTAGCAGACCTCGAAATGCAGGAACGGGTGGTCCTCGATGCAGCCCCAATTGCGGCCGTAGAGCGCGTCTGAACCGATGAAGTTGATGGCACCTGCAATGTAGCGCCCGCTGCGTTTGGCCATGACCAGCAGGATGTCGTCGGCCATGCGTTCGCCGATAAGTGAGAAGAAATCGCGGTTGAGGTAGGGCCGGCCCCATTTCCTGCTGCCGGTATCCATGTAGAACGCGAAAAAGTCGTCCCAGGCCTTTTCGGTCAGATCCTTGCCGGTCAGCCAGTCGATCGAGATGCCGTCGGCGAGGGCCTCGCGCCGCTCTTTCTTCATTGCCTTGCGCTTGCGCGAGGCTAACGTTGTGAGAAAATCGTTGTAGCTCGAAAAGCCTTCGTTGAAGAAGTGAAACTGCTGGTCGGTGCGATGCAGGAAGCCGGCCGCCGCCAATACCTGGACGTCGTCCTCCGGCGCGAAAGTAACATGCGCGGAAGACACGCCGAGCTTATCCGTCACCGCCTTCAGGCCGGTCGCAAGACCGGCCTTGACGGTGGGGATGTCCTCGCCCCTGCCGACCAGCAGGCGAGGGCCGGTGACGGGTGTGAACGGCACCGCGCATTGCAGCTTCGGATAGTAGCGCCCGCCGGCGCGTTCGAACGCGTCCGACCAGCCATGGTCGAAGACATATTCGCCCTGGCTGTGCGACTTCAGATAGCAGGGGACCGCTCCGAGCAACATGCCTCGCGCGGTTTCCAGCCTGAGGTGATGGCCTTGCCAGCCTGTGCGCCGAACAGCGCAGCCGGAATCTTCCAGCGCGCTCAAAAAAGCGAATGAGACAAGCGGGTTGTAGCCGTATTCTGCATCGCCGCGTGTAGTGCCGCCGAGGCTGTCCCATTCAGCGCTGGTAAAGGCGCCGATGCCCGCGGCGATGCGGATCGACAGCTCCGCATTCGCCGTTTGTCTTTCACAGTCGTCCCCTTGATCCATGAGGCTTACTTAAGCTCGCTGCGGACCCATACAAGCCCGCTCAGGCAAGCCGTACCAGATCGGGCTCGAATCCTTCGAACGTCATCTGGTCGGCATATTTGAAGGTCAGGTCGACGGCAGGCTGGTCGTGCACGGTCCAGGTGATCACCGGCATACCGAGTCTCTCTCGCACGAAGGAGACGAACCGGTTCGGCAGGTCGCCGGCAGCGTAGGAGGTGAAGGCGATGTCATGCGCCAGCATGGCGAAATGCGCCTCGATCAGGTGGTTGTCGTTGCCGTAGGCGGTCAACCCGCCGGGTATGCCGGGTGCATATTTCGGGAACTCGCGGATCAGCCAATGGTCGAACGACATGATCGCGGTCTTGCCCTTGTAATGCTTGAGCATCTTGCCGACGCTTTCGACCAGGCCTTCGTCATGCCCGGCAGCACCTTTCAGTTCGACAACCATCGGCACACGGCCGTCGACCAGATCAAGCGCCTGCTGCAGCGTCGGCAAATGGTCGGCGGTGCCGCCGACCTTCAGCGCCGTGATCTCTGCAGCCGTACGCTGCCAGACGAAGCCATCCTCGCCGGTCAGCCGCCGCAGATCGCCATCGTGGATGATGACGGGGACGCCGTCGGATGACAGGTGCACATCGCATTCGATCGCGTAGCCGCGCTCGGCCGCCGCAGCGAAGGCGGAAAGGGTGTTCTCCCAGCGCGTCTTGTTCATGTCGTGGAGGCCGCGATGGGCGACGGGCCGGGCGGTCAGCCAGGAAAGATCGGTCATGGTTGCAGTCCCGGTCATTCGACTTCGAAGATCGCTTCGATTTCCACTGCGGCATTAAGCGGCAGGGAGGCGGTGCCGACGGCGGAGCGAGCGTGCTTGCCACGATCGCCGAGCACGGCGGCGAGAAAATCCGAGGCGCCGTTGGCAACCAGATGCTGTTCGACAAAATCCGGTGCCGAGGCGACGAAGACGGTGATCTTCACCAAGCGACGGATTTTCTCGAGATCGCCAAGTGCCGCCTGAGCCTGGGCCAATATGTTGATCGCACAGTATTTTGCGGCTTCCTTGCCGGTCGCGGTGTCGACATCGCGGCCAAGCAGTCCGCTCGCCTGGAGCTTGCCCTCCTTGAGCGGCAACTGCCCGGCGGTGAACAGCAGATTGCCGGTCCGGCAATAGGGCACGTAATTGGCGGCGGGCGCGGCGGCGGCCGGCAGCGCCACGCCGAGATCGCTTAGCCGCTTTTCGATTGTTTCGCTCATGCTATTTCCCTATTGCTTGAAGGTGCCGCGCAGGCCGGGCCGAAATTGCTATTTTTGCCTCGCTTCCGCCACGACTTTTTTTAAGCTGGACCATCTTTCCATGCGGCTTGCCACTAGCCGCGATGATCGGAGCACCCCATGCGCGCAACGCGCCTCGCATTCAACGCCGTTCTCTTGACAGCGGCTTCCTGGGCGGCTCCCGCTTTTGCGGTGCCTGCGCTGCAGGCGCATCGTGCTGTTTACGACATTTCACTCGACAAGGCTTCAGACCGTTCCGGCATTACCGGCATCACCGGCCGCATGGTCTACGAGTTCAACGGCTCGCCTTGCGAGGGCTATACGGTAAAGTTCCGTTTGGTGACCCAGATCGTAACCAGCGACAACACAAGGCTGACCGACCAGCAGATGACCACCTTCGAGGATGCCGAGGGCAAGACCTTCTCCTTCGTGAACAAATCCTTTGTCGACCAGAACCTCGACAAGGAGGTCAAGGGTACCGCAACGAAGGAAGCCAACGGTCTCAAGGTCGATATCGACAAGCCCGAGAAGAACAGCCTGGAACTCGCGCCGACCCAGTTCCCGACCCAGCAAATGGTCGAAATGATCGGCAAGGCGGAAAAGGGCGAGCGTTTCTACGAAACCAACCTGTTCGACGGCTCTGAGGACGCCAACAAGGTGGTGACCACCACCGTCGTCGTCGGCAAGCAAGCCGATGCCGACAATGCCGATCCGGAAGCGCCGGCGCTGGCCAAGCTCGCCACCGACAAATACTGGCCGGTCGACATCGCCTATTTCGATGATGCCGACAAAGGCGGCGAGGAGGTGCCGGAATACCGGATCAGCTTCAAGCTGCACAAGAACGGCATCACGCGCGATCTCGTCATGGACTATGGCGAGTTCTCGATGACCGGCAAATTGGTCAATCTGTCACTGTTCGATCAGCCTAAGACCTGCCCGTCTAAATAAGCTCGAGTGAACGGCAAGCCGCCGGCCGCTATCCGGGATAGTAGCGCTTAATCTTGCGGGGCAAGTCGCATCGACTTGAGCATGCCGCAATTGCCTATCAACGTTTTATTACGGTATGCGCCGCGGGGGAGCAGGTTGAGCAGGATCGACGTTTTTGTGGCGCCGCGGCCCAATGCGACACTGATCAACGCTATGACATTCGTCAACCGGATTGTCATGCTGCACGGCATTCCGGGGTTTCGCGACCTGTTGCCATTCAACCGTCTGGCCGGTTTGCGCGGCGTCGCCAATGTCCGCCACATCGATTTTCCGGAGGATGACCGGCAAAGGCTGAAGGCTTGTTGCGGCGCGGGCAAGGCGACGTTCATCACGCCCAACCATCCTGAATTCTTTGCCGACTGGATGATCGACAAGGAGGTCGTCTCGCGGGTAAGCCCGCTGGCGGCATCCTGGGCCACGCACGGCGTCGTCAACGGGCTTGGCCGGCTGATGCAGAAATTCTGGTTGGCCAACAATCTGATCGCGCAAATCCCGGGCAACAGCGCGGCCGCCAAGGAACATTCGGTGGCCTGGGCGCTGAAGGGGCACGGCGTGCTCCTGCATCCCGAAGGCGGTGTCGGCTGGCATGCCAACATCATTGCCCCGCTGCTGCCGGGCGCGGTCGAAATGGGGTTCGAGGCGTTGAAGCGCGGCCGCCTGACGGATCCGGATTTCAAGGTTTGGATCGCGCCCGTGATCTGGAAGCTTGCTTTCACGGGGAATGTCGAGGCAGCGCTGGCAAAGGAATGCGCCTATGTCGAGCACAGCCTGAAAATCGAACGCCGTGCCGCCGATTCGCTGCCGGAGCGCATCCATCATATCTATGCGACGTTGCTGTCTCGCGATGAGGCTGCATATGGCCTGCGGTCCGATGAGCGGGCTTCGTATGACGCACGTCAAAAGGACCTGCTGACCGAACTCGGCCGTCGCCTTGCCGAACTTGTCTCGGTCGACGCCGGCACGCTCGACAATGCCGACCTTTTGCGCCGTTCGCGGCGCTGGCTGCGGGAAAGCACGGATGGCAGCGGAAGCCAGAAGCAGGTCCGAACGCTGGCAGATGCGATCCAGCGCCTGCAGCGTGTCGGGCCGTGGGCCTCAGCCAACCCGCGCATCACGCAGGAGGAGATCGCCGAACATTTGAAGCGGATCCGCAACGATTATTGCAAGGGTACGCTGCGCGATGCGATCAACCGTTTCGTGCCGCAGCCGGCAGGCCCACGTCGCGCCTATGTCCGGGTACCGGAGCCGCTAGGCTTGCACGCCTATCAAGGCTCCGTCGAGGAGGCACTCGCCGAACTGCACGACCGGATGCAGGAGACCGTCACCAGGACGATGACGCAACTCGAGGCTGGCGGCGGCTTCATTTTCTATGCCAATCCCTTCTATCATCGTTAGCGGTGTGTTGGTCGGCGCAAGATGAAGGAGTGCGGCAAGCCTGTGGCGGTCTATGTCGATGCGGCGATCTGGAAATGGGTCGGCCACCGCTGGTGTCATCTGCTGGCAGACGACACCGACGAGCTGCATCGCTTTGCCGGGCAGCTCGGCATCAAGCGCGCGTCCTACCAAGGACCGCCAAAGACATCCGCGCCGCACTATGACATAACCGGGTTCGAGCGCGACCGCGCAGTGCGGTTAGGCGCCATCGAGTGCAGCCGCGAGGAGATCGTCGCCGTTTTCCGGCGTGTGCGGGTGCCGAAGGGGAAGATGCGGCAATGACACCGGTGCGCTGATCGCCGCACGCTGAGCCGCAAGACGCCACAGCGCTTGCGTTTGTCGCGCTTCCCCTCTATATGCGCGCTCATTCCACACACGGACTTTGGTGTCTGCCCGGGAGAAATCCGGCTGAAACCTCCGGTGGCGTTCGAGGACAAAGTCCAAAAATGCCTGTGTCCGTGGAGGCTAACCGGAAAGGAAATAAGAATGGCTCTGCCTGATTTCAGCATGCGCCAGCTATTGGAAGCTGGCATTCACTTCGGCCACCAGACCCACCGCTGGAACCCGAAAATGGCGCCCTATATCTACGGCGCCCGCAACAACATCCACATCATCGACCTCTCGCAGACAGTGCCTTTGCTGCACCAGGCGTTGAAGCAGGTTTCCGACACTGTTGCCAAGGGCGGCCGGGTGCTGTTCGTCGGCACCAAGCGCCAGGCCTCCGACATCGTCGCCGATGCCGCGCAGCGCTCGGCCCAGTACTATGTCAACTCGCGTTGGCTCGGCGGCATGCTGACCAACTGGAAGACGATCTCGAATTCCATCCAGCGCCTGCGCAAGCTCGACGAAATGCTGGCCGGCGAGGCTCAGGGCCTGACCAAGAAAGAGCGCCTCAACCTCGACCGCGAGCGTGAGAAGCTCGACAAGGCGCTGGGCGGCATCAAGGATATGGGTTCGACGCCCGATTTGATGTTCGTGATCGACACTAACAAGGAAGCGATCGCCATTCTCGAGGCCAAGCGTCTCGGCATCCCGGTCGTTGCCATCATCGATTCCAACTGCGACCCGGACAAGATCGACTTCCCGATCCCCGGCAATGACGACGCGGCCCGCGCCATCCAGCTGTATTGCGATCTGATCGCCAAGGCAGCTATCGACGGCATCGCCCGTCAGCAGGGCGCGCTCGGTGTCGATATCGGCGCATCGGTCGAGGCTCCGGTCGAGCCGGCGCTCGATCAGACCCCGGCCGCCGAGAGCCCGGCAGCCCAGACCCCGGAAGCATAGTAGCGAAGGCCGGCTGCGGCCTTCATCTTTCCAATATGTTGGCGCGGTAAGCGCTACCAGCACCAGGCGCATCATCGAAAATCGATGGTGCGTCAGTGCATTTAGACAAAGAGGCGACAATGAGCATTTCGGCTGCACAGGTCAAAGAACTCCGCGACTTGACCGGCGCGGGCATGATGGACTGCAAGGCGGCGTTGAACGAGACCAACGGCAATATGGAAGAAGCCATCGACTGGCTGCGCAAGAAGGGCATTTCAAAGGCCGACAAGAAGGCTGGCCGTACCGCTGCCGAAGGCCTGATCGGCGTAGATTCCGGCGTCCGCGAGGCAGCGATCGTCGAGGTCAATTCCGAGACGGACTTCGTTGCCCGCAATGCTGCGTTCCAGGAGATCGTCGCCAATGTCGCGAAGGTCGCGCTTGCCTATGGCGGCAAGACCGAGGCCGTTGCCGCCGCTCCCTATCCGGGATCGGGCAAATCGGTCGCCGAGACCATCAAGGACGCTGTCGGCACCATCGGTGAGAATCTGGGCTTCCGCCGCTCGGCCAAGCTCACGGTCGAGCACGGCGCTGTCGCAACCTACGTTCACAATGCGGTCGCCGACGGCCTTGGCAAGCTCGGCGTGCTGGTGGCCATCGAGACGACGGGCAACGCGCATGCCGCCAACGCCTTCGCCCGTCAGGTTGCCATGCATGTCGCTGCCACCAATCCGATGGCCCTGACCACCGAAGAGCTCGATCCGGCCGCAGTGGAACGCGAGAAGGCGATCTTCGCCGACCAGGCGCGCCAGTCCGGCAAGCCGGAAGCGATCATCGAGAAGATGGTCGAAGGCCGTTTGCGCAAGTTCTATGAAGAGGTCGTGCTGCTCAAGCAGGCTTTCGTGCTCAATCCCGACATTACCGTCGAGAAGGCGCTGAAGGATGCCGAGAGCGAAATAGGCGCGCCAGCCAAAATCGCTGCCTATCTGCGCTTCGCGCTCGGTGAGGGTATCGAGAAGGAAGAGACCGATTTCGCGGCGGAAGTCGCGGCAGCGGTCAAGAAGTAACTATTCGTTTGAGAGGCTTTTTTCGGCCGGGTATCCGCGAGGATGCCCGGCCGATTTCTTGCGCGGTGTCGATGAAGGCGCGGAGCTTCGGGGCCATCGCGGCGCGGCGCGGGAAATAGAGGAACAGTCCCGGTTCCTCGATCGATGCCTCGCCAAGGACTTCGACCAGCCGGCCTGCCTCGATGTCAGGCTTGACAAGCGGCTCGAACAGATAGGCGAGGCCGATGCCGGCAAGCGCCATTTCCCTTGCCGACAGCGGATCGCTGACGACCACGCTGCCGCGTGTCTCGACGCTGATATCCTTGCCCTGATCGGATAGATCCCAGTGATAGAGCGCACGTGATCGCAACAGCCGATAACCGATGCAGTTGTGCACGGCGAGATCGGCCAACGCCCATGGCCGCCCGCGCCGGGCGACATAGGCCGGCGAGGCAACGATGATGCTGCGGAAAGGCCCTGTCAGTCGCACCGTCACCATATCCTCGGCGATCATCTCGCCCAGCCGGATGCCGGCGTCAAAACCCTCGCCGACGATATCGCTCAGACGTTCGTCGGTGACGATCTCCACCGTCACGTCAGGGTAACGTTCCGCCATCGCCGTCAGGATGGGCATCAGCGCCAGAGGCAGCGCCAAACGCGGCGCGTTGATCCTGAGCAGTCCGCTTGCCCGGCCTTTGACAGAGCGGATACGTTCGATCCGGTCGGCAATGTCTTCCAGCGCCGGCTCCGCCGCAGCGACAAGCGCGGTGCCAGCCTCGGTCAGCGAGACGCTGCGCGTGGTGCGGGCAAACAACGGCTGGCCGATTCGCTCCTCTACCAGCCGAACCGCATGGCTGACCGCTGACGGGCTCATGCCGAGCTCGGCGGCTGCCGGCGCGAAACCGCCACGTCGCGCGACGGCAACGATTATAGGTAGGTGGCTAAGCAGATCGCGGTCCATTCATGCATGATATCGCATAGTCCATTCGGATAATGCAATCTTATCGGTGGGGAAAGGAGGGCGCATCTTTGGCTGCATCACACGGCCGAGTAGCCATGGAAACGTCTAATGACCGACCTCGATTCCGAACGAACCCGTAATCTCGAGACCGTGCGTAAATTCTTTGATCTGATGCACCGCAAGGACATTGAGGCATGGGGCGACCTTTGGGCTGAAGATGGCCGGATACTTGTCTTCTACCCGCCGGCAGGATTTGGAAACAGCATCGATGGTAAGGTCGCGATCCTGGCGGCCTTCCGAGGCCTCTTCGGTAATTTCGAATCCTTCGATTCGCAGCTGACAGCCATCTATCCGGCAGCGAATTCGGACGCGATCGTCGTTGAGTACAAGAACCGCGCGGTGCTGATCGGCGGCACTGAATACACCAACAGCAATATCGCGATTTTCCACTTCAAGAGCGGTCTGATCAGCGCCTACCACGATTATTTCGATCCGCGCCGCTTCCAGGTGGTGGTCGATGCGCTGGCCAAGGCCTGACTGCGTATCCCAGGCAAGACCTCAATCCCGCTTTTCAAACTGCAGGAGAAATCCATGACCATGTCCTACTACACGCTCGGCAACAGCGGGCTGCGTGTCACCCGCCTGGCGCTCGGCACCATGACGTTCGGCACGGAATGGGGCTGGGGCGCGGAGAAGGAAACCGCGCGCGCCTTGGTGGATGCCTATGTCGAAGCCGGTGGCAATTTCTTCGATACCGCCGATCTCTATACCGGTGGCACGGCCGAAACCTGGCTCGGCGAATTCATCGCCGAGCGTGGGCTGCGCGACAAGTCGGTGATCAGTACCAAATTCACCTACAACGCCGAACCGGGCAACCCGAACGCCGGGGGCAACGGCCGCAAGAACATCCTGCGGGCGATAGACGGTTCGCTGAAGCGGCTCGGCACCGACTACATCGATCTCTACATCCTCCATACCTGGGACAGGCTGACGCCGCCGGAGGAGGTGATGCGGACGCTGGACGATCTGGTGCGCGCCGGAAAGATCCGGCATGTCGGTCTGTCCGACGTGCCGGCCTGGTACGCAAGCCGGGCGCAGGCCGTCGCCGAGCATCGCGGCTATGAACCGGTTTCGGCGCTTCAGCTCGAATATTCGCTGGCCGAGCGCAACATCGAGCACGAGTTCGTGCCGTTCGGCACGCGCTATGGCGCCGGAATCATGGTCTGGAGTCCGTTGGCCAGCGGTCTGCTCAGCGGAAAATACCGTTTCGATACAGTCGTCGAGGACGGTGGCCGGCTGGAGACAATGCGTGGTTCGACCAATCCCGGTTTCCAGAAATTCACCGATCGCAACTGGCAAATCGTCGCCGAACTGGAGAGGGTTGCCGGCCAGCTCGGCCGCAGCATGGCCCAGGTCGCCCTGAACTGGACGGCCAACAGGCCAGGCATTGCGTCCGTCATCGTCGGCGCCACCAGGCTTGACCAGCTCAAGGACAATCTCGGCGCGCTTGATTTCGACATTCCCGAAGATCTTCGGGCACGGCTCGATGCGGTGAGCCGGCCGGTCACGCCCTTTCCGTATTCGTTCTTCGGCCCTGAAATACAAGGCGGCCTGACCGGTGGGCAGGCGGTTGGCGGTAAGCCGGCAAGCTATCTGCCGGATCTGCTCATGCGAGGCACTTTTGCCGGCGTGAGCTGACGGCTATCCCGGTCCACGATCTCAACTTCCGGCTCGGGGGCCCCGGGGCAAACCGGGGCCCGTGGTGTTTAGGGACCCCCCCGTATTTGGGGGGCCCCCCAAACCGGCACCCGCCCCGGGGACACGGCCCCCTGACGGGGGAGCCCCACGAACCC
>NZ_JAMYLZ010000049.1:0-35139 GCF_040318315.1 Mesorhizobium sp. M1227
GTTCGATGCCGTGGAAGTCCGGGACATCGATGCCGATGGCATAGCCCAGATTGCCATTGCCTGAACTCTTCGGCAAATCCACCTTCGGCGTGCCGATCGCCTCTGGATCGCTCTCAGTGGTCGTCTCAGTCGTCGCTGCCGCTGCTGCCGGCTCCTCGGGTGCCGCCTCGCTGTCGGTCGGTTGATCCGCCGTGCCGGCCGCGGCCGCGTCGGTGCCGACCGTGGCTGCCGCGTCCGGACTCTCGGTCGCCGGTGCACTGCCGGAAGCGTGCTCATCCCCCGCACTCGGCTGATCCGATGAGCCGCCGCTGCCCATAGCGGCCCCGCCATTGCCGAAACCGCCGCTCGCACCAGCATCTGGCGAGCTCCCTTGCGCCTCCTGCGCAAAAGCCGCCATCCCTACGGAGCTTCTAATATAAGAAACGAAAGATGTATCCGCGCCGAAGACACCAGCGGCAAGCAATGCCGCACCAACAAGCAACTTGTTCATGATTCCCCCGAGCCCAAGTTGCTTACTTCTACTCAGCCCCAGTCAAACGAATACGACACCGCATCATCATAGTGGGAATATCCACAGGGAAATTTTAAAAGGTGCGAGCGGCACTCATCAATCGTACGCTGCTCAGCTGAGTTAGGCAGCCTGAACCAAAACTTTGCGAATGGCTGCGAATTAACAGCTACCCCAGACCTCCTCCACCGTCGTGTTTCAGGCGTGGCAGCAGCAGCCCACCTGCCGCCTAGGAGCGCCGCTCGCCGTTAAAGACTTTTTCGAGCTTCCCGAAGCGCACCAGATCGTTGAGTGCGGAACGGATTTGCGGCCAAGGAAACTCAGAGCACTCTTCCCATGCCTCGCCCTCGCGTAACACGGCATCAAGCTTGCCAGCCACGCCGGCGAGAGTCGTGGCGGCGATGGTTGAGAACGCTTCCAGCAGATCCTGCGCCCAGTCGCCAGCCTCGCGCTCGGCCCTGAATACGGTGTTATAGCCGATCTCCTCGGCAGCCGCATCCCAGCGCGCCTGATGCGCCGCGAAATGGGCCTCGGCCGCCTCGCGAAGGGCGGCCATATCCGGCCTTGTGCCGAGGAATTCATTGAGCGCCTCAATCGAGTGGACCGTCACGTCCTCGCCCTCGGACACGCGGACGGTCACACAAGGAAAGCCGATGCTCTCGATAAGCTTCGTTTCCAGTCGCTGTTGCCTGCGACAAAGCCGCTCGCTCAGCCTGTGGGCGGTCTGCCATTCCCACCAAAGCGCCAGCGCTGGGTCGGAGGGGGACATCTTCGTCGCGGCAGCGTTGCCGGTGAAAGTACCTTTTTCAAGCATCAAAGCGGTGGACGTGATCATTCCTCCCGCGAGCACTTGCCTACGGGTGACGAAAGGCAGAGTCGTGGTATTGTCGGAATCAGCCATGATCCGAGCTCCTAACAGCTTGGTTGTGGTTAGGTCGGGCTAAGCGTGTCAGCGCTCAGCTCGGCCGATTTGGAAAATATCATCTTATACAAATTGATTGACGTCAATCGGATTGTAGCCTTGCAAAATGCGCTAACGATAGAGCAGTGTCGCGGCGCTCGGGCGATGCTTGGGTGGAGCCAAGACGAACTAGCTAGAGCTGCAAATGTGGCTCGGCAGACGATTGCGGATTTTGAGCGTGGGGCGCGCATTCCAATTGCCAACAACCTCATAAGTATAAGGCATACACTTGAGAGGGCCGGAATCGAGTTCCTGTCCGAGAATGGTATCCGTTTAAAACCCCGCATCTGAGAACTGTCTGCTAATAGGCTTGGCCAATCGTTGCCGGCGATAGTTTCAAGCCAAAAGTGCCGCGCCGATGAGCGCTCTCACAGCCCCAGTCCGTGTTTTCTGCCGAAGCTCCACTCGATGCCGCCGCTACCTTGCATGACGCCGGTGATGTGCTGGCCGATGCGCTTCTCCAGCATCGGCTGCCACGGCACGAGCTGAAACCCGAGACTATCGTCCAGCATGGCGAAGCGCCCGCTGGCAAGACCGACCGAGCCAAGCAGCGTGCCGCCGACACAATTGCCGGGCTGTGCGGGCACGAAGGTGAGGCCGCGCGCAGCGGCCAGTTCCTTGCCGACACGCGCGACCTCCTGGCGCTCCAGCGTGGCTACGAGGTCGCGCGAGAAGGTGATCGTCCCGGTAGTCGCATCGCGTTCGGCAAGGCCCATCCCGACGAGCTGGGCGGCCCGTCTGTCGAGAGCGTTGTCGACGTCGAGACCAAAGCCTGACCGGACCAGCGGCACCGGGGTTTTGGCCACAAGCTCCCGGTCGAGCCAGGTGGCACCGTCGCTGCCGATCTGCGCGTCAAGATCGAACGTCGAAAGCACGCGGACAGAGAAGTCCTTGCCGCGGGTATTGGCGTCGTAGGCGATGCCGCGCTCGGGCAAGTTTTCCGGAATGCGCCAGTGGTCTTCGTCGATGCGTTCGACATGGCCGGCCCGGCGCAGCGCTTCGAGACGGCGGACATGGAAACGGACGAAGGCGTCCGGGTCCTTGCCCTCTTCCAAAAACGTCTCGCGGATCGCCTCCAGGTGTCTGCTCGGCCGATAGATGCCGTCCTCGCTCGCCACGACACTGATGTTGCGGTCGGCCGCACGCGGCTCCTGCTTCGGCAGGATGGGATCGAACGCCACGAAATGGCCGCGCTGAATGTCATCGAGCTTTGCCGGATCCGCGGTCTCGACATAGTGGGTGCGCCCGTCGACGCCATCGATGACAAGCGACAGCTTGTCGCTCATCTCGTCGCCGGCAAGGCCCTTGGCGAGCACACGGCCGACGACCGGCTCGGTTATGGTCTGGCGGTGCGTGACATATTGCGCCGCGCCCCGCTCGTGGGCGAGGCCGTGTTCCTCCAGCGCCCGGTGTATGGTCTTGATGATATCGTTGCGCTCGCCAAGTCCTCGCAACGTGCTTTCGGCTCTGTCGGAGATCACCCACCGGCCGGGCTCGATCTCGCTCGCCAGGCCGAAGTGCTCCAGTGTCTTCGCCCGATCGATCAGCAGATAGCGGTTGCTGGAAATGGTGTAGCGGTCGCTGGCATTGGGACGCAGGTCGACAACATCGTGCTCCTGCTGTTCGGCGATCAGCATGCGTCGAGGCGGGTCAGCCGTTCGGCCCCGACCTCATTGGCCAGCTTGCGGGCGACCTCGATCTCGCTTTGTAGCCCAAGCTCCCGTTCCACCAGCTCGGTTGCCCGATGTCGGATGCCATGGGCGATGTAGTCGCCGGCGATGTTCAGGATCTTGCCGTCATCGGTGACGCCGTGCACCAGCACATGGGTATGCGGATGACCGGTGTTGTGATGGTCGACGGCGATCCAGTCGAGGCGCGTGTTGAGGTCGGTCTCCATCTGCCGCATGAGATCGCGGGTGAAGGAGCGCAGGTCTTCCATCTCCGCGGCATCCTCCGGCGCGACGATGAAGCGGAACTGATGCCGGTCGCCGCGGCCGCGCTCGACGAAGGCCTTGCCGTCGGCTTCGTCGTCGAAGGCCGAGTACACCCTGCCCTTCTCGCCGTCCCTGGTTACGCCGTCGCGCTGGAGATAGCGCAAATGCGCATCGACAGCCTTGCTCGTCGTCACGAACTTTTGGCCGCGCCCGGTGGTCCCCTTGCCTCGCCCCGGCAGCTTGACGACGCGGGCCTTCACCACGACGCGGCGCGAGCGAAAGCGCACGCCATTGGAGTCCTGCTTCCACCCGCCACCATCCTTTGGCAACGCTGCCGCCACCTTGCCGCCGCGGCCGCGGGCATTGAAGCGGCCACTCTCCTTTCCGGCGCTCCTGCTTGCGCCGATGCGATTGGGGTTGCCGCCTTGCTTGCGAATGGCGATCTCGACCTGGCGCACGAAGGGCAGCGTGCGCGAATTGACCGGCGCGCCGCCATGCCGCATCCGGCCGGTGCGAACCTGGAACCTGTCGCTGTCACCATCTGCCATGACGACAGCATCGGGAGTCGGATTTCGCGCTTCAAGACGGCCGGAGCGCTGAGCATGCTATGGACTGCAATGACTTGCTGTGGCGTAGGATGGCGGATCGCACATCGCTAGGGCGCCGCAGTTTTTCGTTTCAGATCAATAGCGTAGCCGACAGCCTCGAGCCCCGCACCTCACGTCATTCCGCCTGGTCTCGGAATCTGCCGGAAAAAACAATGTGCAGACAGACACTTACGAGCGAAGCGAGTGCGAGCGCCAGCTCGCTTTATCTTGCCGTCCCTCCCCGTCCCCCGTAAGCGTCCGGTCTCTGCACCCAGATTGAGTAGTGCAATCTCGCGTCATGTCGGGTTCCTTCGTCATGTGGAGGATTTCCGATGGCGCCTCGCCGCTCCTGGGCCAAGGCCAACAGTCCTTACTGGTCGTCGCACATTGCGAGTTGGTACCGCAGCAATCAGGATGCGCTGGAATACGGTCGCCAGCGCGATCTTTCGATCACCACGTTCGAGCTGTGGATGCGCCATCTGGTGAACAGCGAAGACCTGCGCAAGCGTGCGGAAAAGCTGCAGAATTTGCGCCGAAAGAAGGCTGGACGTCAGGGCAAGACGCAGCAGCCGAAGCGCCCCCAGAGGAGGCCCGCTATCGCTACGGCAACCGCACGGACAGCGGCCCAACCGCCCTTCGCGCGTTCTGGAGCATGCATGTCGAGGCGATGAATTGGAGTGGCATGGATCATGCAGAGTATGCGGCGGCGCTCGGGCTTTCGCGGCATGCGTTGCGGATCTGGCGCGATCGCCTGTAAGAATCCGGCGACGAAATGGACTGGCGATCGCTGCTTCATCCGAGTGCCCGAGCCCAATTAAGCAGCGCTGCTAATTGCACGCGGCGCCAACACCGCTTGACGCCGGAAGCGGTGGGTGGGCGCTCGAACCGGCGCCGGTTCAGCGACGAGCAGAAGTTGGCGATCGTGCGGGAGACGGAGAAGCCCGGTGTCGCCGTGGCGCAGGTTCGCCGCCGCCATGGCGTTGCCACCAGCATGGCCTTCCGCTGGCGAGAAGAGTTCGGCCTGACCGCTCGTAACGCGCTGGAACTGACGACGGTCGAGCTCGCCGATGAAGGCGAAGACGAGCCGTCGGCGCTGGCCGCCTTGCGCGATCTCGTGCGGCCACCGGACGGCATGGTGGCGATCGAACGGGATGATGACGGCGCGTGTTCGTGCCGGCGGGCGCCACTGCGGCTGCGGTGAAGCGGCAGCTCGCCGGCAAGGAGAAGGCATCATGATTGTCATTTCCAGCGGGCGTGAAAGTGCATCTGGCGCTCGCCTACACCGACATGCGCACAGGTCTCGATGGTCTCGCTACTTGATCCAGGAACAGCTCAAGAAGGAGCCGTTCCGGGTCATTTGTTCGTCTTCCGCGGCAAGAATGCCTCGCTTCTGAAGATCCTGTTCTGGGACGGAACGGAGCTGTGCCTGTTCACCAAGCGCATCGATCACGGACGGTTTGTGTGGCCGCGTCTGGCCGAGCCTGGCGAGATGCTTGCGGTCAGTTCACTGACGGATACGATTGGATCGGACTAAAGCCGTATGCCGCCTATTGTGAAGCCGCCGTCGACGGTGATCTCCTGCCCGGTAACAAAACTGGCGTCGTCCGAAAGCAACCAGGCCACGGTGCCCGCGACGTCTTCCGATCTGCCGTTGCGGCGAAGGGGTGTGTGGCTGGCGAGGCGCGCGGCGAAGACAGGGTCTATGACATCATCGGCCATCGGCGTCAGGATGATGCCCGGATTTATGGCGTTGACGCGGATGTTCCGTGGGCCTTGCTCTACCGCAAGCGTGCGCATCATTGCCTGTAGGGCGCCCTTCGTGCCGGCATAGGCTCCGGCGCCGGGCATCACTCCACCAGCCGTCCATGAGGCGTTGATGAGAATGCTGCCATCGGCCAGAAACGGCAGGCATTGCTTGATGGTGAAGAAGGTGCCGCGCAGGTTGGTAGCGATCAGAGCGTCGAATTCATCCGCTTCCGTGACGGCCAAAGGCTTGAACTCGCCCAGTACGCCGGCGTTGGCGAACAGGGCATCCAGTTTTCCGAAGCGGGTTATTGTCGTCTGCAAAGCCGCGGCAACCGCCTCGTTGTCGGCGATATCGCAGGCAATCGCGATCGCGGTGCCGCCGGCGGTCTCGATCTCCGACTGCAATTGGCTGATAGGCTCGGGCCGGCGTCCGACGAGAGCGACTTGCCCACCCTCTTCGACCAATCGAAGAGCGGCGGCCCGCCCCATGCCAGTTCCCGCCCCCGTAATGAGGATCGTTTTGCCCGTGAATCTGTTCTGTGCCATGTCGTGTTCCTTGATTGCAGCGTCACGGCAGTTGTAATTTCACTGATTAATATGGATAATTGCAAAAATTATATCTTCATTTAAAAGACAAACTATCGAATGAGCCTATTTCGTTCCATGCAAGTGTTCGTGACGACGGTGCAAGAGGGCTCGATGAGCGCCGCCTCGGGCAAGCTCGGGATGTCGCCAGCAATGGTCGGGCAGCACGTGGCGGCACTGGAGGAGCGGCTCGGAACGCGTCTTCTGAACAGGACCACGCGCCGTCAGAGCTTGACAGATTTCGGCGCCAGCTACGTCGAACAATGCCGAGATATTCTGGAGCGCGTTGCCATCGCGGATCAAGATGCCGAGGCATTGCAAGCAGAGCCTCGCGGCAAGCTGAAGGTTACGGCGCCGACGACTTTTGGCGCAGAGGTCTTGATGCCGAGATTGCAGCGCTACCGCGAGCTTGCCCCGGACGTCACGCTGGATGTCACCTTGACCGATCGCAACGTCGATATCGTCGACGAAGGGTTCGATATTGCTTTCCGTATCGGCGAGTTGCCGGATAGCCGCTTGATTGCGCGCCGTCTTGCCCCTTACCGGATGATGATCTGTGCCGCGCCGGATTACCTTGCACGAAGGGGCAATCCAGACCATCCTAATGATCTAGCCAACCACGATGCCATCGGCTTTACCCCGGCAGCGCGGTCGCCATGGAAGCTGGCGAAAGGTGACGATACGGTCGAAGTTAGTCCGCGAATGCCGATCACCGTCAATAGCGGTCAGGCCGTCCGCATGACTGCACGCGCTGGCCTGGGACTGATCATGCAGCCGTCCATTCTACTGAGTTCGGATATCCAGGCAGGCCTGCTCGTTCAACTCTTTCCAGACTGGCATCTACGAGAACGATCGATGTCACTTGTCTATCATCGCGACCGCCGCATGACGCCGCGCCTGCGCAGCGTCATCTCGTTTGCCATTTCAGAATTCGGTGCGACATCCGAACGGCGGGAAAATCCTCATTCCTAGCGTCCGCTCTTGGCGCCCTCAGCCATGGGCGATCATGACACCCAAGATCGGGCAGATCCGGCAAACGGCGATTGCTTTTGGGTCCGGCCAATCAGGCATAATCCGGGGATCCTGGAAACCGAAAAGGTTCGTGAATTCAGCGGTGCGGAAATCGCTTAACTCGGGCGACTGACAGCCGTCCGGTGCGCGTGGCAGTACCCGAAAAGGCTCTGCAGAAAACGCACGCCTTGCCTGATCATCTTCCGCGCGGCCGGCCCGACGACGAGGACCGCGCCACAGCGTGCCGCGACGATCACTGTTGGGCGGATGTTCACGGCTCAACCCTGCGACGCAGGAGCCATGGTTCATGGCGCTGGCTTGCGTTGGGCTGCACGCTTGGCGCTCGGAGAAGCGAGCGGGAAAGCCTTCCTGCTTCCCCGACGCGATCGGCAATTTCGTCTGCCGCCGGACCGAACGATCGCAGCGACACTTGCCTGCTTGATATTTGCACGGAATGAGGTTTGTTGGCGGAGTAGCGAATTATTTGCCTGATTGGCGAATAGACAGACCATCCGTTTTCAAAGCGCCCTTTGGACAAGAGGAAATTCGATGACCGTTTCTCCAGACCCAAGCGACCAGGCTGATCTCGTATCAGTCACCGCCGACATCGTTTCCGCCTACGTTTCGAACAATCCGCTGCCGGTCGGCGAGTTGTCGAAGCTGATCGAGGATGTCTATGTCGCTTTGCAAGGGATCGGCACACCTGTGGCTCCGATCGCGGCCAAACTGGAGCCGGCGGTGTCGATCAAGAAGTCAGTGTCACCTGATTTCATCATCTGCCTGGAAGACGGGAAAAAGTTCAAATCCTTGAAGCGGCATATCGGAACGCATTACAATCTGAGTCCGGACGAATACCGTCAAAAATGGAACCTGCCCTCCGACTATCCGATGGTGGCGCCAAATTACGCGGCCACCCGCTCGGCCCTGGCGAAATCAATAGGGCTCGGGCGTAAGGCGGCTGCGCCCCCTCCTGCCACGGCGGAAAAAGCGAAACGGGCTGCTCGCGCAGCAGCAGCCACGACGACGACCGCGGCAGCCATCAAGTCACCAGTGAAGAAGGCGCGCAAGACACCGGCCAAGGGCTAGTGCGCTGCATCACTCTGCGGTGCGGCGGGACCAGGTGAGTGAGAATTCGTCCTCGGTGTCGGTCTCGACCAGGCTCGCATAGATCGGAGCTGGGAAGCTGGGATCGTCGAGCTTGACGGAGTGGTAGTCGCGTCCCTCGCGCGAGGTCTTCTTCCATGCCGCCCCGAACTCGGTGGCGCCGGCGAATGCGGAAGTCGGGACCCTTTTCGTTTTCGCCATCGGCCGGAGAGAACGTCACCGTCTTGACGTTGAGGTTGAGGGTCTTGACCGAGCCGGAGAAGCCGTTCGCGGTGCGGGAGAAAGTGCCGATCGTAGTCATTGTGGTGGTTCCTTCTGCTTTTCTCGGGCCGCGCCCATCGCGGCCTGCACATGAGGGACCTCTCGTCAAGCTGTGGCTCTGAGCTGCTGAGTGGTCAGTTTCTGGACGACGCCCCGCCGGGTGCGAGGCGTCCTAGGGTGCTCAGTCGCCGTTGCGGCGGTTCGGACGTGACCAGATGAGGCTGTAGCCCTGGCCGTCCTCACCCTCGACGAGGTTGGCGTAGATCGGAGCGGTGAAGCTCGGGTCGTCGAGCTTGAGACCGAGGTAGCTGCGACCCTCGTTGGACTGCTTGGACCAGGCGGCCCCGATTTCGATGCGGCCGACGAAGACCCGGTGGCTGGGAGCGTTTTCGCCGCTGGCGCGTGTATCGGGGACGATGCGGACGTTCTTGGCCTGGAGCGAGAGGGTGACGATCTCGCCGCTGAACTCGTTGTTATCCGATTGCTGGAAGTTGCCGATGGTAGCCATTGTCGTTCTCCTGACTGGTTGCCGAAGCTGCTTTGTGCGGCCTCGATAGCGGTCGTGAGGCGACGATCGGGCCGACTGCATCCTGTGGACCGCAGCGTGAGCGGAGTACGGCGGCAGCCGAGCTTGTTGTCCCGCGAGGAATGCGGCAAAGCCGCAGGGGACAAGGTCGGCGAAGCCGTTGCAGTCAGAGGCCCGACCGGCGCCAGACAGCCAGTAGAGAGGCCGCACAAGGAGGATTCCAGCATCAGTCCCACGAGAACGATGCTGGCCAACGGGCCCTTCAGCCATGCATCGGCACAAGCAGCGCGATCCCAACCGCACATGAACCTGAGGTCTGAGCCCGTTTCCTGATCCGCGCGTTTGCACGTATCAACCTCACATCCGGTCGCCGCTCGAGCGGCTGCACCATAATCCCGCCCGCGCGGCAAGGGCTCAGGAGGACGAGACCAGTCTCGATGACGGCGTTCAAGCCATGCCGCAATGCGGTCGTCCACCCGGTTCCGGCGGGCTGATCAGGCCCTGGCCGAACTGGAATGCGGTCAGATCGTCATGGTCTGACAAACGCCCCTTCGATCACCACGCCGGCGCTGACGTATTTCCATAGAGCCACGACCAGCTTGCGGGCCAATGCGGTGATCATCACCTTCTTGAAGCGTCCGCCATTCTGGGCGACTCGTTCGTTGAACCAGCGGCTGAGCGCTGAGGCGGGCTGGTGCCGCAACCAGAGCCACGCCATTTCCAGGAGCGTCGATCGCAGGCGCGGATTTCCGGATTTTCCGATCCCCTGCTCCCGGTCGATCGACCCGCTTTGCCATGGCGTCGGCGCAAGGCCGGCATAGGCCGCCACCTGCCGGCGATTGGCGAAGCACCGGGAACAAGCCCTCTCCCCACAGCACGGCCGCAAACTCTGGTCCGATACCGACGACTTTCGACAGCATAACCACTTCACGCGCCGATCGGCGTTCTTCGGCGAGCATGGCGTCCCGTTCCGCCTCGACTGCCTTGATCTGATCGAGCAGCATTTCCATTCGGTCGACCTCGCGCAGAACATGGCGCTTCATATGTTCGGGCAGATCCCGTCCATCGCCTGTGCGAAGTGTCTCCAGCCGATCGCGACGATCACGCCGTAGAGGATCGTAGCCGGTGATGCCCTGTGAGAAGAGCAGACCCTTGATCCGGTTGCTGTGCCGGATGCGTTCTTCCATCAATACCTTGCGCTCCCGGACGATGCGGCGGCGATCCTCCTCATCAGGGGTCGGCACGCGTAGCATGGAGCAGACTCGCGGTTCGCCACGCTTGAACGCCAGCAGCGCCCGGATAAGGGTCTCGCCGTCGAGCCTATCCGTCTTCACCCGCCGCTTGCGCCGAGACGTTGCTATGGATGCTGCGTCAACGACATGAGTGTCGTGGCCTTCTGCTTCCAGAACCCGGTGGACCCAGAAGCCATCAAGGCCGGCCTCTTGAATGATGACGAACGGATAGTCGCGGCCGGTTCGGCTACGAGCCTTTCGCTTCAAAAGAGCGAGGCGGCCAAGAAGCCCAGCAATATCCCCGCCGGGGATGGAATGGCGCGATAGCTTCTCGCCAGCTCCCGGCGAGATCGAGGTGATCAACCAGGTCTTCTTGCTCAACTCCACCGACACGAAGATCGCATCAAGCTCCCTGTGCGCCGCATTTTCTTGAATACCGTCCTGCGTCATCTCCTGCTCCTTTCCGCAACGGCCAACAATGCCTGCTGCATCAGAGCAGGTTGTAGCCATTACTCATAGGATCTCGATGGTGGTCGTGAGACCGGGGACGATCGGTGCGCATCCCGAAGGGGCTGAAACGAAGTGGAAGACGGCGGTGCGAGGCTTTCTTGGATCGCGAGCAATGGACGCGCAGCGGACAGGGGATGAAAACGCAGCCGCGGCGTTGCGGCAAGACGATCGAGGCGCAGCGAAGCGAAGACGGTCCTCGGTCAGACGCAATCCATTCGAGGACGCGGTAGGTGTGGCTCAAAACGAACAGACAGGCAGGAACCGCCACGACGGCGATTGCGATCGGTCACAGGCTTTCTCATCCCCACCATGATCGCTTTGCCGGCCAAGACAGCTAACCTGCACCCGCAACCATGAGGATGAAGATCGCCGCTCCCAAGCCTGTACCGGCGACAGCCAAATGGCCGGCGAGCGGAGCTGGCTGCGCGTGGAGCGGGGCAGACCGGATCAGCTCAGAAGGTGATGGTCATGCCGCCTCCTTGGGAGCGGATGGCCACGCTCTGGTCCAGGCGGCATTCGCGGAGCGAGATGGCCAAGACCATCTTTCCCCCATCCGTGGCCGCAGCTCTACGACGTCACCATTTGTGGCAATCACCGTTGGGAGACACGTCACCAGCCGGGCAAGGGCACCAGGATAGGCAAGCCCGAAGAAGGAATCGACCCAAGCAATCATTTTATGCTTGGTCCAATGATCCGAGTTCCAGTCCGCATTTTATGCGACTTTGACCCGATGTCGGTCGGCGGCTTAGCGCTTCTTCGTGGCTCCTCCTCTCGGCACGCCCTATAAGGTTCTGAGCGAGCAAATGGCGGTTAATATTGTCGCACACTCAAACGACTGCCATACTCTGCCGCCTTGCCGACATAGGCAAGTTGCATGGGAGGAAGTGATGGCAGATGTATCAGGCACAAGTCGGCGCGGTTTCCTAGCGGGCGCGTCGGCGGGAGGAGCCGCGGCGCTTTTCGGCGGTTTTGGAATCAGTGAAGCACTTGCCGCGGGAATGGCGGCAGGGCGGTCGGAAAAGCCGCTCAAGGCGGCATTTTCGAATGCCGGTCTCCAGGCGACCTGGTGCGCCCAGGGCAAGCAGGCGGCCGAATACTGGGGCAAGCTCTATAATGTCGAGGTGACATGGTTCGACGGCCAACTCGACGCGGTCAAGCAGCGCGCGGCGATCGACAACATGGCGTCGCAGAAATGGGACTTCGTCGCCATTCAGGCCTTCGGCATCGGCACGCTGACGCAGCCGGTCAAAAAGATGATCGACGCCGGCATCCCGGTCATCGACATGGATACGCTGATCGCTCCGCTCGACCAGATCGACATCCATTCCTTCCTCGCGCCCGACAATGAGTTCATGGGCGCGTCGGTGACCCAGGCGCTGGTCGGCGCGATCGGCGGCAAGGGCAAGATGATCATGACCCAGGGCGCGCTCGGCCATACCGGCGCGCAGGGCCGGGCGAAAGGCTTCGAATCGGTCGTCAAGCAGCACCCCGACATCGAAGTGCTGGATAGCCAGCCCGCGGACTGGGATGTCTCGAAAGTAGCGCGGCTGTGGGAGACTTACCTGACCAAGTACCCGCAGATCGACGCGGCCTACTTTCACAACGACGACATGGCGCTCGCCGCCTTCAATGTCATGAAGGCGCATAACCGCACCGATATCAAGATCGGTGGTTGCGATGCCATGCCGCCCGCCATCGCGGCGGTCGCCGATGGTCGGATGTTCGCCACCGTGCGCAATCCATCCTGCCGCATCCATGGCGGCGCGATCATTGCCGGCGTCGCGGCCGTCACCGGCGGTGAGAAGACGGGTAAAGGTGGCATTCCCAAGAGCGTCGTCACCGACGGGCCGGTCGTCACCAAGGCGAACGCCGCCGGGATGCTCTGGATGGAGGACCACTTTCTCATCTGATCCTTCGATCCGTATGGCTGGGAGCGCAAAACGGCGCCCCCGGCCGGTTTCTTGCGCCAGACCGGTGAGCAGCATGGAAAATGAGGACGAGGCAATCTCGCGAGGCGCACCGCGTCTTCGCATGGAAGGCATCTCGAAATCTTTCGGCGGGGTCGCGGCGCTCCGGGATGTGGATTTCGAACTCCAGAAAGGGCAGGTGCACGGGCTCGTCGGCGAAAACGGGGCCGGCAAATCCACCCTCATGAAGATCATTGCCGGCGTCCACACCGAATACCAGGGGCGAATGCTCCTCGAGGGGCAGGAGGTGCGGTTCCGCTCGACGCGGGACGCGCTGAGGGCGGGCATCGGAATGGTCCATCAGGAACTCAGCATCGTTCCCGACCTTTCCGTCGCCGAGAACGTCTTCCTCGGACAACAACCCATCAAAAGCGGGTTCGTCGACTGGAAGACAATGGAGAGGGAGGCTCGTGCGCAACTGCAAAGCCTCGGCATCGACGTCGATCCGAAAGCGCTTATGGGATTGCTGCCGATCGGCATGCAGCAACTGATCGAATTGGCGCGGGTGCTGTTCTCCGGCGCTCGCATCGTCATCCTCGACGAGCCGACCTCCGCACTGTCGCCGCCTGAGGTCCATCGCCTGTTCGAGGTGCTGAAAGGCGTTCGCGCGAGCGGCCGCTCGGTCGTTTTCATCTCGCATTTCCTCGATGACATCCTGTCGATCTCCGATACCGTGACCATCTTCCGCAATGGAAGGCGGGTCATCACCGGGAAAGCCGCAAGCATTGATAAAATGTGGGTCATCGAGCGCATGATCGGCAGCGGCCACGAGGATCTGGAAGAGACCTATACGGGAGCCATAGCGCTCGAGAGCGACCCCTCCGCACGCATCGTCCTCGAAACACGGCAGCTTGGAGCGGGCCGGGCCTTTTCCGAAGTATCACTGAAGGTACGTGCCGGCGAGGTGCTCGGCGTATATGGCTTCATGGGTTGCGGCCAAATCGAACTCGCCCGCGCACTCTTCGGCAAGTTCAAGCCGAAGGCCGGCAACCTGTCGATCGACGGCAAGATCGTCCGCTTTCGCAATACTGCCGAAGCGCGGAGGGCGGGCGTCGCTTTCGTCCCCGAAAGCCGCCGCTCGATGCTTTTCTACCAAGAGCCGGTATTCAAGAACGTGTCGATCAGCGTGCTTGGTCGCATCTCGCGCGTCCTGCTCAAGCCGGGCGTCGAGCGCGACATAGCTCGACGGCAGTGCGACGCGCTGAACATCAAACCGCCGAATGTGAAGACACTGCTTGGCAGTCTTTCCGGCGGCAACCAGCAGAAGGTGGCGCTGGCGAAATGGTTGACCTATCCGCCCAAGGTGCTCGTTCTCAGCGAGCCGACGCGCGGCATGGACGTTGGCGCAAAGGACGACGTGGTGAAGATCGTTCGCGCTCTTCGCGATCAGGGGCTTGCCATCATTGTGGTGTCGGCGGAGCCGGAGACGGTGCTCTCGCTTGCCGACCGCATCGTGGTGATGAAGAAAGGCCGGATCGTGCGCGAGTTCGCTAACGAAACCATCAGCAAGGACCGGCTGCTCGCGGCTGCCTGAGAGGAATTGTCGGATGAACATGTCGCAACATCTCTCTGTGAAGCAGGCGCCCTCGCGAGCCAGAATCTTCCTGCGCCACCAGATGCGCAATATCGCACCCTTCGCCACGCTGATCGCGCTGCTGGCCTTCTTCAGCATCGCCAGCCCATCCTTCGCCACCCTGGACAATGCCTACAACGTCCTGACGCAGATTTCGGTGGCCGGCATCATGGCGGTCGGCCTCACCTTCGTCATCCTGTGTGCCGAGATCGACCTGTCGTTCGCGGCGATCGCCAACGCGACCGGCATTGCGGTCGCGTATTTCACAGTGCAGGAATCCTACGTCAATGTAACCAACCTGCCGCTGCCGGGGTGGGCGGCGATCGTGTTATCGCTTCTCATCTGCACGGTTCTCGGTCTGATCAACGCGTTCGGCCTGACGATCATCGGCATCCCGTCCTTCATCATGACGCTCGCGATGATGCAAATCGGAGCGGGCATCTGCGCGCTCCTGGTGCGCGGTCAGATCGTCTATGCCGTTCCGGACATCGTCATGACGCTTGGCTCCGGCGCGATCGGCGGTGTCCCCTGGATCGTCATCGTGCTCGCCGTCTTCCTGCTCGTCGGTCACGTGGTGCTAACCTACACGCGCTTCGGACGCTACGTCTATATGGTCGGAGGCAACCGCGAGGCGGCGGAATATTCCGGCATCAACGTCAAGCGCGTGCTTGCGGCGGTTCTGGTCATCTCCGCTGTCTGTTCTGGCGTTGCCGGCATGCTTGGCGTCGCGCATTTCGGCAGTGCCCAGCAAAACGAGTTCGACGGCTACCTGCTCGATGCGATCGCCGCCGTCGTCGTGGGCGGCACAAGCCTCTTCGGCGGCCGCGGCGGGATAGGCAATACGATCATCGGACTGTTTGTCCTCGGCGTGCTCAACAACGGCCTCGATCATGTCGAGATCGACAGCTTCCTGAAGGTTCTGATCCGCGGCCTTATCTTGCTTGCCGCCCTGATCATCAACGTCTACGCGCAGAACCTGCGGGCCTCGCAAATCGAGAGTCTGGACTGATCCGTCTAATATAATTTAGGGATCCGCACGATAAATCGGTGGGAGTCCCCGCTGATTGGAACTAACTTCATGTCTTTCTCGCGAGCTGTCAGAATGCCGTTTCATAGTACGCATACGACGAAGGCCGCCTACTGACGCGTACCTTGAGGCGTTAGTGTCCGCTTAGATTAAGTGGACGCTTGGCGAATGATCTGGCTATAGAGCCGCCGTCGACGGTTGATGCGAGCACGTCCGCGGGTCTGCCGCTGCCGCCGGGTGCGGGCCGACAGCGGACGCGCCGCTCCTGGACGGTCGACCAGAAGCTGGCGATCGTGCGTGAGGTGCAGGAGACCGGTGATCCCGTGTCGGTTGTGGCGCGGCGTCACGATATGAACGAGAACCACTTGTTCATCTGGATGAAGCAAGCCCAGCAAGGGCGATTGGGCCGAGCCAACCCGGTGCCCGAGACCCCACCGATCGCCTTCATTGACATGGGTGTTGTCGGTCCCAGCCTGCACGATGTAGAGCCGGAAGAGTCGGCTCCTGCGCGATCGCACTCTGAAGTACCAGCTACGACCAGCCAAGCGGTGTCTACCGGTGGCCGGATGGAAATCGTCGGGGCCAACAGTCGGTGTGTGATCGTCGACCGCACTGTCGACGTCAGTGTCCTGTTGCGGATCTTGCAGGGGCTGGAAATGCTGCGATGATCCCGACAGAAGGCGTGCGTGTGTGGCTTGCCACAGGCTACACCGACATGAGATGTGGCTTTCCATCCTTGGCGCTACGGGTGCAGGAGGTCCTCAAACATAATCCCCTTGGGGGCAACCTGTTTTGCTTCAGGGGGAAGCGCGGAAATTTGTTGAAGGTCATTTGGCATGATGGCCAAGGAGCATGCCTGTTCACAAAAAGACTCGAGCGCGGCCGCTTCATATGGCCGACAGTTGAGGGTGGAGCTGTGACAGTATCTCCTGCGCAGCTAAGTTATCTCTTGTCTGGGATAGACTGGCGCAACCATCAGGAAACGTGGCGTCCAGCTCGGGTTGGGTAGCATTTTTTTATTGAAAATACGATGGAATGTGATTCAATCGGCGCATGACTTCGAAGCCGGTTGAGCTCCCCTCGGATCTTGCCAGCGCCTACGTGGCGCTGCTGGCTGAACGTGAGGCGTTGCAGGCTGAACGCGATATGGCGGTCGCGGATGCTGCCAACTGGCGGGCTGAAGCCGCCAACGCGCAGGCCATGCTGTCCGACACCGAGGCGCGGATTGCGCATCTCGGGTTGCGCATCGAGAAGCTGAAACGCGCACTGTACGGGCAGCGCTCCGAGCGCACGGCGCGGCTGATCGAGCAGTTGGAATTGGAGCTCGAAGACCTCGTCACCTCGGCGACCGAGGATGAGCTTGCCGCGCAGGCCGCGGCGGTGAAGACGCAGACGGTGCGCCCCTTCACGCCCAAACGGCCGGTGCGCAAGCCATGGCCAGAGAATATCGAACGCGAGCGTATCGTCATCGAGCCACCCAGCACCTGTGCCTGTTGCGGCGGATCCCGGCTGTCCAAGCTGGGCGAGGATGTGACCGAGACGCTGGAAGAGATCCCGCGCCGGTTCAAGCGGATCGAGACGGTGCGCGAAAAGTTCACCTGCCGCGACTGCGAGAAGATCACCCAGCCGCCGGCGCCGTTCCATGCCACGCCGCGCGGCTTCATCGGTCCCCAACTGCTGGCGACAATCTTGTTCGACAAGTTCGGCATGCATGCTCCACTCAACCGCCAGAGCGCGCGCTTCAAGGCCGAGGGGATCGAGCTGCCGCTGTCGACGCTGGCCGATCAGGTCGGCCACGGAACCTTCGCCGTCATGCCGCTCTTCCAGCTGATTGAACGCCATGTGCTCGCGGCCGAGCGCCTTCATGGCGACGACACCACCATTCGCATCCTGGCGAAGGACAAGTGCGCGACCGGGCGGATATGGACCTATACGCGCGACGACCGTCCCTTCGCCGGGCCTGCGCCGCCGGCGGCGATCTATTACGCCTCGAGCGACCGGCGCGGCGAGCGTCCTCAGAAGCATCTGGCCGGATTCGCCGGCATCCTTCAGTGCGACTGTTACAGTGGCTTCGAGCCGCTGTTTGATCCGCAGCGGAAGGAGCAGCCGATCACGCCGGCCTTTTGCTACGCCCATGCGCGGCGAGGATTCTTCGAATTGGCCGACATCGCGAAAAAGGCCCGGGATGGCAAGAAGGGCAAACCGATCTCCCCGATCGCGCTGGAGGTGGTCAAGCGCCTCGACGCACTGTTCGAGATCGAGCGCGCCATCAACGGCCGCAGCGCTGCCGAGCGGTATGCCGTGCGGCAGGAGAAGAGCAAACCACTTCTCGACGACATGCACGCCTGGCTGCTCCGCGAGCGCGATACCCTCTCGCGCTCTTCCGAGGTCCTGAAGCCAATCAATTACACGCTCAGGCGCTGGGCCGACTTCGCCCGCTTCATCGACGACGGCAGAATCTGCCTCAGCAACAACGCGGCCGAAAGAGCGCTGCGTGGCATTGCTCTGGGAAGGCGCAACTGGACCTTCGCCCGTTCCCAGCGCGGCGCCGACCGCGCCGCCGTTATGCCTCAACGACGTCGACCCAAAAGCCTGGCTCGCCGATGTCCTGGCCCGCATTGCCGATCTTCCCGCCTCGCGTCTGCACGAACTACTGCCTTGGGAATGGAAGCGCCTGCGCGAAGCCGACAAGGCCGATCAGCAGGCCGCCTGACCTTCACGCATCGCCATCATAGAGCCCGCCGCGCCCACGCGCGCGTGCCAATCATGCGGCCTTCGTCGTATGCGTACCATTTCCGTATTGCGCCGTCGGTCTCCGGCCACTCACCGATGGCTCGGTCGCCTCTATGTTGCGAGCTGCGTGATCGGCGGTGTCGGCGGCCTGGTCTTGGCGTTCGGATCGACCGCGGGTCCGGTCGCGACAGCGGGCTTCGGCAGCCTCCAGCTTCGACGGGTCGGGCAGAAACCAGCTCAAGCAAAATGCCAGCGCGGTGAGGACAGCGGCAGAGCCGAATACCAAATGCAGCGACTCGATGACCTGTCGGACACCTTCCCGGTCATCGCGGCCAAGCTTAAAAGCGGATCCGATCGATGAAAGCTCGCTCGGCGAGTGGATGGTCAGTATCGCCCAGAACGCCGACACGCCGATCGTCGCCCCGACCGCTCTGAACAGGGATGCGGTCGATGTGGCAACGCCGACTTGCTCCCTCGGCGCGGCATTCTGCACCGCCAGGACCAGAACCTGAATCGTGATGCCTGCGCCGATTCCAAGGGCAACCGCGATCACCGGGGCTACTGCCGGCGACACGGTCGCATTAAGTATCGCGAGGGTCGTCAGAGCGACGCACGTCACCCCGGAGCCGACAATTGGGAAGATTCGATAGCGGCCCGTCCGGCTGAACGACGCCCCGCTCGCGAACGATGCGAACAGGGTTCCTGCGGCCATGGGCACCAGGATTAGGCCAGAAGCAGAGGCGCTCATTCCATTGGCAACCTGAAGGTAGAGCGGCAGATATGTTACGCTGCCGAACAGGCCAATTCCCAGAAGGAAGCTGAGAGCCGATGCAACCCCAACCACGGGCGCTCGAAACAACGCGAGCGGCAGTATCGGCTCGCTCGCAATGGCCTCATTGGCTACGAACGCGGCGAGCAGCGCGAGGCTGAACAGCGCGACGCACCACATAACGGGCATGGCAATTACACGGTCGACATTTCCTGCAAGGCAGAAAACAAGGCCGATGAGGCCACCGACGAGAAGGACTGCGCCGACATAGTCCATCGACGGGCGCGCCGGCGGGCGGCCCGGCTTCGGAAAGAACATGGCGAGAAGCGTGATTGCCGCCAAGCCGAGTGGAAGGTTGATCAGGAATATCCATCGCCAACTAAGCTGGTCGGTCAGGAGGCCGCCGAGGAACGGCCCCGCGATGGTTGAAACGCTGACTGTGACTCCGATCAGACCTTGCGGCGCAGAACTTCCTCGATCATGAGCACAGCGACCAGATCGTCGCCTGGTACCGCGCCTTCCAGGATGTCGAAGATCGCGTCAAGGTCGCGACGTTGGACGAGATCAAGAAGGAAGGCTGGACACTCAACATTTCCCGTTACGTCCTCCCACCTATAGGCCAGGACATTCCGCCTCTGTCCGAGGCGGTCGAGGCGTTCAAGACCGCGCTGGCCGATGCCCGGGCGGCCGAGGATCACCTGCGCAAGGTGCTGGTCGAAGGGGGGTGGCTGCAATGAGCGGGCTGACCCAACGCGAACTCGAAAGCTATCTCTGGGGCGCCGCCACCCTGCTGCGCGGCCTCATCGATGCCAGCGACTACAAGCAGTACATTTTCCCGCTGATGTTCTTCAAACGTCTGTCGGACGTCTGGGACGAGGAGTACCGGCAGGCGCTCGATGAAACCGGCGACGAGGGCTATGCCACCGACACCGCCAATGACCGCTTCGTGATCCCCGAAGGCGCGCACTGGAACGACGTGCGCGCCGCGCCGCGCGATGTGGGGCGGGCGCTGCTGTCAGCTTTCCTCGCTATTGAGGCAGCGAACCCCGAACGCCTGCAGGGCGTTTTTGGAAATGCCAACTGGACCGACAAGGCCCAGATGCCCGACAGCACGCTGAAGAACCTGATCGAGCATTTCTCCAAGCACGACCTGACCCTCGCCGCCGTGCCGGAGGACGAGCTTGGCAACGGCTACGAATACCTGATCAAGAAGTTTGCCGATGACAGCGGTCACACCGCACAGGAGTTCTACACCAACCGCACTCTTGTCCATCTGATGGCCCAGATGCTGGAGCCGCAGCTGGGCGAAAGCATCTATGACCCGACCTGCGGCACCGGCGGCATGCTGATCTCGTGTCTGGCCGAGGTGAAGCGGCGCGGGGGCGACATCCGCACCACGGGTCTCTTCGGACAGGAACTGATCACCATCACCGCGGCCATCGCCCGGATGAACTTAGTCATCCACGGCGTCGACGACTTCCACATCGCCAGCGGCAACAGCCTCGCGTCTCCTGCCTTCGTGCAGGGGGATCGCCTGCGCACCTTCGACGTGGTCCTCGCCAATCCGCCCTATTCTATCAAGAAATGGAAACGCGGCGCGTGGGAGCAGGATCAGTGGGGCCGCAACCTCCTTGGTACCCCGCCGCAGGGGCGGGCGGACTACGCCTTCTTCCAGCACATCCTGTCGTCGATGGACGCGAAGACCGGGCGCTGCGCGATCCTGTTCCCACATGGCGTGCTGTTTCGCAACGAAGAGGCCGAGATGCGGCGCCGGCTGGTTGAATCCGACCGGGTTGAATGCGTGCTGGGGCTAGGGCCGGGGCTGTTCTACAATTCGCCGATGGAGGCCTGCGTGGTGATCTGCCGGTCGCGTAAACCGGCTGAACGGCAGGGGCGCATCCTGTTCATCGGCGCGGTCGCCGAGATCGCGCGCGAACGGGCGCAGAGCTTCCTGCGGCCCGAACATCAGGCGCGGATATTGTCGGCCTATCAGGCCTTTGCCGATGAACCCGGCTTTGCCGCGGTGGCGAGCGTGGCGGATGTGCTGGCGGGTGAAGGAAACCTGTCGATTGCTCGCTATGTGAAGCGGCCCAAGGTGGCAACGGCGGCGGGGACCGCCACGCTGGCGGGGACTTGGGCAGACTTCGATGAGGACGGACGCGATTTCTGGTCGGGCATGGACGCTCTGGTGGACATGCTCGATGGTCTGAGGCCTGCGGAGGATGCCGATGCTTGAGCGGCCGATCTCAAAGGCGGGGTGGACGCGCGCGGCCTTTGGCGACGTGGTCCGCAAGGTCAACGACAAGGTTGATCCGTGGGAGTCGGGGCTGGAACGCTATGTCGCCGGGGAACATATGGACACCGACGATCTGCGCATCCGCCGCTGGGGCCTAATCGGCGAGGATTACCTTGGGCCTGCGTTCCACATGCGGTTCAAACCCGGCCATGTTCTTTATGGCTCGCGACGGACCTATCTGCGCAAGGTCGCCTTGGCAGATTTCGAGGGCATTACGGCGAACACGACCTTCGTGCTCGAAGCCAAAGACCCTGCCGCACTAATGCCGGAACTGCTGCCCTTCCTCATGCAGACCGAGGCGTTCCACAGCTATTCGATCAAGCACTCGAAAGGCTCAGTGAACCCCTACATCAACTTCTCGGACCTCGAAGCGTTCGAGTTCCTTCTGCCGCCGATCCAGGAACAGGCGCGGCTGGTGGAAGTGCTCTCGGCACAACGATCGTTTAAGGAGGGCCTCAATGGGGCAAACGACGCCGCCACCAATTTGAAACGAGCAATATTGCTGTCAGCGTTTCGTCCACGCGGAGGGACGCGGGACGCATTCCCGCCGCATTGGACGATGCTTGAAGCGGAACTAGCCGGCGATGTTCAGTTGGGACAACAGCGACATCCAAAGTTCAACGACGGGTCGAACGTCCGCCCATATCTTCGCGTCGCAAATGTATACGATGATTTCATCGATTTCGGTGACATCAATAAGATGCACTTCCCTGAGGATGAACTAGGCAAATTTGAGCTAAAGCCCAGAGATATACTATTGAACGAAGGGCAAAGCTTGGATCTTGTCGGCCGGTCTGCAATTTATCGCGGTGAAATTCCTGGTTGCTGCTTCCAGAAAACACTCGTTCGCTTTCGATGCGGCGATGGACTGTTGCCGGAGTTCGCACAACTATTCTTTCAACACATGCTCTATTCAGGGCAGTTCGCAAAGATTGCGGTCAAGACCACTTCTGTAGCTCATCTAACTGCGGTTCGGTTCAAGAAGGTGTTCATCCCAATCCCACCGATTTCCGAGCAGCAGACCTTGATTGCAGCTCAATCAAAGATTTCAGACGGATCGAGAAGCATATTGCGTAGGCTAAGTGCGGTTAAATCACTAATCCGAAATGGTATCTGGTTCGATGACCTTCACTGAATCCAATACCGTCGAAGCCCAACCGCGCGACCTTCTCGCGGGCGACGCCTCGGCCCGCCCGGCGCAGTTCTCGCTCCGCCTCGCCCGCATGGGTGGCAATCGCATCGCGGGCCTCGGCCGGCACTATGTCGCCCCCGTCGAACTACACCTCTTCGGTATTCGGTCTAGTTCGGTTATGGGTCTCGGGAGGCAAATGTAATGTCGCCTCGCCCGTCAATGCCCGCAACAATCCAGCGCGATCTCATGGTCGAGTGCGGCCATCGCTGCTGCGCCTGCGGCGAGACAGTTTCACTAGAGAAGGCGCACATCATTCCCTGGGCAGCCAGCAAAGATCACTGCTTCGAGAATCTGCTGGTCCTATGCAGCGTTTGTCACAAACTGTCCCATGATCAGAAATGGGATGCGAAGACGCTGGAACTTTACAAGAAGAAACCGTGGGTGGCCCGGTACAAGGGCATCCCGTCTGACTTGGGCCCAAAACAACTTGTAACGTTGACGCTGGACACGACGAAGCACGATTTTGAACCAGACAAAATGCGCGTGCTTGCCGCAATCGCCGCGGTCATCGACGCCTCGCCAAAGGACGTGCTCACTGTGTCTGTGAAACAGGGAAGCGTTCTTCTGACAGTTGCGGTTCCCGCAGATGGAGCGGGCCGGCTGCTGCATTCCGAGGAGACCCAGTCCAAGTTGCAGGCGCTTCTTGATCCAATCAAGCTCGTCGGGATCGAACCGGGAGCAGAAAGCGCGTCGTATCCGGACGAACGCGCCCGCCGGATCGCCAGCTTCAATGAAGGAAACACGGTCGAAGCCCATCTGCGCGATATTCTGGCTGGGCTGCCAGCTACCCGTCCCCGCGAGTTTTCATCCGGCCTTGCCCGTGCCGGCAGCAGGCTGAGCGGCCTAGGTTGGCACTATGTCGCTCCGGCCGACCTACCGCATCAGCCGCAAGAAGTGCTCGTTGAACTTTATTTGCGTGATGCACTAATCCGCCTGAACCCCGAGATTGCCGCAAACCCCGGTCGTGTCGATGAGGTTCTGTATCGCCTGCGCGCGATCGTCATGGGTGCGCGGTCGGACGGGCTGGTGAAGGCAAACGAGGAATTTGCGGCGTGGCTCTTGGGCGAACGCTCGATGCCCTTCGGTGCGAACGGCGAACACGTCACCATCCGCCTGATCGATTTCGAGGATATCGGAAAGAACAGCTTCGTCGTCACCCAGCAGTTCACCATCCGCGCCGGGAAAACCGAGAAGCGCGCCGATCTCATGCTGCTGGTCAATGGCATTCCGCTAGTGCTGATCGAAGCCAAGACACCCGTGCGATCAAGCCAAAGCTGGCTCGACGCCGCCCTGCAGGTGCATGACGATTACGAACGCAATGTGCCTGAGCTTTTCGTGCCGAACGTGTTTTCGGTCGCAACCGAAGGGAAAGAACTCCGATACGGGTCTGTCCGGATGCCGGTCGATATGTGGGGTCCGTGGCGCGAGGGCGATGGCAAGCAGTCACTCGGCGAGGTCGAGAAAGCCGCAAGCTCGATGCTTCGGCCAGCAATGGTCCTAGACATGCTCGACAGCTTCACGGCTTTCGCGACGCAGAAGGGCAAGCACCGCATCAAGATCATCGCGCGCTATCAGCAGGTCGACGGCGTCAACAAGATTGTCGCGCGCGTGGTGGCCGGCAAGCCGCGAAAAGGCCTCATTTGGCATTTCCAGGGATCGGGCAAGTCGCTTTTGATGCTGTTCGCCGCCCGCAAGCTGCGGCTGCATCCTGCTTTGAAGAACCCGACCGTGCTCGTTGTGGTCGACCGCCTCGATCTCGATAGTCAGATTTCCGGCACCTTCTACGCCGCCGACATGCCCAACATGGTGCGCACTGAAAGCCGCAAGGAGTTGGCCGAGCTACTGGCCAAGGACACGCGCAAGGTCGTGATCACCACGATCCATAAATTCGCCGAGGCTGACGGCGTGCTGAACGAAGGCGACAACATCATCGTGTTGGTGGACGAGGCGCACCGCACGCAGGAAGGCGATCTCGGGCGCAAGATGCGCGACGCGCTGCCGAACGCATTCCTGTTCGGCCTGACCGGCACACCGATCAACCGCGCCGATAGGAACACCTTCTACGCCTTCGGCGCGGAGACCGACGAGGGCGGCTACATGAGCCGCTACGGCCTGAACGACTCGATCCGCGACGGCGCGACGAAGGAGCTTCATTTCGAGCCGCGCCTGGTGGACCTCCACATCGACCAGAAGGCCATCGAGGAAGCCTACGCCGAGCTGACGCAGGGCCTGACCGACGAGGACAAGGATCGGCTGGGCAAGGCCGCGGCCAAGATGTCGATCCTGGTTAAGGCGCCCGAGCGGATCCGCGCCATCTGCGGTGATATCGCCAAGCACTTCCAGGAGAAGGTCGCGCCGAACGGTTTCGGCGCGCAGGTGGTGACCTTCGATCGCGAAAGCTGTCTGCTCTACAAGCAGGAACTCGACCAGCACCTGCCGCCCGAGGTTTCGGATGTGGTGATCTCGGTCAACAGCGGTGAGCCGGAATACGCGCCCTACAAGCGCGACCGGGATGCCGAGGAAAAGCTGCTCGACCGCTTCCGCGATCCCAAGGACCCGCTGAAGATCATCATCGTGACGTCGAAGCTGCTGACCGGCTTCGACGCGCCGATCCTGCAGACGATGTACCTCGACAAGCCGCTGCGCGACCATACGCTCCTGCAGGCCATCTGCCGCACCAACCGACCCTACGGCGAGCAGAAGACGCACGGGCTGATCGTCGATTACCTCGGCGTATTCGATGATGTCGCACAGGCGCTGAAATTCGACGAGGAAGGGGTGCAGAAGGCGGTGTCGAACATCGCCGAGTTGATCACCGTCTTGCCGACCGCCCTGCAGAAGTGCCTTGCCTATTTCGCGGACGTGGACCGCGGCCTGACCGGGTACGAGGGTCTGATCGCCGCACAGGATTGCATCCCGGACAATGTCGTGCGCGATTCCTTCGCAGCCGATTTCAGCGTATTGGCGCGTATCTGGGAGGCGCTTTCACCCGACCCGGTGCTGACGCAATACGAGAGCGACTATCGCTGGTTGGCACAGGTCTACGAATCCTTGAAACCCTCCAGTGGGACAGGCCGGCTCCTGTGGCACCGGCTGGGTGCCAAGACCATCGAACTGATCCACGAGAACGTCCATGTCGACGCGGTGCGCGACGATCTCGACACGCTGGTCCTCGATGCCGAACTGCTCGAGGCAGTCCTCGGCAATCCCGACCCGGAAAAGAAAGCCAAGGAAATCTCCATCAAGCTGGCCGGACGCCTGCGGAAACATGCGGGAAATCCAAAGTTCAAAGCGCTGGGAGAGCGTCTTGAAGACCTCAAGAACCGACACCAGCAGGGCCTGCTGCTCTCGATCGACTTTCTGAAGGAACTCTTGGCGCTGGCGAAAGAGGTCGTTCAAAGCGAACGCGAGATACCTGAGGAAGAGGAAATCGATCGCGGGAAGGCAGCGCTCACTGCACTGTTTGAGGAGGCCAGGAACGGGGACACGCCGGTAATGATCAAGCGCGTCGTGGACGATATCGACGAAATCGTGCGCGCCGTCAGGTTCGATGGCTGGCAGGCCACGCATGCTGGCGAGCGCGAGGTGAAGAAGGCGCTTCGCCAGACGCTCTTCCGCTACAAGCTGCACCAGGACGCAGAACTTTTCGAGAAGGCCTACGGCTACATTCGAGAGTACTATTAGTCGGCAGCAAAATAAGCTTTCCCCGGCCGATCCGTGCCGATGGTTTTTCGCCATCAACGATGTCCGCTGGCGACGGGCGGGTAGTGTCGTGCCTCAAACAGGATATCCCAGCGACCTTCGTACGCCTTGACGGCGGCGCCGAACACTAGGCCGTCATCGCCTCGCTGATCGAAACCTGCAAGCTCAACAGCGTTGAGCCGCTCGGCTATGTCGCCGATGTCCTCACCAGGATCGTCAACGGCCATCCTAACAGGCAGATCGACGATCTCCTGCCCTGGGCCTACTCAACAAGCTCGAACTCAAGGCCGTGGCCTGAGAACAGCGCTTACACCAAATCTCTGGCACTCTACGTTTCTCCTGGCCCACAATCACCTTGGGAAAAAGAGAAACTCCGCGGGAGACGTTTGAAAGAACCTATCGGCGCGTGTCCCGCGACGGTAGTTGCCCGTTCCTACCGTTCGCCGCGAGGCATGGTGGTTGAGCGGGGCAGTCTGGCAGGTCGCTCAACGGTCGAAATTTAGCTTCTCAAGAGCGCCCTTGAAACAACCGAGTGTATGAGCAAGGTCAGACCAAACACCGGGTGGCAGCCCATTGTTTCCCGACTGGACCTCTTTCAAGATGCTGCATAGACAGCTCTTTCGATCGCGACCCGAGCCGTCTCTGATGAAACGGCTGCGGCAATCGAGAAGTCGCCTCTCAATGGCCTTCACCTCGCGGTCGTCGTAGCTGGAAAAAAACTCAAACGTAGAGTCATTGACGATATCAGGAGTAATTTCAGCTCGGCGCTTGGCTAGGTAATTGTCGAATGTGTCCCGACCGATGCTGTAGACATCAGCGAGAGCGCTCACAACGGCCGACAGACTTGCTATGGTTTCTAATGCCGCCAATCTTTCCCCCTATCAAACATGTTTGATCTCACATGCAGAAGACCAGACGTGCGGCTATGTGGCAATAGAATGATGGGCGAGTTTATATGTTGATGCACCAAGTCCCGAAACAATATCCTCGCTCACCGGAAGCCGAAGCTATACCACGACCCACGATGGCGCGGCCCATTCGGCATCAGGCAGCAAGCGCTGCTCGGCGACCTCTACGTGTGTCAGCGGTGTGAGTGCATCGTTGTCATAGGAAAGCGTGGGGATGCCGTCTTCCTTCCCGAGCAAAACATAGATAGTGACTTGATCGATCAGGTCGCCGACAAAGCTCGCTTTATTAACATACCAGGGCGCAGAGCGAACGGTTTTCACCTGCGCCTTTCGCGAGCCTTGATCTGGCCATTTATCTGCCCGGCCGGAAGCAGTTTGGTCGGTGTGAGCCTTGGATGCTTTTGCAGCGCTAGTGCGCAAACCTTTCCAGACAGCCGGGAGGGCTAGGGCCCGTCTAGTTCGCGCCAAAGAACGAACCTACTGGCGTGGGAGAGCCTCTCCAAGGCGACGCCACGTAGTTGAAACGCACCTAACCATCCGACTTCAGCAGATGCTTACAGGAACCCTGCGGATTGCAGCCCAATTCCGGCGAGGCTGATCAACATTGCTGGTTTGCTGCCAAATTCAGCTTCTATATACACAATGGTTGGGAACCGTCGTTTGACTGTCTTTGCGGGAGGGCAGACGACGCTCTCCATGCGGTGATGCAAATTTTTAAATGCCGAAGATGCAAAAATCCCGGCAAAAATGCAGAACTCAAGTTCCCGCTACATCCGGGCCGTACAGGTGTCGGGATGTAGCGGTCTCCCGCTACCACTTCCAACCCACTATCGTACGTAACGGCAGCGTTGAAGCGGCTGCCCTGTCCGGTGGGCTTTTCAGTATACCGTGCATTGGGAAATGCGGCCCCGCCTATAAGGGCGGCAAGCTTGCCCTTGACCTCGATTTCGAAGCCCTCACGTGCCCGCTTGGGGTGCACGGTGACGCTATGAACAAGTCCTCGAAGGTTTTGGATCAGCGGGCCACGGTCGTCAGCAGCAGTTGCGTGGTCGGCCAATGCCTTTGAAAGGCCGTCGACGGTTTCGATGTAACGCTGCAAGGTCGCAGGGTGGAGAGCTACGGGTGACAGCGGCTCATCGAGACCGGAGAGCTGTGCCTCTACCTCGGAAAGCTGCGTCTTGAGTTCTGCAATACGCTGCTTGGCATCCTCTTCAGCAATGACGCTTCTGATCACAAGATCGATCGTGCGCTGCCGTTCGCCTTCTATCCGATCGCGCTTGCCTTGCAGCGCTGTGCGCATCGCATTCGCCTGTGCGGACAATTCTCGGCGCTCTTGGTTGTATCTGCGGATGTATGCCTCGATGAGGTCGGGGGCTTTCAGTTGGTCGCGCATGCCATCAAGGACCGCCTTTTCGATCTCGGGCAGATAGATGATGCGCCGATTGGAGCAGCTCCCGCTTTCTCGCACTGCCGAGCACCGAATACGCGTCTTGCCTGTCTTATCACGATCGTGAACCGACAGACCTGAACCGCAAACGCCGCAGCGGAGCAGACCGGACAACAGGTGAGCTGGCCGACGCTTGACATGAGAGGTTGCGTTCACCCTAACTGCCTTGCGAGCCTGCGCCTTGTGCCAAGTTTCGTCTTCGATGATGCGCAAATGCGGAACTTCTTTCGTCTGCCATTGGTCCCTTGGATTTGGCCTAGAAACACGCTTGCCAGTATCGGGGTTCTTCACCATTCGGACCTTGTTCCAGACGATCCGACCGACATAGAGCTCGTTGAAGAGCAGACCTACGCCGCGCTGTGCATTTCCGTTGATGGTGGAACCGTTCCACCGTATCCCCCGCGGTGGCGCTATACCATCCCGGTTGAGGTCACCGGCTAGGTCACGTGGAGCGCGACCGGCCGAATAAGCGGCAAAAATACGCCGGATAACGTCTGCCTCCTCTTGGACGATCTCGAGTTCGCCAGGATGGCCCAAGACCGGTCGATAGCCATAGGCCCGGCCTCCGGCATGACGTCCATCACGGACGACTCCAGCCATACCCCTACGGACTTTCTTTGCGCCATCCTCCCTCTGCATCTGACCGACAAGTCCACGAATACCAATGAGAACCGCATCGGCGATACCGTCATGAACAGCCTGGATTTCAATGTCGAGAAAAGAGAGACGTTTGTGAAGACCTGCGAGATCCGCCATGTCGCGCGATAGGCGATCGAGCGCCTCGACGACGACGATGTCGAACGCGTTCTGGCCCGCAGCTTCCATCAGGCGCATCAGCGCGTCGCGACCCAATATAGATGAGCCGGAGCGCGCCTTGTCCTCGTAGACCGCAACGATAGCCAGACCGTTGCGCGCTGCGTAAGCACGGCACAGCGCAATCTGGTCTTCAGTGGATTTTTCGTTCTGCAGCTCGGTCGAAAAGCGTGCGTAGACAGCGGCCCGCCTCATGTGTCGGAAGCCTTCTTCTTGCAGCGATCTGCATCCATGGCAGCATTTCGGCCAGCCGAAGCGCCGACGGATTTGAGATGATCGCCTCTGGCATCGGCGATGGCGAGTGCTTCGACAAACTTAAGCATGGCTGTGCGAAGCTCCTCCGGCGTTACCGCTGGGGCGGTTTCGCGCAGCAATCCACCATCGCGTCTGTGTCGTGCCGACTTCACGAAGCCGAGCATCACTAACACGACCGGCGATAAAAGGGGCACACGCCTTCGATCGTGCACTTGGGACCCTTCGGCGCGCAAATCGGATAGTCGCCGAACTGGCGAATCTAGATCGCACGGGCTGCAGCCGTGCTGCTGGGAAGCCTATGGCAGGAACTTGGGATGCGTTCGGAAGCTTTTTCATGCAACGCTCCCATCATCGCCGTAGGCAACGACCGGACCACTTTCTCCCTGCCTGCGGCGATATAGCCGTTGTCGAGGTCTCTTCGGGAAACACTCGCTCGACCATCCCCTCCCTGGTGGTGCGGATCGAGGCGACAGCGCGAACTTCGCCATTCCAGCCGTCGAAGGGAACTCGTTGAGCTTTGCCATAACTGCCGGTCAAGCCAGCCTGCATTTGACCGGCATGGGTTCGCTGGACCTAGCGCTCTCCTGCTTTGGGTCGATGACTGCCAGTTCCTCTCCTAATGCTGCGATTAAAGACGACACCCGACCTCGCACTCGCGGATGGAGATGCACAAGCCTTTCAATCAGGCGTCGACCTTCCGCGCTGGCAATAAAATTGATGCGTTCGTCGACCGGCAGCGGAGGAGGATCACGATCGGTCTCATTGCCCGGCAGGCCTTCGAAGAAGCGGCCCACCGGAACACCTAGTGAACTAGCGATCTCGTAGAGCATGGAAGCGCTCACGCGGTTTCTCGCGTTCTCATATTTCTGGAGCTGCTGGAAGCTGATACCGATGGATCGGGCAAGCTGTGCCTGCGAGACGTCCGACTGCACGCGAACCGCAGCGATCTGCCTGCCGACATGTTGATCAGCAGGGCGCGGGCCACTCTCGATTCCATGGTTTGCCGGTGCGTCGAAGACGCTGCGACGTCCTGGCTCCGCAAATGCCTTTCGGAACTGCATCGGTCGCTCCATGTGTAGAGAGTTTGTCTCGGTAAGCCCCGCGAAAATCACCACACCGACGAATGATCGCGATTCCGGTACCTTAGTGCCGAAGTTCAGCTTGAGACTTTCTGCTCTCTAATCCGAGCTATGTCGTCTAAGGCCGAGCGGATTTGTGGCCACGGGGGCTCACTGTCATGTAGCGAATACTCCCCTTCCCTAAGCGCTGCATTTAGCTTGGCGGCTATACCGGCGAGCGACGTTGCAGGAACTTGGGATAAGGTTTCGAGTAATTCCTTCGCCCGCTCGCCAGCTTCGCGCTCAGCAAGTAAGGCTGTCGAATAACCAATCTCCCTAGCGGCGGCATCCCAGCGCGCCTGATTGGCTACGATTTCAGCTTCAGCTTGGGTGCGGGCCACTGTGTTAGCGGGACGAACACCGAGCAATTCCTGGAGGGCTTCAACGGAGTGAACTGTCACGCTCTCTCCGTCGGACAAGGTAACTGTCGTGCAAGGGAAGCCAACGGTCTCGATAAGTACCCTCTCCAGCCGCTGCTGCTGATTGCAAAGCCGTTCAGCCTTTTCCCAAGCCGCCTGCCATCGTTTCCACACCGCCACCGCAGGATCAATGGCGTCATCACCCTCCAAGTCGATGCCAGCGAACGATGTAGCCTGCGTCGCCGCCATTGCGGTTGCTGTTCCCGCAAGCACCTTCCTGCGGGTGACGAAAGGCAAAGTCGTGTTATTGTCGGAATCAGCCATGATCCGAGCTCCGCAAAGCGTGGGCGTGGTTAGACTGTTGGAAGCGGGGAACCACTTCCAACGGCCGTTACCTAAAACAAGCATATTTGCACTTTTTGTGCAACAGGGCATTTGAACAATGAAGGTAAGTGCGGCCCAAGTTCGCGCGGCCCGTGGGCTTCTCGACATTTCTCAACAGGAACTGGCGGATCTATCCAAGGTAAGTTTGAGGACGATCGTGCAGTTCGAACGTGGTTCGAAACCAGCATCTGAATCAATCCTGCAAGCGCTGAAGCTATCGCTCGAAGCAGCCGGAATAGAATTCATTCCAGAGAATGGCGGTGGCCGTGGTGTGCGCTTGTCACGCGGTACCGCGAACACTTAGACGAAGGCGGCATCTACAGGCGCCTTTAGGATTATCTGTTTCTCAATCAATGTCAGCAATGCGCCTGATTTCCGCCGTTCAGGCAAATTCGTTTTTGCCTGTGAGCGGACGTTTGCCTGACCTGACCTCAATGGCACCTAAGCGCGCTCACATCGGCATTCAGAAGCCCGGCGTTTTGTCTCGCAAGCTGCCATAGCGTTAATAAAACACCGGTCGCATAATAGCCCGGCATAACTTGTTTCATCTTGACTCATCGACGCGTTCGTTGGCGAATTGCCTCGGGGCGGGGAGCAAAATGAAACGGCCGTATCTTTCCTTAAGTGTAAGCGAAATCGAGGCGATTGCGAATAAGGCACTGGCGGCCGGGAACACGCCAACCCTACGTGCGGTTGCCAGCGAGTTGCGCGACCATCGCAATACGCCGAGCGCGAAGAAATTGCTTGCGCGGATCCAGCAGCTCCAGGCGTCGAAGCAGCCTGACCTGTTTGAAGCTATGAAGCCTGCCGCCCGCACCTCTCGAAAGCCCAAGGCCATTGGGGGGCATGAGCGCGTGCCTCTGAAAGCAGGCAGCCGAACACCTACGGCGGAGCAGGAACAGGCGATCCAAGCGTTTTTGTCCGGCGGGTCTCTGCGCATCAATGCCTACGCCGGAACCGGCAAGACCTCGACCCTCCAGTTCCTCGCACAGAGTACGCGACGGCGCGGGCAATACGTTGCCTTCAACAAGGCGATCGTTACAGATTCGAAGGGAAAGTTTCCGGCGACGGTCGACTGCGCGACAACCCATAGCCTGGCACTGAAGTCCATCTCCTCGGACTACAAGCGCAATCGGGATAAATGTTTCAGCCGCTTAAGCGCAAAGCAGTTGGCCGAGATTCTCGGCATCAAAAAATCCTGGCGGATCGACAAGGATCACAGCCTGCAGGCGGTATCGCAAGCCTACCTGGTTCAGGAGACCGTCCGGCGCTTCGCCCACAGCGCAGACGAGGTCATTTCCGAAATCCACGTGCCACGCCACGGGTCGTTGCTGGCCGCAGGGGAACCGACCCTCAAGGCCGTTAATGAATATGCTCTAACCAATGCCCAGCACGTTTGGGAGCGGATGTGTGATGGCCGCGACCCTCTACCGCTCGGCCATGACGGATATCTCAAGCTGTGGGCGTTGTCGAAGCCGCAACTTGCCGTCGATTACATCCTGCTTGATGAGGCGCAGGACACCAACCCGGTCGTACTAGACGTCCTCAAGCGGCAGCAGTGCCAGCTGGTCTATGTGGGTGACCGATACCAGCAGATCTACGAATGGCGCGGCGCTGTCAACGCCATGGAGGCTATCGAGACCGACACAACAGTGCATCTAACACAGTCGTTCCGCTTCGGTCCGGGGATTGCGGATGAAGCGTCGCGCATTCTCGCCCGCCTTGGTGAGCTGAGGCCGTTAACCGGCAACAGCGCGTTGCGCAGCCGGGTCGGCATCTGCAATCCCGACGCGATCCTGGCGCGCACGAATGCCAACGTTATGACCGCGCTTATCGATTGCCTGGAAGCCGACAGAAAGCCCCACCTTGTCGGGGACAACAAGGACCTGAAGACTCTCTTGCGAGGTGTGGTTGATCTGAAGGAAGGCCGGCCGGCCGAGGCGCCGGAGTTCTTCGGGTTCACCAACTGGCAGGCGGTGGTGGATTTCTCAAAAACCACCGAGGGCGAGCAATTGGCCATGTTCGTCAACCTGGTGCAAAGCAAGGGCGAGAAGCGTCTACTCTGGGCTCTCAATCGCTCTTTTGATGAGGGTGAGGCCGACATCGTCGTCTCGACGGCCCATAAAGCGAAGGGACGGGAGTGGCGGAACGTTCGGCTGATGGATGATTTCCTCAAGACCCGGGAAGCCCGCTCGCCAGCAGAACAGGCGGCAAAAGAGCAGCATGACGCCGCCGAGTTACGACTGTTTTACGTCGCCGTAACGCGGGCCAAGGAGGTCATCGAGATTCCGACGATGCGGACGGGTCGGCGCGAGCCGGAGCGCGTCGCTCCGCCTGCACCACGGGCCATCCCGCAACTGCCGAAGACGTCTGTGGTCCAGCCCAGCGACTGGAAACCGGCTGCCAAACCGATCGCGAGTCTGGCCACCCCGCCTCCCGCGTCGAAACCCGCGAAGCGCGGTTTCTTAGCACGCCTATTTGGGGGATAGACCGATAGCCGCGTCATTCGGCTGTTTTGCGCCTAATTTCAGACGTTAAGTCCAGCCACGCATGCGGCCGGAAGCGGACATTGCGACGGTCTTGGTCACGTAGGTCACCGCAACGATCTTAGACGTCGAAGGCGCGCCGAGGCCACGAGATGACGTCGATGGCTATGATGGCGATGATGGCGATGATGACAGTAACCGAGATGATGCGCCCGAAGCGACGCACCTTCAGTCAGGTGGCGTCGATCCTCTTCGCGGCTTCGTAAACTTCGCCTTGATGGCGTCCTGACGCGCCTTCCGGCCGCCGTAGATATCTTCCAGTGCTGTCTCGAGAATGTCGAAGGCGTCGATGCAGTCCGCCAGCGTCAGTCCGACTTCATGGCTTCCGTCGTTGCCGATATCCTTTAGCGCTAGCATCGTATCATGGTGACCGAAGCCACGCTTTTCCCAATCTACCAGTCGGTTGTGCAACGGGATAAACCTGCCTTCAGGTGTTTCCCGGGCGATGCCGGCGTGAGCGACAATTTCTTCGACCGATATCCGCAGCTTGTTGATGCAGGAGCCTGCGTCGGTCCAGAGGAGGTTAAAGGACTTTTCAATCTGCTCTCTGACCGCTTTAGGTGTCTTTTGATGAATGGCTATCACGCGCGGGCCGGGCATCATCGATAGCGGGTAGAAGTTGGTCTCTTCACCCATCTGCTCTTCGCCGTCCTGGTCCGGATAATAGTATGGCCCGGAACTCGCCCTGCCCGACATCACGGCGATGGTTTTGCAGAACCCGAAAGGGCAGGCAAAAAAGCTGGTGAATTTGCCGCTGGCGATTAAGGGTTCGTCACTCGGCTCCCAAATCGTGACGGTCCTGTTCTTGACCCTCTTGAGCAGCCCGTTCCTGCATTTCGGGCAAGGGAATGCGGGATAGCTGTCTTCAGGGTATTTCTCTCTCCAGAGTAACCTGTCCATCATCCACCCCCACGTTTGATGTCGCGCCGCGCTTTGACTTCCATTAGAACCGCATGGGCGGGAGGAATCTCATGTTTAACTTGTGACCTTGCCCCTCTGATCTAATCCGGTTTGAAGTTCGTTCTGGCCCATCGAGAGGACCAGGACATGAAACGTAGCCGCTTCTCTGAAGAGCAGATCATCGG
>NZ_JAMYLZ010000050.1:0-26192 GCF_040318315.1 Mesorhizobium sp. M1227
GCTCTGCTCGAGCCGAACGACGCTCAACGCGAGCGCGACGACCGGTTCTTGATCTCTACCTCACCCCATGCGCCCATCCCGCGCAGCGGGTTCGTTCGTCGGCTCAATTGAGACGTTGATGCGTTGCGCCAAGTGTCAGCTCATGGCGCAAATGAGATATAGGCGCGCGGCTTCATTTTGCTGCCAGCGAAACGGTCGATTTTCGGATAACGCCGACGTCTGCAAAGACGCTTCCGGACACAGATGCTCGTGCGGAACAAGTCCCCTGTCGCCGATCGCGCCCGCTTGGTTGCCTTGCGTGCCAGTCCTAGCACCGCAGCCCCCGCCCAGTTCCTGCTGAGACTAGCTGCGTCGAGCGTGCCGCTCTTCTCTTACAGCGGAGTCTCAGCGGCATGGGGATAGGCGCCCAGCTCTGGACTCCGCGCCCCTGGATTTCGCGCGTCTGGTAGCGTTACGAAATCACTCATATCGTGTAACTAATTGCCGCGTAGTATTTCAATGCATAGCTTGCTACCAGGTCTGCCTTATCCTTGCCATTTATGATTCTCCTCGCATTCACCCAGTCGGCCTTGCTGCCGTCGAAATAGTCGGGCAGTCCACGCCCCGTGAATAGTCCTTCGATCATACCTTCAAATAGGATCGCTGTCGCAAAATCCGGCTGAAGAACTAAATCGGGATTCGAGATAAGGTCGACATTGAGAAGTCTCGCCCATAGCGTATAGTTGCCTCTACCGGTGAGCTGGACGAAACCGCGCCCACAAAAACGGACTCCATCGCCCCTTTCGGTGTTGCTAAGTCTTTTCGCTATGTCGGGACGTTGTCCTTCGCGGTCATACATCTTGAAGAAATACGTCGGCCCTCCAAATTCTGTAATGGGTAGCATGGTTCTGCCGGTCTCATGATGTGCTGTGCCCAACGCGTAGGCCAGCCATCGATCGTCCCGCGATGCATAACTTTGGTTCCACTTGTCTAGTATGGTGATTAGCCCACGAGCCTGATTTGTAGACAGGCGTCCGTCGAACAGATGGAGCCGGACAAAGTCGAAGAAAAATCTCGAGTTTAGTTCTCCTGACATTCCGCCCCCGTCCAGAGAATCAGCGTTAGGCAGCTGTTGATCCGTTCAAGTGTTACCACGTCCAATTGTCTCAAAGCTTGCCATATGACAGAATATATATCTACTCCAAATTTACATCTATGCTTACGCTGCTCTTCTTGCCAAGTGCCTTTCCAACTCTTAACTCTACATTGGTTTTATCTTCAGTCATCGAGAATGTCTTACGAGGATTACCCTTGGAATCTACTTCATCTACAGGTATCCAACCAGAACCAAGACAAGATTCAACACCACTTGCAATTTCCTTGAGCGTGCCGGAAGCCGATTTGCTATCAACGAATGGTTCAATGTAACATGAATAGTATCTGCTGCTCGGGACTCCGGCGTCAAGTTCCTCTACCGAACACCGGTTCCAACCGCTAAGTTGGACTCGAGCCGTCCACGAATACTCCGTCCTTGGTCCAAGAATTGAGCTGAACTGACCCGTTGCCGATTGTATTACTTCCTTGAGTGTCTCACAGTAATTTTTTGGTATGTCCGGACTTGGTGGGTTTATATTGTCACTGCTGTCGACGTTTTCCTGTTCGCCATTTGCGGTATCATTTGCCTGATCGTCACTGGGTTCCGATGGAACAGCCTTCACGATTGCGTCTAGTTTTGATTGCAACTCGCCTAAAGCTTTGTTATTCGCGACGTAAAGCTGATATTGCGGAGCGCTTTCTGCCTTTTTGAGCTCAGGGCTTCCTTTTCCCACCTTCGCCTCGATTAGTTTCAGTCCCTTGTCTCTGATCGTGATCGCATTGTCGTTGTCCGCCTGTCGAAAGAGAAACTCTGAGATATCGATCAGTCCCTCACCGGCTTGGAGCGAGCTTACTCCGAATTCTTTCTCAACCTTCGCCTGCCAATTCCACAAGGATTGTAGCGCATCATCGTCAGCTAGACCCATGATCGCAGACTGAACCGACGCATGGGCTTTCTCATAATCCTGATCCTTCATAGCGAGCTCAATCGTCCAAAGCGAGATCCTTCTGGCCGCTTGCGGGTCCGATAGAAAAACACTTACGGCCGAGAGGGTCGCTAAAAGGGCTGGGCTGTCGTGACCAACAGAAGATGCATGCACGTCAACTGCTCGTAGAAAAACGCGATCGGCAGCACTTTCTTTCGCGTTGCCATAATATTGCATGCCAACCGCGGAGAACGTCCGAGCGAGCATCGAAGCGAGCGCCGGTTGGGTCTCAGGCCCAAGTTGATTGAAGGCGGCGACTGCTTCGTCCAGATATTTCTCTGAATTAACTAGATCTGTTTTCGTGAGTGCATCAGTCGCAAGGATCAGGTTTGCCAAGACTGTCGCTGACGCCAAGTCTTTTCGGCCTCTGAGTGTCGTCAGGATATCCCCGGCCTGTTGAGCCCCGGTTGGTTGGTCGCCACCAAAGAACTGGACGAATGCGATCCCCACACGGCAATTTAGTTCTATAGCAGAACTCATTGGCTCGAGTTTGGCTTGCTCGCAGGCACGGTCGAAGTCAATCTTCGCCTGGGCTTCATCGTCCATGAGTATGGATGCGTAGCCTGCCCGATTATGCCAAGAGGCGGCGTCAAGGTTGTTTGTCGTCTGCTGAGCATCGATCTTCGCGCCGGCTGCGCGAGCAAGGTCACGCGCAGCTATCAGATCATTAGCCCTCAGCGCGTTAGCGAAGCTGGCCACTTCATCATCCCCTGCATTGCAGTAATTCGCCGCGATTGCCATACCAATGACAGTGAAGCCGGCTAGCAGGGTCATCTTAGCGAGAAGGGTTCTCCCATGACCAGCCGCTATCGACGGCATTAAACAAGGCTGGCAGAACTGCCTTTTGAGACTGGATAGAGGCGGGTGTAAATGGAAGCCATTCATATTTCACCTCAGTGTCAGATTGCCCACCTAGAGTGGCTCCTGAAACTCGTATCGGCACGAAAGCAGGGATAAATGCGAGAGGAACTGGGTCCTTGTCCACCACCGTGATGCTATGCCCCTGTGTAATGGCCGCGGTGATCCCGACTTCGACGGGAATTCCACTCGCCGCTGTGGCAATCTGATCGGCCCGAGCCTTGAGGTCGACGGCGGCCCCATAGATGATAGTCACTCGCCTCTTACCGCGGTATAGGCTGCCAATAATAATGGGCAATTCATCGCCGGGCTTTGCATCTGCTTGCGCTATTATTCCCTGTGCTCTCGGACAGGTAGTTGCCTGGTAGCTGCGTGTGAAGTCACCCTCTGCCGCGGTCTCTTCAATGACGTTTTCAAAATCAACATCAACGGACGTGGAAAGTGTTCCCTTGCTGGTCAGATCAAAGACAGATTTGAGTCGAAGCCAGAATCCAAGTGATGCCTCAGTCGTATAGTGCAGACGGGGTAGTGTGCTGGAAGCAGACCGTAAATCGAGACGAGGAAAACAAGTCTCCGTTCGATCTAAAAGGCGGGTCATTTTAGTATCCCAAAGATCTCCAACCCGAAAATTAGCTCCAGCGTTGTATAATGGAACGACTCCATCATTTATCGACGAAAATCCTTCACGCACGACCGCTTGGTATTGTCTAACCAGGTCGTTTCCTTGAGTATCTTCCGCGCTCGCTTGTAGTGCGACCAAAAGAATCGCGACAGTCAAGCTTCCGACAGAACTGCGCAAGCGCATCATCGCGGCCAAGCTTTATCTGGGTGCAGTTTCAGATTGATTTTGATTAAATCACTCTTGCGGCGACTCGTCAATCCTGCGTAAAAGATAGTCTTTAATAACTTCTAAATCTGGGGCTTCCTCTTGATCGGAGGGCTTTATGAAAGAGAGCGCAAGACAGTTCATTTTGGGGCTAGCATTTGCCTTCTGGTCGATGCCTTTCGGGACCAGTAATGGGGCAGAAACCGCTATTGACTGCGCAAAACTTAGGACCACGGTAGAAGCCGCGGCAGATAATTTCGGGCCTTCAGAGCAGGGATTCGACGATTCCCTTTCAGCGTACAGGTTTCTGCCCACTGGCAGTTGCCGCTTGAATTCGAATGGGGACCAAAAGGTCCTCAATTGCGATACCGATGTAGTCGATCAGGCCGCTGCGGAGAGTCAATTTGGCCGTTTCCTGGACGAAGTGATTTCGTGTCTGGGCCCGGAGTGGACGTCCAATTCCGCGGGTACGGGGTCTGTAACTCAGCTTGAAGATAGAAATACTGGAGTCACCCTGCTCTTCCAAATCGCGACTAGCTTGCTTACGGAGCCAGAGCCTCGCAACGGCTATTATGTTTGGTTGCAAGTGAAGGTCGGTGCTGTGCCACGGCACCAAGGTAGTGGCAGCACTGAACCGGAGTCAGTGGTGGAGCGGCGAAAAGCTGACATCGGCCGCCTTCCGGATTCAGATCCGCAGAAACTTGAAGAGCTGGAGAAAGCCGCTAGAGATTATAGCGAATCGGTTGACGATCTACCGGTAGGGTTGTGGTTTATCAGGGAAGCCGTAATACTTCACAAGAAGCAGATTCGGGGAATTGTCGGCAACCACAGCATGTCCAGCTTCGATGACTTACAAATGTATCGCGGATATTTTGATAGTGACCTTCTTTTAAATATAAAAATAATTTTACGATTAAATAATGGAGTTTTGACGAAGGAAGGAGATATTGATGAAGTGCTTGACCTGATTCAATGGCGGAGAAGGGCTCTCGCCTCGGAGTCACTTAATAGATCCGTTGATAGGCACGAACTTCCAAGCGAGATTCGCAACCAGGCTGATATCTTGGAGCTAGCTCGAATTGAATGGCGCCGGGCCGCGTCGGCATTAACTCAGGCGCGCGTGCAAGGATCGGCCGATATCTCTGACCTTGTTCGCCGACTTAATGTGGCAGAGGCTTCGTACCATGCGGCAAGCGCTCAGTTGCTGGCTTCAGGGAGTGCCTATGGAGATATTTACAGCGCCCAAAGCATGAAACTTTCAGACATACGCCGGGCCCTAAGGGACAATGAGACAATAGCGATATTTATTGCCGCTCAGTTCGATGGGCCTTGGGTTGTTGTCGTCAATCGTGAGTTTGCCGCGACAATGGATTTGACGAGAAACAGCGCCAATGCGTCAGGCGAGCTCTCAAAGGCAATGCGGCGGTTCCAACGATCCTTCTCGGAGCTCAGTGTTGATTTTGACTATGCCGATGCGGGCTTCATCTACGATACTCTGTTCGCGCCTTTCGCGACCGATCTTACGGGGAGTTCGCGACTAATCCTAATTCCTGACGTCTCGTTTCCGGCGATCGCATATCAAACTTTATTGACGAGCCCAGCAGACAAGAACACTGACGGAGCTCAGCTGCCTTGGTTGGTGAGAAAGTACGCAATAAGCCTTGCATTGAGTGTGCAAAGCTTTGTTGCAGTCCGGGGCCATCCAAACGAAGCGCGTCAGGCTGACAATTTTCTTGGTTTTGCTGATCCGGTGTTCGAGAGAGTAGATCCGAATTGCCCGGGGATATCCTTGTTCGATGAACCTCCGAATAAGGGATCTCAGCCCGCAGACGTGCTTTGCCCGATTCCTGAGACTATCGACCATGTCACGTCTCTCTCCCAGGGCCTAGGTGCCGATCCTGCTAGGTCAATCCTATCAGGACAAGCTTTCACGCAGAGTGTCGTGCTTCAACGGCTTCGAAAGCCTACTCATGTGATAGCGTTCGCCACGCATGGACTCGTCACGGATGAGGCCAGAAGAATAGCGGGTCTGCCCGAGCCCGCGCTTCTCGTGTCACCATCGCACCAAGTCGGTGCTAGCGATAAGGATAGGTGGCTGACAACCGATGAAATAGAGACGCTTTCAATTGATGCTGACATTGTTTTTCTATCGGCTTGCAACACCTCCGCTGACGGAGAGCGCGGAGGTGAGGCGTTTTCTGGGCTTGCCCGTGCTTTCTTCCAAGCAGGTGCACGTGGCGTGGTTGTTACAAACTGGTTCATTGATGTATCCAGTACAGCGAAATTTCTGTCAATAATGAAACGTTACTGGAAGGAATTCACCTTTGGTCAATTTCCAGAGATTCTCCAGAGTACAATGCTTGATAGTTTAAAGATAAACTCGGATCCGAGGGCTTGGGCAGTCTTTACTTTTGTGGAGGGGTAAGCTGCAAGGCTGATCGATGGTGCCGGTTTTATATTGTGCTTGGGTCTGCACCTCTCACGGGAGGTCGGTGGATTGAGGCTGAGTCGCATTGAGCATGGCTCAAGTTCCGTTGTATCAGCGATCCACCCGCTTGGCGCAAACCAGAAACAGTTTCCGAACACAACTGATGTCAGGTTACGGTCGATTGCCGGACACAGATGTCGCGTATTGACTTCCTGCCACGCCTGCGCGCGCGCGTTTCCAGCAATCAAGATGCCGATGACCAGCAGGAATGCGACCCGAACCTTGAACATCATGCCCCCACTTCTCTGCCTCAAAACAGGAGGCCGAAAGCGGCGGTTTTCGGGCATGTGTCTGAATAAGGTCGGTCATGGTCGGTCTGAGCGCTTCGCGACAAATGGCAGCTATCCTACCGCTGGTACCTGAAAGCGGCCTGTTCAGAATCGGCCCCAAATGAGGCGTTCAATCTCGCCCATTTGGGCCACTAGCCGCACATGTGCGACGGCTCAAAAAGCCCATTGTCATGCGCCAGCGGAACGCTGTGACAACCGAACACCAGCCCCGCCACCGTTCTCCGGAATGAATTCGATCCCGGCCGCTTCGAAGACCGTACGAATTGCAGCGATTGTTGAATTCTTTAGCTGTTCGCCTCTTTCCAACCGCGCGATTGTATCGGGAGATACGTTTGCATTTAGGGCTAGTTCTCGAGTTCCCCAGCCCAACGCGACACGTGCCATCTTGCACTGAACTGCATTCATTTCGTAACCGTGGTACGATTCTTGTTGATCCATCGCCGCTTTTTCAATATCGTACCTCTGATACGATTTTTCGCCTGAAAGCGGCTGCTGTTGGTGTGCAACCACCCTCAGCAGCCTGACCAAAACCCAAGCTGTTTGGAGCTCGGATCATGGCTGATTCCGACAATAGCATGACTCTGCCTTTCGTCACTCGCAGGCGAGTGCTTGCGGGAGGGATGATCACGTCCACGGCCTTAGTGCTTGAGAAAAGCGCAGTTGCCGGCAATGAAGCGGCAGCGAATATACCCCCCGACCCAGCGCTGGTGCTTTGGCGGGAATGGGAGACAGCCCACAAGCTGAGCGAGCGGCTTTGCCGCAGGCAGCAGCGCCTGGAGGCGAGACTTATCTCGAGCGTCGGCTTTCCTTGTGTGACCGTGTGCCTGCCCGAGGGTGAGGACGTGACGGTTCACTCGATCGAGGCGCTCAATGAAGTGCTCGGCAAGGGGCCGGATATGGCGGCTCTCCGGGAGACGGCAGAAGCCGATTTCGCGGCACATCAGGCACGCTGGGATGCGGCTGCCGAGGAGACCGGCTACACCGCAGCACTCAGGGCCGAGCGCGAGGCTGGCGACCGGGCACAGGATCTCTTGGAGGCGTTCTCAACCACCCCCGCCACGACCCTTGCCGGTGTGGCGGGCAAGCTCGATGCCACGCTGCGCGAGGGTGAGGCGTGGGAGGAATGCTCCGAGTTCCCCTGGCCGCAAATCCGCTCGGCGCTCAGCGATCTGGTGCGCATCTCCCAGCAGAACATGCCGGAACAGTTCTTTCACGGCGAGCAGCATCGCAAGCTCCGTGGGCGGCGGGCTGGCTGCTGTTTCCGCGCCTGAAGACGAAGAGGGAGGAGACGAGCTATGAAAAACCGAAAAACCCAACTTCTGGCTTCAGCGGAGAACCCCTCAACTTGCAGCGAGGCGCCTGCCTCCCATCACCCTTCAACCGTGAGGGAGTCATCTCACCATCCGACGGCGAGCGATCCCAATGTGCTGGACGCCTTCAGCCGCGACGCCGCCTTGCAGAAATGGACCGTGCCTGAAGCTGCAGAGGCAGCGAAAGCCCTGTGGGGAAAGGCACCCGCGACCGCAATCGCATGGTGTGCCTTGTCGGCGCGTGGGGAGGGGCGGACACAGGAGTACCGATTCTGGTTTCGGGTGTTCTCCTATTTTCAGGCGGGTTCGCCCGATTCCGAAGCGGAAGCGCCGCCCGGCATGGTTCGTCCCGGCTTTTCCCATAGAGAAGGAAGAGATTGTGTCCGACGACGAAACTGCCTGCTTGTCGAGAGAACGCCGGACCGAAGCCTGCCCGTCAAGGCCAGAGCCGCTTCGCGATGGCGCGTGCCGCGCCAGCCTTGACCGGCAGTTTTCGGCCCAACGGATGCTCCAGACGCAGGCAAGCCTCCGGCACAAGCGATACCGCTCCACCCCTCAGGGTGTGTTACTCCGGCAATTCGTCGCCCTTGGTCGGCGCCTTCCCTTTGCCCGCCCGCTTCAGGATGTGCAGCGCCTTGGGGATGTCGGCACGGGCAGCGCGTTCCTGAAAGTAACTTTCCGTGCGCAGCGCCGAAAGCTTCTCAGCGACTGCCACATTAATGAACTGGTTGAGCGGCACGCCTTCGCTCTCCGCCACCTTGCGCGCCTCATCCAGAAGCGAGAGCTGAAGCCGCAGTGCGAAATTGCTTCTCCTCATGTCTTTCTCTCCAATCGTCTCAGCGCCTCGCCCGGCGACAGGACCAAGATGCCGAAGCGCTCGGCCACTTTGCCGAAATCGCGTAGGTTGAACGTCACTATAGCATCCGCCCGTCCGTTTACCGCAGCTTCCAGCACCATGTCGTCGTCCGGGTCGCGCACGGCGGGTCGCCAGAGGAAGAGAAGGCGAACCGGCTCGGCGACGGCCGCCACGGCATCTAGCAACGCGTTCACATCCTCGGCCGACAGGCCGGAAGCTTCAAGGTGCTCGGGCCTTGTCATGACCGCCTGGTACTCGATCATCAACGTCACCGAAGCGATCAGCGTCAGCCGGCGCTCCAAAGCCGCCACCAGCAGTTGGCGCGAGGCGCCAGCGTCACTTCGGATCGCAGCCACCATGATTTGCGAGAGGGCAGATCTTTTGGCAATTTGGCCTGGCTTCGGAATTCCCAAATCGCAGTGCTCAAGTATTTGCACGCCACACTACGACCGCGCGGCAACTGAACTTGTCTTGCGGATCACCACGCCGCTCAATGCGCTTGATCTACACAGAAGAGTGGGCATGCCATGGTGGACGAGGCCATACCTGGTAACGATAGTGCAAGCCACGACTACAGGGCTGGCTTGTCGGCACGACACATGGCTGAACGAGCCGTCCTGTCGATCGCCCGTTTGTTGGGTCGGCGGGTTGCTCGGGAGCATTTCGAGGAATTGCAGGCGGCCAACGACAACAAAGTTCATCGTCCTGAGAAAACACTGTCAGAAGGAGAGGGTGAGGACGGCGGACATTAGCAAAGAGAGGAAGAGGAGCGGTTCATGACCCGTGTCGCGCTGTATGCTCGTTACTCATCCGACAACCAGCGCGAAGCCTCTATCGAGGATCAGCTGCGGCTTTGCCGAGAGCTCGCGGCCAGCGAGAGGTGGACTGTCGTTGGAACCTATGCCGATGCCGCGATATCCGGGTCAAGCATCATCCGTCGACCAGACATCCAGCGGCTTCTCACCGATGCTCAAAGCGGGCAATTTGAGATCGTTCTAGCCGAGGCACTCGATCGCCTGTCACGCGACCAGGAAGACGTAGCCGGCCTCTTCAAGCGGCTGCGCTTTGCAGGTGTCAGGATCGTCACTCTCTCTGAGGGCGCCGTAGACGAACTGCACGTGGGCCTAAAAGGAACGATGAACGCATTGTTCCTGCGCGATCTTGCCGCCAAAATCAGGCGGGGCCAAAGCGGCCGCATATTGAACGGCTACAACGCCGGCGGCCTCTCCTACGGCTATCGTGTGGTCAAAAAGCTCGATGAACGCGGCGAACCGATCCGCGGTCTACGCGAGATCGATGAGGATCAAGCCGAGGTCGTACGTCGGATTTTTCGGGAGTTCGCGGCTGGTCAATCGGCGCGTACGATAGCTGCAGGCCTCAACAAGGAAGGTATCCCATCACCGTTTGGGGGTGCGTGGGGCGCCTCGACCATCAATGGCAATCTCAAGCGGAGAAGCGGCTTTCTCTACAACGAAGCCTATATCGGGCTGCTCGTCTTCAATCGTCTCCAAATGCGCAAGGATCCCGAGACTGGGAGGCGCATCTCGCGGCCGAATCTGCCGGAAGCCTGGCAGGTCGTTGAAGTGCCGCATCTGCGTATTATCGACGATGGGCTGTGGGATGCGGTGCAAGCCCGCAAGAAGCTTTATGGAGGCATGAAGCTCCATCACCGCCGACGGCCGAAGCACATGTTCTCGGGGCTTGTGCGGTGCGGCCGCTGTGGCGCTTCCTATACGGTGAAGAACAGAGACCAGCTTGCTTGTGCCGCGCACCGTGAGAAAGGCACTTGTACCAATAACAGGACGATCCGTGTTGGCGAGCTTGAGAAGCGTGTGCTTGAAGGCATCCAGCGGCGGTTGCTGGCGCCAGATGCCATTGCGGGCTTCCTTGCTGAATATCATGCTGAGCATAAGCGACTGAACGCCATGAACCGCGAACGGCAAAGGGAAGTCGAAAGGCGGCATGCCGGCATCGACAGGCAGATCGCTAACATCGTCGATGCTATCGCTGACGGTGTCGCGACGACCAGCATGAAATCGAAGTTACTGGACCTCGAGCGCGAAAAGGAGAATCTAGCCCGAGAGCTTCAGGCGATGGCGGCCGCAGAAAGCATTGTAGAGTTTCATCCGGCAGCGGTGACGGTTTACCGTCGGCAAGTATCCGAGCTCCAGGACGCATTGCAATCCGATGAGTGTGAGCGGCACGAGGCGGCGAGGATCATCCGCTCGCTGGTCACGGGGATCGAGATCATTCCGACGGAGAGTAGGGGACAGGTTGAGCTGAAAGTCCACGGTGCGCTGGCGGAGCTTCTCAACCTGCCAAATCGAAAGCCGGGAGAGCCGCCTAACGCTGCATTGATGGTAGCGGGAGACCGCTACATCGCTAGACCCACTATTGAAGGGGCATTCTTTTGCTATCGGAGGCACGCGGCCTAGTCTGAAGTTCCTCGAACTACGTCGCGGAAGCATCACGGAAGCAGTTGAGCGTGCGTTGGGTTAGCTTAGACCGATCCCGTCGCGACAGACGCGACTAGCCGGTGACCGCCTTGAGGATGAGGGCCTTTAGCGGGGCAAAATCGCCTCGATCTGCTGTTTGCAGGGACATATAGTACGGAACGCCACGGTCAAGACGGCTCATGTCGACATGTCCGAACCTGTCAAGGCACTGCTGCATTAGGATACTGCGCGCGACACGACCGTTTCCGTCGAGAAAGGGATGGACATACAGTATGCCGTGGAAGAGCCGGGCGATTGCATCCATCTGCTCATCCGGCGTTCGTGCAGCGGCTATACTGGCTCGCCACGTCCCACAGACCTCATCTAACAGCCTCGGAATATCGGCAGGCGCTGGCGGGCTGATGGTCGGATCCGCCGGCGCTGCGCTTGCTTTCTTGATGACGACGTTTTCGGTGCGCAGTTGGCCAATGATGCGCGGTGGCAGATCGAAGCAGACAAGGCGGTGAACCAGCAGCACCATTGCAGGATCGAGTTGTAAGGTTATCTTCGCCACCGCCCGCTCCGATGAAATCTCGCCGACGGCGAGAGGGTCCAAAGATCGGACCGAATCGATGGACAGATTCTGCGCTTCGGCCATAATACGCATTGTCTGCGCTGCATTTGCCTGTCCCCGGCGGATTTGATTGATGTGACTTAGAACGGCTTGCAGATGCTGGGTCTGCTCCGTCATGAGATCGGCGAGCTGATTTTCACGGGTTGCAAAGAAGGCTACCTGCTCATCAGCATTCATGGCGATATAGAGATAGCCGACGCGCAGTCCGTATCCTTCCGGCGAATCCAACGCGCCGCGAATGCGTTCCACATCGTAGATTTCACATTCCTGCTTCGAGGCAGTCGCTTCACCACGTAGTTCGTTGCGCTGCTCGCGGGTCAGACGTTGGTTTGTCATGAAGACGAACCCGCTACGCCTGTGCACCTGCGCGTTGGTCAAATCATGCAGGAACTTGCGCTTGACGGCGACGAAGTCTTTTTCTGTGCTCGGAAAATAGGCTGCGCATACCCAGAAATAGCGCCCGCGCTCGCACAGGATGTCGGCGCCATCGTCAGGGCCTCCCAGCGGCGCCTGAGGATGGACGTTCGTGTACTTCTCTAGCCGGAGAATGCCGGCGACAAGCCGCTCGGCTTGGGTCGGACCAGACCGCCACTCCCTAAGTGCTGTTTCCGTGCTGGACATCCCGAATCTTACCTTGGGATCGATGCAATTATCCAGAGGTGAATTGGGACAGATATTAGCGTGATCTGTCGATTAGACTCCCGGCTTTGTCGCAAGTCCACTCGATATCTCAGGGGTAGAGCAGCGGACTTGTTTGCGGGAACCTGTGACTGCCGCTTGCGCAGAAGCGGTTGCCACCGCCAACTCATTGTAGACTCCATCTAGGAAGGCGGGAGGAAGGGCAGCGTCGGCGGAACAGAGCGGGAGCGGTCCCACCGTCTGAATCGGGTGTGTGTGGAAGCCGGACAATGGGTTCCTACAGGAGTCATGCCCGCCTCTAGAGCAAACATCTTACCCAGAACCTCCAGAGGCATCGACGAAGTTCTCGGAACGAGGTGTTTGCATGACGAAGCCTGTGTTAGGAAGCTTTAGGGAAGTGTCGACTTGCGCCGCCTTGCGTCCATTTCTGCCACGGATGCAGTGTCGGGATTGCGACGAAGTGAGCAGGCGATTCGTGCGCGGGTTGATTTAGGCGATAGAATGCTTCAGGGGTTGGGAACGAGAGGTGATCCGTTGGGACGGTTTTATACCGACCCCCTAATTGGACAGGCTTTTGTGAGCCTATTCGATCGCCGGCACGCGACTTCAATTCTAGACCTCGGTTCGGGAAGAGGTTCGCTGACCGTCGCCGCAGCGCAACGATGGTCGAATGCTCGGATTCAGACAATCGACCTCGACCTCGATGCTGAGAAGTACATCCGACTTGGTATGGCTTCTGCCGGCCATCAAGCACATGAGCACCTTGTCGCTGATGTACTCGATGAGGATCTTCCCGAAAAGGTCGGACAATCCCGCTTCGATCTGGCGGTATGCAACCCTCCCTATACGCGGGTTCGATGGCGAAATGGGTTTGCGCGCATCCTCGCGGATGCAGGAATGAACCATCTGCACGCGGTCCCGCCGACGGCCCTTGGTTCCGATATCATGTTTGTCGCCCAGATCCTTCGCCTGGCAGAACCCGGAGCTGAGATTGGAGTAATTGTCCCGGACGGATTGGTCTCCGCTAGGCGATCACTCGCCGTCCGACAGGCGTTGCTCGAACGCCTCCGTGTCATGCGCATCGTTCAGCTGCCGCGTGGCTCCTTCCGAGGTACTGAGGCTCAGGCTCACGTCATCGTCTTCCGGAATGAGCGAGGGCGAGGTGACCCGGTCGAAATCAGCAATATCGGCATCGACGGAATCTCTTCTCCGATCCCTGTCCGGGCGGAGGATGCCGCATTCAGGATGGACTTTAGCTTCTACAAATCGACCAAGATTGTCAGGCGAGGCTTTACGCTCCGCGCAATCCAAGCAGAGATTGTCAGAGGCTCGCTTTCGTCAGCTGCGGCCCGCGCATGCGGCGAGCCGGTTTTTCACACAACCGGGTTTGATCAAACTTCGCCCTTCACATACCGTCTTTCTGGCCAGAGCCTCGGCGCGGATCGCCCTGGCAGACGCATTGCCGAGCCGGGCGACATTTTGCTGGCTAGGGTTGATCGCGAACTGCAGCGTAAGATTTGTGTCGTGGCACGAGGTCGGGCGCTCCTCACGGACTGCATATATCGCATCCGCGTACCGGCTACATGGCGCGACACTGTCGTTCGCAGCCTTTTGTCCGAGGGCGGTCAGGCGGCCCTTCTACGAGTTTCACGAGGCGTTGGCGCGCGCATGTTGAATAGAGAGGATCTCTTGGATTTGGAGATCGAAGCTCAATGACCGGAACACCAGACGTGGACGATCAGGACTTTGATGAGACCTTAGATGATTCTTTCGAAGAGCGAGCCGACCACGTCGAGGAGAACGTCATCAAGTCAGGAACGGCAACAGGCGATCAATTCGACGAGATCGTGAGGGTCCTTTGCGCACGCGGTTTGGTGCTTCTCGTAGGTCCTCGCGGATGCGGAAAAACCCACCTTATGCGATACGCTTGGCTCGAATGTGTCGAACACAAGGACCGACCTTTCAGCGTCTATACATCCTTGAACAGGTACCTGAGCCTCGAACCGCTTTCTAGAGCGCGGACCGATGCGAACGGACTATTCCATTCTTGGGTGCTCGCGCGAATCCTAGAGGGCGCTCAGGAAACCTTCAGGCGTGTCGGCGGCTCGTCCGACTACGATATCGGCACAGAGTTCGGCCTCGAAACCGGGCGGCTTGCAAAGCTTGTGAAGGCTCTTGAGCGTAACTTCCAGCTCGATCCCGTCGACGAGATGGTACATCGCGAACTGTCCGTCGAAGCTGTCAAACGAGTCCTTGCGGACTTAGCTACGAGGAGTGGTCGGACGCGGACCGTCCTCCTGTTGGACGATGCGGCTCTCACCCTGTCGCCGGCATTCATGACGGAATTTCTGGACATTCTCCGGGTGATCAAGTCGCCTGAGATCGCCCCGAAATGCTCGATCTATCCTGGCACCACGGTGTTTGGAACCCGCTTCCACGCTGACCATGAGGGTAGAACCGTCTCGGCGTGGGCTGCGGTCGACAATGCAGGCTATGGCGCCATGATGCAGACGATTGCGGAGCGTCGCTACCCAGAAGGGCTCAGCGGGATTGCGCCCGAAGCGAGAACCCTTCTGCAATATGCCGCGTTTGGTATTCCCCGAGCATACCTCACACTTCTCAGGTCGGTGCAGGCGGCCAAGCCGACGAAGTCGAGCATGGGATCGACGGTGACCAAGGTGATCCGCGCGCATCGCGACAATAGAATTCGCGAGTTTCGGTCTCTGGGAGAGAAGGTCGTAGAGCTCAAAACACTCATCCGCGTTGGCGAGAAGTTCTTCGACGGCGTCGTTGCGGCGATGACTGCTCGCAATGAAGAGCTCAAGGGCAAGCGTGAGAAGGCCACGGTATTAGGCATCGAGGCCAAGGAATTCGACCCCCTATCGAGTCGAATGGTGGATCTCCTAGCTGAAGCTGGTCTGCTTCACAGGGAAGAAGAAGTGTCGCATGGGCGCGATCGGACGTATCGGCGCTTCACCCCGCACCTAGCCGCTCTGATCGCTGAGCGAGCGTTCTCGCCCGGTGAACGGGGTACATCACTCGGAAACATCGTCGAGTTCATCGCCCGGCCTAACGAAAAGCATCCGGTTCGGAGGAACTTCACGACGCTGTTCAGCGCTCAAGGTATCAACGAAACGCTCAAACTCGATCTCCCTCCCTGTCAAAATTGCCAGACCCCAAGGAATGCTGAGAAGCAGAAATTCTGCCAGAACTGCGGGAGCAAGCTAGTCGACGAGTTGATTTACAATCGCATTATGGCGATGGAGATCAACGGCGTTCCTGGCCTCACCGAATTCCTGATCAGGAAAATGGAAAGTGCCAACATCAAGACGGTTGGTGCGCTGCGAGCTCTACAGGACCCGGGTACCGAGCTCAGAAAGATCCATTCGATTGCCCAAGCACGTTCTGATCGAATTCTCACCAAGGTTGAGGACTACGTTGACGAGATGATGTCATGACGGCAATCGCGATCCGTCCCCTTGTCGAGGTCCAGCCCCTTCCTTCCATCGATACAACACAGCTCTTCATACACACCAATGAAGTGTGGAGCCCCATCGACAAATTCATTGCGAACACCAACGCCATCAACGTCATTTTGGCTGGCGCCACTGCAAACAGGGTTCCCTCACCGGAGCTGTGTTCCATCGTCCTGCTGGGATACCTTTCGGCAGTCGAGACCTATTTCAGAACATTGCTTAGTCGGCTTGCCCACATTGACGAACTGACTATGGAGGCACTTGGACAGAAACAGCTCCTGTTTTCCGTGGCAATGAAACGTCCCCGTGAGTCCCTTGCGGAAGCACTCTATGAAGACTCATTCGCCTCGGTGAAGGAACTTAAAGCGCGCCTGGGCGAGATCGGGATGACCAAGCTTCCGCCGGAGATCGACGCCGCGCTTGGAACCTACGAGAGCATCTGCCACGTCCGCCACTGTTGCGTGCACCGCTTCGGATACCTTGGCAATAAGAATGCCAACGACCTTGGTATGTCGAAACACCACCATCTTATTGGCGGTCTATTTTCCGCATCGACAGAAGATCTTGACAACATTGCTGATGCGCTGCAAGTATTTGTGAAGACGTGCAACAATCATATATTTAAATTCGTAACTGATCGTACTGTTGCTGCGCAGATTGGTTCAAGGCAGGAATTCGAATGGGGTTGGAATTGGACTTGGAAATTCAAAACCGATAAAAGGCGGTTCAAGCCGTATTACGATCTATTCGCTCTTGTTGTCGGCCGCCCGTCGAGCGTGGCGATAAAGGACGCTTACATGCAATTCAGGGATTCTAACGCCGCGAAGGTAGCCGCAATGACTGGTCGACGTGATGCGACTGGCCGTGCTGCTCGGCGTGAGGCCGAACGCGATGATTAGCACAAGTTGTCCATGGTGAGTTGGGCGCCCTCTTGTCGCAGTAACTACGAGGCCACCCGCGCTAGCCGTAAGTTCGTCAACAAAAAGTGGGTTTCCTGAGCTAGCTTGGAAAACCAACTCCGCGGCTAGGGGCCGTATCACGGATGTCTGACGAAAATGCTTTAGCTTGGTTCGAGAAATTCAGAAACGTGGTAGACGTGACACCTTGAAGAACCGGATGTTCGTGACGGCTTTCTTACTGGGTGATCGTAGACGAGTTCAACGTTCTGGTTCCTAAGCGCATACAAAGCTGCACCAAGAGCGTGCGGTTTGGTTCCGATTAATGCGACTTGCAAGAAGATGTTCGGCGCTAGTGCTTGTAGACTTGCAAGCTCGGCAGCCACGGAAAACGGACATGCCGCGTCCATAAATCGAACATTCTCCCATGCTCGAGTGTCGTCTAGCGTGTTCGCATTTCCTTGATAGGTATGAAAAGGATATTCCGGCTTAAACCCAGGAACGCCTATAAAGGGAAAGACATTCTTACCCTCTGGCTGAAGCGTCTCAACCATATAGCGGAATCGAGTTCCCTCGAATCCCAGCAGGGGCACTGTGAATAGTTTCAAATTTCGGTTTGTCGAGAGCTTTGCGAATGTGGGGATAGGCGCGATTCCACGAATACGCTCGCTCAGATCGAAAAACTCACTCGGGCGTGGGCTGTTGGTGAACTGATATTTTTCAGGCTCGGCATAAATGCACCAAACGTCTGCACCGCTCTCGATCGCGTTTCGCAAAAGCGGCATCCAGACATGGTGGCTTAGCCCAGTGATATCGATGTAGATTGGTCGACCGACTATTGGAGCGAGTATCCGCTCGACGTCAGGCTGACTATTGCCGCGAATCTCTTGGGCGTCCTGTCCTAGGCGGAATTGCGATATGTCGTCGCACTCTACAATTTCAAATCTACTAAGTTCGGAGTTATTCATCCAGCTAGTAGGGATAGCGCTTCTCTCTTCTAGAAACTTTCCATGAAATAGAGCGGCGCCTCTTAGAAAAATCACATCCGCACTCGACGTATATATACTCGAAGGCCACGACTTAAGCATTAGAAGCGCCAAAATAGTCATCGAATAGCATTAGTTGAGTCGGCATTTGCTGTTCAGCAAGGGAGCTTCTCTCTCGCAGAAGGCGCTTGATAGTGACCTGAGGTTGCCTAACCATGTCTGCGATGTCTTGCTCTGTCAGATCGAGTTTGCGCTTTCGGCGATGACTAAAATTGAAGAACGGTGCAAAGATCGGATGAGGTGAATAATCCCACTCCCTGATATCCGAATCGGTAGCCAGTTTGGTACCTGGCGATCTGACCAGAGCCAAATGCATTACACCGTCTCGCAAAAGGGCTGAGGCAAACTCGATGGTCTCATGCGAGAGTGTTCGATTGCTTCGCAGCTGGAATTGGTTGCACTCAGGAGCTGAGCCGGCGGGGTTCATGGACAAGATCTGAAAAAGACGTCCAAGTCCGAGCAATAATTTCACCAACTGTACACCTCGAACAGTTACGCCCTCCAACTCAGTCAAATATTGAAGTCCGACCTGCCGCGCCGCCTTCGTCTGGTCTTCAAAACTAATCGAAGAATTCACTGGGTTGCCACCGGCGAGGTGCCTTGCCAGACTCTCAGTGACCAATTGCAAAAAGAATCTTAAGTTATTTCTTGAAATCAATGAAAATACATCAGTACCACAATAGTATTTGGATATTTCCGCTCCTTTTCCGGTTATTGAAAAAAGATATGCGTATTTATAATTATGATACCGATCTTTTTGCTGCGTTTCACCTGCGGCATAAAGTATCAATTCTTTAAGCGCTGCGTCAAAATTCCCTTCATTTAAAGAAAGAAACACGTACATCTCAAGATTCTTTAGGCTTAAGACTGCGTCGTTTTTTCGAGATAATAGGTACTCACGGAAGCCTTCTAAGTGTTTATCAACTCCGAGCATATCTGCCTCCCTATCCTGAGATAGGGCCGGCAACAGCCGATCGAGAGACGCGTGATGCTCTGTGAATGAAGAATCCCACGCAGCCAACCGCGCCTCACAAACCTCACGCGCAAGCTTCGGGAACGTCTCACTGAGGCGGTTCTCGATATTAATTAATTCGTAATCGGCAGGATTAACAAGATATTCGTTTGGATTAAGAGTGGACCTTACTCGCCATCCTAGCTCACGCACTCCAATTTTGAATACATAAGAACCGCTAGAATGTTTAACCAGGGTATTCATTATTTGCTGTTGATAGTCCAGATAATTCTCGTACTCATCTAGTATTACGTAGAATATCTTGCCATCAAGGAGTTTTGTAGTTCTTAATCCAGAAGCTAATAGATCAATTGGAACTTGTAGCAGTGATAGCGTTGGCTCCGGCAGTGATACATTGTTAATACAGCGTTCAATTGCAGCGAGTGCATCGCTGACGCATGATCGAAGCCCATCTTCGCTGCTGACATTGTCATATCCAAATGAAGCAGCGACTCTTCTACAGGTTTTGACATCAATGGTTTCTGACGATGCCGATTGAGATTTGTGCCAGTCGAATGCCGCTAAGAGCATCTCGCAAATTTCTACATTGGTATAATGTGAAAAAATGCGGCGCCATTGCTCTGGGGTTCGAATCGAGCCCTCAAACGCGGATACCCGCGTGGTATTGACCTTGTGATAGAGGCCCACAAAATCCGAGGCTGCAACATCTGCAAATCTGTCGCCAGCCAGCGCAAACTGCCCCTCATACGACATGCATCGGAGTGCCGTGGTCTTACCGGTACCCCGACCGCCAATCAAAACGCATGGCCTATGGTCCTTGAGTGAGGGAAAGTATGCGGGCTCGCTGAAAAGTGAAAAGAGCTTTTCCTGTAGCCACTCGGCCCTGAAGCTGCCGAACAGGCTCTGTAGGGAATTTGATTGATCCTGAAGAGCTGTCATGAACTTCTTCTCATCAACGGTTTCCAGCCATTCAGTTGGGAGAAATAAATGGGGAGCGAAGCATCTGGAATGGAATCGTGTACTGCCAGGGAAAGCCCTAGGCAGTGGTATCCCCGCCAGTCGTTTTGGCCTCCGTCCTGTGCGACGAAACCAGCCCTATTCCCGGTGGTCTTCATAAATTGGAGAGCGTCGTTGATATTCATTCCTTCCCAGACAAACGCCTCAGGATGGGTGGCATTGTGCCTCGCCGATATGATGTGAGCGGGAACGATGCAGAGTGGAGCAGCATCTCGTTCGAGATTTATCTTTCCTGACTCGGTGCACAAACATGGGCAGTACGCGAAAGTATGTTTTCCAGATACAGCTACGTCCGCGAACGAAAGAATTGAGCCATCAGGCTGAACTCTTTTCCGGGTCCATGTTTGTGTCATTTGATTTCCACTGCCCACAAAATCGTCGACGAACACATAGTTTTCGACGAATGGGTGAAGGCGTAAAGCGGAATCGGCCGTATGGATCTTGTCCTCATTAACACCGAGCGTGTTCCTCACCTTTCGGAGAAACGCATAACCGCTGTCAGCCGGGTGGGGTGCTTCTCCTTCGACGCTAACAAAAACGCACCTAGAGATGTCCATCTTTGTGGTTGAATACGAAATGTTGAGGAAGCGTTGAACAGCCGCTTTAAGCAGAGCGTCAACCATGGTTTCATTAAAGTATGCAAACCGATCCAGCAACCGGTCAGCAAAAGGACGCTCATCGGACGTGAAGTTTTCCCGCCAACGTTCCGTTTCAAATCGTTGCGAAATGGGCCAAACCTGAAACAGACGAAAGAACCGTTCCTTTTCCGATAGCAGGTCAATCGTCGTCGTCATTAATTTCCCACGAGTCAGTCGCCTGTTGCGTCGCCGGTTGAGCCAAAACCACCTAACCCTCGGCTGGTGGCACTAATCGCAACAGCTTGGCGTAGACGAACCGGGACGCAGGAAGCAACAACAAACTGCGCAATACGGTCGCCTCGTCGCACGTTAAACGCATCCTTTCCGTGATTGAAAAGCAATACTAAGATTTCTCCTCTGAAGTCGCTATCGACAGTTCCAGGCGAGTTCAGAACGACAACTCCGTTGCGATACGCCAGGCCAGAACGGCTACGAATTTGGCCCTCATATCTGACGGGCAATTCAAAGATTAAACCCGTTGGAATCAGCTTTCGTTCTCCGGGCGCGATCTCAATAGCGTCCTCGCCAATAGCTGCCCGAAGGTCAAGGCCGGCTGAGCCTTCAGTGGCGTACGAGGGCAACGGCAACCCAACAGCATGCGGTAGCACCACAACGTTGATAGGCAACAAGGGGCCATCTGAAGACAATTGCTCACCGTAACCAAACTCTGCCATCGGGCAACCACCTCCAGTCTATCCGCCCTTCGACTGACCGATAACGTGAAACAAGCGGACCGGCATCGTGCACGCGACTCTACTCCCGATGCAACGCAAACCTTGCACGCGCCCCGTCATAGCGGCGTTTCACGCACGTGCCCCGCAGGCCTTCCCAACCCAAGATATCTAAAGCGCAGCGGCAGAACTCATGCTCAAAACTAGGCGCTTTGATGCAATAGAATGTGCGCAATTATCCGACATTGCGTTACCGCCTTAAACGGTGGCGAGCTCATGTTGACCAAGCGAAGAGCGCGTCGAGGGCGAATACAAGTCATGAGCTGAGCATCGGAGCCAAGCGCTCTTGTCGTCGCCAGGCGCTCGTGAACCGGTGCTGCTGACCTTTTGGATGGTGGAAACCTCCGCTGGTAACGGCGAGCGTCGCGTGGTGCAGCCCATTGCCGTTAAGCAGGACGGCACGCGCATCCCAACGATCGAGCGTTTGGGGGAAAAATATTTCCATGCGCCGGCGGCCCCGCCAACGTTTCAACCAGAGGAGCGAGCGGACTTGTTCGCACAAGCCGTCGAGCCGACCTTGCAACGTGAACTAAAACACAAAGGGGCGGCGAGCGGCGACGGTAGTTATTCGGCGGAGTTGATTGGTTACGTTGAGATCGCAGGTGCTGGATGAACCATCTAGCTTGCGATCCCCGCGATGGCGGCCAGCGCTGCGATAATGGAGGTCTCCGCGCTGCCCGCCATCGGTCATTCCCGACCTCGCTGTTTCTGCGCGACGGTATGCGTCCCAACTTTCCGTTCCACTGCGAACGCCTCTGTCCCCTTTTCAGCCCAGAGCGTGAGCGCGTGTTCACCGTGCTCGCTTCGGAGCTTATCGGCCATCCAGACGAGTGCGCCGTAGATGGTAGCGCGATCGTCATTGGTGAGCTCGATAATGCCTGCCTTGACGACGAGGCCGCCGAGTTCGATCAGATGTCGGGTGCGCTTGCGACGCTCGACCTGCCACGTGCGCATGTCATTGCGATCCTGAGCCGCCTGCCGGCGATTGTGTGCTGCCTTGCTTCGCTGGATCGCTTCGAACGTTGCGCTCAGATGCCGGAGCAGTTCGCCGGGACCCGCTTTCGAAAAACATCACTCCACGCTTGGCCCATGCCTCACGCTTTGAGGTGTCTTTCGTCTCAGCGATTGCGACCAGCGCGCCGGCCAGTTCGTCGGCACTAAGCTGATCAGCACCTGTGGCGATAGCCAGTTCGCCAAGCTGCTGCACCTTTCGCGTCTTGAGCTCTCGCGCTTTGTCTTCCAGCGCCTTCAGTTCGGCATCGAAGTCCCGTGGTTTGCGCATGGCTGTCTCCATCGATTATTGATGCGGCAATGATAGGCGAGCGTCCGCCGGAATGCTTCAGGGTCGCCGAGACAGCCCGGGACGGGCTGGTCCATCCCGAGAATTTTTCGAGGGAGGGCGCGCTTATACGTCGTGCCGACGTGCGCTTTGACGTGCAAATGATCCTGTCGCGATGGCGATCTATCATCTTCACGTCAAGGTCATTGGCCGCAAGGCAGGCTCAAGCGCCGTGGCGTCGGCCGCCTACCGCTCGGCTTCGCGATTGCGTGACGAGCGGATCGAACGCAGCCATGATTTTTCAGCCAAACGTGGTGTCGTCCATTCCGAAGTGATGCTGCCTGCGAATGCACCCGAAGCCTGGCGCGGCCGCGAACGGCTGTGGAACGATGTCGAGGCGTTCGAAGTCCGCAAGGATGCGCAGCTTGCCCGCGAGGTCGAGTTTGCGCTCCCGCGCGAACTCAGCCAGGCGGAAGGCATCGAACTGGCGCGCGACTTTGTACAAGTCGAGTTTGTCAGCCGGGGCATGGTGGCCGATCTCAATGTGCATTGGGACAGGGCGGAGGATGGCAGCCCCAAACCGCATGCCCACGTCATGCTGACCATGCGGTCCGTGGACCAGAACGGATTTGGTCCGAAGGTTCGAGACTGGAATGCTACCCAGATGGTTGAGCGCTGGCGCGAGCGGTGGGCGGAGCTGGCCAATGAACGGCTGGCCGAACTGGACATCGACGTGCGCATCGATCATCGCAGCCTGGAAGCGCAGGGCATTGCCCTGGAGCCGCAGACGCAGATTGGTGCGCCAGCCCAACGCATCGAGAGCAGTGGCCTGGACGCTGGCGACACTGAAGCAGATCGCGCCGAACTGCATCGCGAGATCGCACGCAACAATGGTGCGCGCATTATTGCCGATCCATCCCTGGCGCTCGATGCCATCACGCATCAGCAATCGACCTTCACCCGAAAAGACATTGCGAAGTTCTCGCATCGCCACAGCGACGGAATGGAGCAGTTCAACGAGGTGGTGGCAGCCATCAGCAACGCACCCGATCTGGTCGAACTCGGCCAGGACGGACGCGACGAAGACCGTTTTACCACCCGGCAGATGATCGAGACCGAACAGCGCCTTCACCGCGCTGCGGAGCGTATCGATTTGGACGAGCGACACGCGGTGAGTGAGGCACATCGCGACGCAGCGCGCGCGGGCTGCGCAACGCGGGCTTGTCCTGTCACGTGAGCAGACCGATGCGCTTGCGCATATCACCGATGGTCGCGGTCTTGGTGTCGTTGTCGGCTTTGCCGGAACGGGCAAGAGCGCCATGCTGGGCGTCGCGCGCCAGGCATGGGCAGCGGCGGGCTACGAGGTTCGAGGTGCGGCACTCTCCGGCATTGCCGCCGAGAATCTCGAAAGCGGATCGGGCATCTTGTCACGCACCATCGCCAGTATGGAACATAGCTGGGGACAGAACCGCGATCTGCTCACCGCCCGCGATGTGCTGGTGATCGATGAGGCCGGCATGGTCGGCACGCGCCAGTTGGAGCGCGTGCTTTCCCATGCGGCGGACGTTGGCGCAAAAATCGTCCTCGTCGGCGACCCGCAGCAATTGCAGGCAATCGAAGCCGGCGCTGCATTCCGCTCGATTCACGAGCGACACGGCGGCGTCGAAATCGGTCAGGTGCGCCGGCAGCGCGAGGACTGGCAGCGTGATGCCACGCGCGATCTGGCAACCGGCAGGATCGGCGCCGCGATCGGCGCCTATGACGCGCAAGGAATGGTGCATCAGGCTGCAACGCGCAATGAGGCGCGAGGTGAACTCGTCGAGCGCTGGGATCGCGACAGGCAGGCCCATCCAGAGGCAAGCCGGATCATTCTCACCCACACAAACGACGAGGTGCGCGCCCTGAACCAGGCAGCGCGCGAGCGCATGCGCGCTGCTGGCGATCTCGGCGACGAGGTTCAGGTGGATGTGGAACGCGGCCCAAGAAACTTCGCCAGCGGCGACGGGTCATGTTCTTGCGCAACGAGCGCGGGCTTGGCGTCAAGAACGGCACGCTCGGCATTGTGGAAGAAGTCAGCAAACAAGGCATGACCGTGCGCACCGATGATGGCAGGTCGGTGCGGTTCGACCTGAAAGACTACGCGCACATCGACCACGGCAATGCCGCAACCATTCACAAGGCGCAGGGCATGACCGTCGACCGGACCCATGTGCTCGCCACGCCGGGCATGGATGCGCATGGCAGCTACGTCGCACTGTCGCGGCATCGAGACAGCATGGAGCTGCATTATGGCGGCGACGACTTCAGTACGCGGGACCGGCTGGACCGCACGCTGTCACGGGACCGCGCCAAGGACATGGCGTTGGATTACAAGCAGGTCGACTCAGCGCAGAGCTATGCCGAGCGGCGCGGCATCACGTTCCGCGAGCGCGTGGTCGAGATTGTGCGCCGGATCGTTCCGGAGAAGCTGCGCGACAGGATCGGCGGATTGCTGGACGGGTTGCGCTCGCCCGCAGACGGCGAGCCCATGCAGGAACGTGGACCTGGGCCGGGAAGGGAGAGTGTTGGGGTGCGGATCGGAGATGCAGACGCGACGCCCGGCAGAGTAAATCTCGCCACCGGAGTGCCACGCGCCGCGAATGTGCCGGTGGACGCGGAAGCGGCGTTGCGAAGCGCTCGTACGAAGGCGCTTGTTCGTCACGCACGCGCTCTCGACGCGATATCGCACAACGGAGATGCGGATGGGCTGGGCAGTCCCGAGCAGATGTGCGAGTTGAGGGATGCACGTAGCGCCTTCGAGAAGGTGCGGCCGTATGGCTGGCGCGATGCCGAAGCGGCTTATGTGAAAAATCCCGAGCTGGTTCGTGAAGCGGGTGCCGGCCGCGTCAATCGAATCGTGCTTGCTCTCCAGCTTGAAACGGAAATCCGCACCGGGATGGACATCGATCCCGGCCGCCGCGCCGACCGTTTCGTCGAACGCTGGCAAAAGCTCGATCGGACGGGACGGGAGCAATATCAGACCGGCGACATGTCCGGCTACAAGTCAACGCGTTCGGCCATGTCCGATATGGCCAAGAGCCTTGAACGCGATCCTCAACTTGAATCCCTACTGGCCAATCATAAGAAGGCGCTTGGCATCCAGGTCGAATCCGGCCGGCGTCTGGGTGTGGAACTCGCTTTCAACCACGGCATTGGCAGCGGCCGTGGCATAGGAATCTAAACCCTCCGATTCGCCGCCGTTTTCACGCCCCAGATCGACGCGATGACAAATCTGATTGCGCGGCGACCTTGGGTTGTCCTGTCTGGTTCCAGCAGGTGCCAAATGCTCTGAGCGAAAGACAAGGCAGCCATGCCTGAACTGGATCGTATCATTCGCCTTAAGACCGTCCTCGCGCGGACCGGCTTGTCCCGCTCGACGATGTACCGAAAAATCGGCGAAGGCACGTTCCCGGCCCAGGTCAAGATCAGCTTAAACGGTGCGGGATGGAGGGAGTCGGACATCAATCGGTGGGTCGCTGATCCTGTCTCATGGCACACCAATGCATCACGAAAAAACAGCGACTAGTGGCGGTGGAGTGGCAGGTTGCGCCCATCGTTGAACAGTCCTCTCTGATGTAAGTTCAACGACTGGGAAGAGGCCGACGAACGAACCCGCTGCGCGGGATGGGCGCATGGGGTGAGGTAGAGATCAAGAACCGGTCGTCGCGCTCGCGTTGAGCGTCGTTCGGCTCGAGCAGAGC
>NZ_JAMYLZ010000051.1:0-25095 GCF_040318315.1 Mesorhizobium sp. M1227
GCGGCTTCGTAGAGCAGCTCATAACGTTGAAGCGCGAGTTCCTCGTTCCAATGGCGGTCGTCAAAGCCGAAGGCGATCGCCGCCCGCCGTCGTCGGTCGAGGCCGCGATTGGGACGCCGAGTATCTGGAGCAGTCAGTCACGTCAAAAGTGAAGATCGTGATGGCCTAAGCCGGGCTGCTGGCCGCGAGACCATCGGCCGACGCGATCATCCCGGCATCGTAGACCGGCACGCGCTAACCAATCTCCTTGATCAGACCGGCCAGCCAGTCACCGTTACGGCCGGCTCCAACGAAGCTCAACTCCGACACCGCTGAGGGCCTAGCAGCTCGCGGCTTCCCTTCGCCCATCGCTGCGCGCGGTGATTCCCATATCACGACGGGTAGAGCGGGCCGCTTCTAAAAGCGCGTCTCGAGGAAGCCGTATCCGCCGAGCACCAGGTGCAGAGCACGCCGCCCCAATTCAAGGGGAACTTCCTTCAATTTCTGAAGCGATCAACTTCAAAGTGAAGATCATGACGTCCTGAACAGGGCTCCGGCCGCGGATCGACGACGAGGCTTCGCAACGTTACTTGAGCAGGTCGAAGGCGTCGCCCCAGCAATCGGACACCATGTAACCAAGCTGGTAGGGGTCCGTCGGGTCGACGCCGATCTGATGGATGCCGTGAATCCAACCGCGCCCGGAAATCCTAGGCAATATGCCGGGCTTGCCAGCCACCTTGGTCGTTCCGGTGATCGAGACCTCGAACTCGCTGTCGATGATCGAGCGCGCGATCCGCTTCTCGCCTTCCGCGAACTGGCCGCGCGCATACATGGCCGCGAGCCGCGCGCTGTTGCCCGTGCCGCATGGCGAACGGTCAACGCGGCCCGGAGGGACAACCGTGACGCCTTTCATCCGGCCCTCGTCGTCGTAGCCGACGAACATCGTGTAGGAGAGCCCGCTCAGACCGGCTATCTCGGGATGCCGGACGTCGAGCTGGATGTCGATGGCCCGCTGGACACGGCAGCCGAGATCGACCAGCTTCCTCGCATTCTCGGTCGTGAGCTTCAGGCCGAATTGCTCGGGATTTATGAGCCCGTAGAAGATGCCGCCATAGGAAATGTCTACCACCACCTTGCCAAGACCTGGGACATCCACCTCGGCGTCCAAAAGCAGCGGGAACGACGGCGGCATGTCGAGAGTGACGCGCTCGCATTTCCCGTTTGAGCATTTGGCAACGGCCTTGACGAGGCCGGCTGCGGTTTCGATTGTGACGATCGTCTCGGGCTCCTTCATCTCGACCATGCCGGTCTCAAGAAGCACCGTGACGAGGCAGATGCTGTTGGAGCCGGACATGGCATGCGCCTTGTCGCCCTGCAGGATAATGAAGGCGGCGTCGGCCTCGGGATGCACCGGCGGCAGTAGCAGATTCGTGCTCATCTGCGCGCATCCCCGGGGCTCGTTCACCAGGAAGCGGCGCAGCCGGTCGTCGACGTTGTTTATGTATAGCAGTTTGTCGAGGATGGTCTCGCCCGGAATCGACAGGACACCGCCGGTGACGACACGACCGACGTCTCCTTCGGCGTGTGCTTCCACCATCGTGAAGGTCTTGTTCCAGTGCATTTGTTTCCTCGGACTGGCGAATAACACAGCGGCGCAGAGCGGAAGCGGGCGATGCACATTCTTGTCTACATAATGACGACAATCAGCCACTCGTACCAGACCGCGGCACGTATTTCAAGAGGGCGCGTACGGAGCCACTCCGCGGCAGCACATTCTTTGGACGCCTAGTCGGCGGCGACATGTCATCGGGACCGGCCACGGGAAGGCCGGCCGGCTCTGCACCTCGGGCTTTTCGAGATATTGCTGGAACGCGCACTGCCGATGCAGCTCTTCACTCGCTTACTTCGACCTGAGGCCGGCTGGGGCTCAACGTTCCCGCATGGCTTGTGGCTCCCGTAACCCTGATTCTGTGGACGCCGGCGCTCCTGGCGGAATTCTGGTGCGGGCCTGGAACGAAAGGTGGGATTACCCAGGACGTTCGAAGCGATCGATCGCGAACGGCTGGCCAGCTTGTTGGTTTCCCCTCAGCAGTTCCAACATGATCTCCCCCGAGGCCGCGGCCCAGCTCAGTCCGCAATGGCCGTGGCCCGCCGAGTAGAATATCCCCTTCGCTCTTGCAGATCGTGAGATAACCGGTACCGAATCCGGTGTCGAAGGGCGAAGGCCTGACCAAGGCTTACCCCCCTGAGTGCACAGGTGCGGAAAAGTCCGTTCCGCTATTTTTTCGATGCGTTTGAAATAGGCTTGTTTCGGCTCGGAATTTAGACCCGCAAACACGGCCCAGCCACCCACCCTGAGACCGCTTGAAAGGCTCGTCGCAGCGATTCCTCGGTCAGCGAGGATGAGCGGATGGTTCAGTTCTAGCCCAGAGGCCGGGTAGGTGTAGTTGTAACCACCTTCCGCCTCAATCGGCAGATGATCGCCGATTTGACGGGCAAGCAAGGGTGTATTCGCGCCACATGCAATCACAATCTTATCGAAGCTGAACGCCTGCCCCTCACCCTTAACGGTGATCATGTGCTCTGCTGGATGTATCTCCTCCACGTTTGCACGCCGATACTCGACGCCGCTGCCAATCGCAGCTTGAAACAGGTTCGTCACCACATCATACGGATCGGTGACTGCACCCCAGTTATCCGACAAGATGGCGCCCACAAACTCACGAGAAAGGGATGGCTCAAGTTCGGCGAGATCGCGCCGGTCGGCAATAACTGTGAAGCTGTGACCGTGCTCGAGTTTCGCGCGCCAGTTCGGGATGGCGCTCTCTAACGAATGCCTCGACTCATAGAGGTAGAGGGCTGGCGCGTGCCGAACCATGTTCCCCAGTCCGGCTTCCGCCAGCAGCGCTTTGGTGGAAGGTAGTGCCTTGGCGCTAAGCAGCGTCAGCGCTTCCGTCGCCTTTTGGTAGGCCCTCTGCCGACCACTGAGGTAGAAGCGATATAGCCAAGGCGCCAGCCTAGGCGCATAGAAGGGATCGATCTTCAACGGAGCATTTGGGTCGACCAGCATACGGATTGCGGTTCCTAGAATGCCGGGACTGCTGATCGGAAATATCTCCGATCCCGCAATATGTCCTGCATTCCCGAAGGACGGTCCGGCTCTTCCGGGAGCGTCGCGATCGAGGAGTGCTACGACAAAGCCCCGCCTGGAGAGCAAAAAAGCCAATGCAACCCCGACGATGCCAGCGCCAACGACTCCCACGGCACAAGCCTGCGCGCCATCTTCCATGAAAATCCCTCGAAGTTCGCCGTTCAAAGATCGTGCGCCAATGCCGATCCTTGTGCCAAAAGGCATAAATCGACATTAGTTCGACAGTCAAGCGATGCGCTTCGGCAGGACTTCCCTCAGGTGGCGATTTTCATTTTCGAGGTGATGCTCCGCTCCATGTATTTTAGGAAGTCCCCCTTGAACTGCCTCGCGTGCTCGTGGGCAAGGCGCTCGGTCTCGTCTGGATCTTGAACGCGGATGGCTTCTAACATTTCTCGGTGATGCTGGTTCAGGCGCCCTACTGTGGAACCCAGGCTTTTGAAGAGGAATTCACTGTGAAAGTAGAGCATCCGTCGCCCTTCCTCCAGAATCCGCTTATAAAATCCGGCAAAATACTGGTTGCGGCCCGCCTGCGCGATCCGAATGTGAAAATCGTAGTTACCTTCGATCATGGGCAACCAGTCGTCGGTATCGAAACTGAGCTTCGCTTTCTTCTCGAAAATCCCAAGTGTAGCTTCGATTTCCTCTACGTCCCGCTGAGAGCGGCAAATGGCAGCTGACCGATGGGTAGCGCGCTGCAGAAGATCCAAAGCATCCAGATATTCGGGCACGCTGCGGAAATCGAGAGGGGCTACGATGGTGCTGCGGTTTTGAAGGGTAACGACCAATCCCTCGCTCGCAAGGCGCACCAGTGCCTCTCGAATAGGGGAGCGCGAAAGTTGGAAGCGTTGTCCCAACCCTACCTCGTCCAAGGGGGCGCTGGGGGGCAGCACCATGCTTAAAATGTTGTGACGAAGCTCGGTATAGACCCGGGTACTTCCGGTTTCTCGGGGAACCGCAGTCTTATGCGCTGATGCTGCTTTTCTTACTCGCATATTCATTCGTATCCTTGCTCCAGATCAGCTCTGATCAAGCAGACCATCCGAGGTGCCTGAACGGCTTCGCTCAACCGCCCATCCACGATGTTCGACTTCCTACAATTAGCCAGTCCGGTCAAGGTCGACAACCTGCATACAACATTGTGCAACGCCGACACCATCGGAGGTTTTCACCACGGTCCCAAAGCGGTTAAGCCGAGCGATTGACGGGAGCAGACCAATGCGTCGCCCTGGCAATCGGCGACCAACATCGCTTCGACGACCGCCGTGTCGTCGGCTCGCCTTTCCGGAAGGTTATTGTGGGTTGGACGCGCGATCCCATCATTCGACACCCTTCGGCGACGGAGGTGCCGCAGGGCCGGTGATGACGGACGTAATCCCTCGTTTCAGCGGCAAAGTGCGCTTTTCCGACTCCCCTCATATGAGGCACATCGTGTCAATGGTAGTGGTGACGGCCTAGGTCACTTTCGAACGTAGTCGGGACCGGCCTCGCGGCGAATTGCGGAACAAGTCCACATCACCTCATATCCGGTCGGCTCGGGTGGAGCCTGCACCCATATCCCGCATTCACGGGCAAGTTTGGCGAGGCCGGGAAGGATGGGACCCATCTTTTTGACGGCGTTAACAGCCCTGGGGGGCGCCGGTCCACATCCATCCCGCTTCGTCGCAAGTGCCGTTGGCCGCCCTCGCGTCGAACTCTTTCGTCAGGCCTGGTCATGGTGCCCTCCGGCAGCGGGCCCTGGGTCAGATACCGCCACAAGGCGATTATAAGCTTGCGCGCCAAGGCGACGATCATGGTGCGGCGGATGCGTCCTTTGCCGGCGCCGACGCGCTCATGAAACCAGCGCGCGAGACCGCTATCGGGCTGATGGCGCAGCCACAGCCAGCCAAGTTCAATGGCGGTTCGTCGCGCTCGCGGATTGCCCGATCTTTGGATGCCTTGATCGCGGCTGACGGCGCCGCTGCTCCAAGGGCTGGATGCAAGACCGAGATAACCGGCGACCTCACGCCGGTTCTGGAAATCGCGGAAGAACACCTCGTTCATCATTACGCTTGCGATCGTCAGGCCGATGCCACGCAGATGACTCAGTTGGGCGATCCCGGGAGCTGTGGTCTCGGCGGCCTGACGCTGTTCAGCCCCGCCCTCCATGATCATCTCGATCACTTGCCACAAGCGGCGGCACTCGCGCTTGATCTCGTTCTTCAGGCAGGGCGGCAGATCCCGCCCGTCGGCCGTGCGCAGCGTCTCCAACTGCTCACGCCCGTCCCGTCTGGCTGGCTTGAAGTCGCGGATGCCTGGGTCATCAAGAGCCGCTTGACGGGGCTCGAATGCTGGCCGCGTTCGTTGACGAGCCGAGCCCGTTCCCGGCTGCGACGGCGATCGTTCTCCTGCTCGAGGCTCGGCACGCGCACAACCCGGCAGACCCTCGGCTCGCCACGTTCCAGCGCCATCAGCGTGCGCAGCAGCGCCGCCGCATCGAGGCGGCCCGTCTTGGCGCGGCGTTCGACCAGGATGCTGGCCGCGTCCAGAACCTGATTGTCGATGCCGCGGTCTCACAGGAAACGATGCAGCCAGAAACCGTCGTGGCCGGCCTCGTAGCACGACATTACCCGAACTGGACGCGTCAAGGCGGCCTGCGCCTGTTCGCGCCGGTGTTCAAGGAGAGCCATAAGCCCTTCGGTCTCACCTCCTTGCAGGCGATGCAGGCTGATCTTGTCGACCGCCGGCGAGTGCAGGGCCACAAGCCAGGTCGACTTACTCAATTCCAGTGCCATGAAAATTGTGACAGTCTTCTCGTCGACGGGCGGCAGAGCAACGGATGAGAGATTCATGAGACGTCTCCAAGGTTAGGATGTCGGACCCCGAAACCTTACCTGAGTTCCGCCGCCCGTCGCCTCATGGGATCTTTTTAGGAAATCCAATTCCACAGCCTGTTTGCCGACGAGCCGCTCCAGCGCGGCGATCCGGGCCTATATTGAGTAGGCGTCGCGTTACTTCGGCCTCGAGTCTGCCAAGAAACTGGGCCGGCCAAGGGCATCAAATCCGCCGACGCGGCCGACCGATCGGTGCCGAGATTGGGGAAGGGGATCTTCGGTCTTGGCAGCTCGGCGATCGGGACGCTGGTCGAGCGCACGACGCGCTTCACGATGCTACTGCATCCTCCTAGTCTATAGTCTAGGTCTAGGCTCGCGAACATGGCGAAGCTCCGCGCACGAAGACCGGGCCTGCGCTCGCGGGACACGGGGCTAAAGCCATGCGCGGCGCGATAGTGCGCGCCATCATCAACCTGCCCGAAGAACTTCGTCGTTCGCCGACCTGGGATCAGGGAACCTGAAACTGCCCGCACGATCGTCCCAAACTAGATATACTTCTGCGATCCGCAAAGCCCATTGCAGCAACGAGAACACCAACGGGCAGCCGCGTCAGTACTTCCCGAAAGGCACAGAACTGAGCATCCACAGCGCCGACGAGATCGCCGCCGTCGCAGCGGCCCTCAATGCCCGACCGAGAAAGACCCTGGCTTGGAAAACGCCGGCAGAGGCGCTTACCGTTGCAACAAAACTCGAAATAAAATTCGCAGATCCTTAACGCCGCAAAATCGTTGACGATGGTAGCCTCCGGGCAAGGTCTGAGGTCAAGCGCGGCTACAAAGATGCCCACAATCCTTCAGACCGCCGCACGGCACGCACAGAAGGGGTCCACAGTCGATGGCAAGAGCGCTGATCATACTTGGAGGCACGATGATGGGTTCGGGCCTGCTATACGTCCAGGCTGCTCAGCGTCTTGGCCTTGAGCCAATTACCCTTTCGGACGATCCAACTCGGTATGATCATTTCGCGGCGAAAGGGGCTGAGACAATCCGTGTTGATACAGACGATCTGGATGCGCTGATCCGTGAATGTTCCCGGCTCCGAGCGACCTATGACATCGCCGGCATCACGAGCGCTCGGGACGCGTTTTATGCGACGGCCAGCAAGCTCTGTCGGCATTTCGATCTACCTGGACCGAACCCGGAAGCTATCGAACAATGCCTCGATAAGTACACTCAGCGTCAACTTCTCGCGGCCTCACGCGTCCCGATACCTGCTTATCGCCTGGCGGCCAACGTCGCGGAGGTAGAGGCTTCTGCCGCGGAGATCGGACTGCCGGTGATAGTTAAGCCTGCGGTGGGCAGCGGCAGCGTCGGTGTTCGATTGTGCCGCACTCCCGATGAGCTGGTCGAACATACGACTTATCTTTTGGGCGGGCAGCACATATGGCAGTCCTCGCCGAGGATACTGGTCGAAGAATTCGCACAAGGCCCGTCTTATGGGATCGACATAATGGGAGATCAGATCATTGGAATTAGCACCGGTGACTGCGGCCCCCCACCGCATTTTGTATATCGTTCGAGTACCTATCCGGCCCCGCTGACTGATGGCGAGCATGAGCGTATCGTCGATGTTTCGCTGAGCTGTTTGCGAGCTCTCGGCCTTGGTTGGGGGCCAACGGGCATTGAATGCGCGTGGACGACGCGTGGCCCAGTCGTCATTGAAGTCAATCCGAGGCTTCATGGCTCGCCCACCCCCCAAATGGTTCGGCTGGCTTACGGTGTCGATCTCATCACCGAACACGTCAAGCTTGTCATCGGCGACGAATGCGATTTGCGTAGAAGGCATTCGCACACTGCGACCGCGCGGTACCTAGTTGCTGATCGCGATGGCACGCTCGATTGGATCGCGGGCGACAGTCAAGCGGCTGCCGTATCAGGTGTCGCCGAGGTCAAATGGTACGTTCAACCTAAGACGCCGATTGTCAGAAAAGGCGACTATCGAGACTGTTTGGGACACGTCATCGCCGTTTCATCCAGTCTTCTTCGCTCCGAGGCGATACTTCAGCGTGCCGTCGACTTGGTTCATTGGTCCATCACGCCATTGAAGACGATAGTCGAAAGTGACTCAAAAAATTCCAAGCTCACATGACGATGTTGGGCTTTGGTGCATGGATCCGGACTTGAGCGGATCTTTGAAGCGACAGACTATGCCGTGGCTGCCTCGCGGCGGGCGGATTTTGGGCGTGCTCAGGCAAGCATGCGATTGAGGACGGCGCAGCCGGTGGCGACTTTGGTCTGCTGAACGGGCAGCGACCGTGCCCCGCAAACGCCACCCGAGGAAGGCGCAGGTGAGTCCGACACGCGACGCTTGAGGTCTCGGTCAATGTTCACTTCGCTGGTCAGGCCGCGCCAGGGTGCGGAGCATCAAAACTCGTTGACAATCACTATGAACGACAATATGTCGACAGAAAAAGCGACCGGCGTTCGCTACACGCGAACGACCTTTTCGCAGGCTAATCCCTGTGCCTTCACATGGATGGATTGATGGATGGAGATTTCAGATGCAGATACCTCAACTGAGCGGCATCCTGACGGCCCTCGCCACCCCATATGATGATACCGGCCGTCTGGACCTGAAGGCCTTGGACAAGCTCGTTGAGTTTCTCGTCTCCAACGGCGTGCATGCCCTCATTCCCGGCGGCTCCACCGGCGAATACTATTCTCAGACCCTCGAGGAACGGAAAGCCGTCCTGGCGCGCGTGGCCGAGGTCGTGAAGGACCGCATCCCGCTTTATGTCGGCGCCAACAGCATGCGGCCCGAGGATACGATTGAGATCGCAAAGTTCGCCGAAGGCTTGGGCTACGGGGCGCAATTGCTCGCGGCTCCACCTTACTCCCTGCCGGGCAAGTCGGAACTCATTGCGCATTTCCGCAACATCGCCAAGAGCACGTCACTGCCGATCATCCTCTATAATTTCCCCGCCCGCACCGGCGTAGATATGGACAAGGAGTTCCTCGAAGGCGTCCTCGATATCAAGAAGATCTTCGCCATCAAGGAATCGAGCGGTTCAATCTCCCGCTACTACCAGCACATGGTCCTCTATCCCGAGCTGCAACGCGTCTGCGGTTTCGATGACCAGGTCCTGGACCAATTCCTGTGGGGCACACGCTCCTGGATCGCCGGCGCTTCCAACTTCCTGCCGGCCGAACACGTCGCCCTCTACAATGCGTGCATGAAGAAGGAAGACTTCCTGCTCGGACGCAAGCTGATGAAGGCGATGATGCCTTTGATTTACCTGCTGGAGAACGGCGGGAAGTTCAACCAGTACGTTAAATTCGGCGCGTCGCTCGCTGGCATTGCCATCGGCGAGGTCCGCGCTCCGCTGATGGGCCTTTCAGATGCCGAGCGCTCCGAGTTCCGTAAGCTCTACGAAGACCTCAGGTCGCAGAACATCGCCTCCTGGCTAAATTGAAGGGCACAAGAGCCGGTTGAGGACATAATATGACCGTCAAAATCACGATCCCCGCGACCTACGAGACCCGCCCGTTCATCAACGGCTACTATCGCGGCACCGAACGCGGCGAAACGTTTGCGACTTTCAACCCTGCTACGGGCAAGGAACTGGCGCAGGTTTCCTCGGGAGACGAAGCGGACATCGACAGGGCTGTCGCGGCTGCGCGCGCTGCGTTCGAAAGCGGGTCGTGGTCACGCCAAACGCCGCGCGACCGCAAGAAGACGCTGCTGCGCTTCGCCGACCTGATCGAAAAGAACATCGAAGAGCTCGCCCTGATCGAGACACTCGACTGCGGGAAGCCTCTGAATGATTCCCTTAACGTCGATCTTCCCGACAGCGTCGAGACCTTGCGCTGGCATGCTGAGGCGACAGACAAGCTCTACGATCAAATGTCTCCAGCCCCGCTCGACGTCGTTTCCATGATCGTGCGCGAGCCGGTCGGGGTCGTCGGCGCGGTCCTGCCGTGGAACTTCCCGCTGTTCGTCGCAATGTGGAAGATTGCGCCTGCGCTCGCCACCGGGAATTCCATCGTCGTCAAGCCAGCGGAACTGACGTCGCTCTCGATGCTGCGCCTTGCGGCCATCGCTGCCGAAGCTGGGCTTCCCGAGGGCGTGCTTAACGTCGTGCCCGGCATGGGACCGACCGCCGGCCGCGCGCTCGGCCTGCACATGGACGTCGACTGCATCAGCTTCACGGGTTCCGGCGAGGTCGGCCGCCACTTCCTGAAATACGCCGCAGAATCGAACATGAAGCGCATTGTCTTGGAATGTGGCGGCAAAAGTCCGGCCATCGTTCTCGATGACGTGAACGACTTCACCCCTGTGGTCGAGCAGATCGCGGCCGGGTTCCTGTTTTGCCAGGGGGAGAACTGCTCCGCCGGCACGCGCCTGATCGTCTCCGAGAAAATCCTCGAACCTCTGCTCGCGAAGCTCAAGGAAACCGTCAAGACCTGGAAGGTCGGAGATCCGCTGGATTCCGCTACGAAGATCGGCGCCATGATCGAGGAGCCGCATATGCAGAAGGTCCTCTCTTACATCGAGAAGGGCCAATCCGAGGGCGCGAAGCTGACGCTCGGCGGCAACCAGGTATTGAAGGGCACCGGCGGCTACTTCATCGAGCCGACCATCTTCGAAGGCGTGACGAACGACATGGTGATCGCGCGCGAGGAGATTTTCGGCCCCGTCCTGTCAGTCATCAGCGTCCGTGACGACGCCGAAGCCGTGCGCATCGCGAACGACACGAATTACGGCTTGGCGGCGTCGCTCTATACGAACGATCTCAACCGGGCTCACCTGATCGCAAGGTCGATCCGCGCCGGCACCGTTTCGGTCAACTGCTACTCGGAAGGCGACTTCGCGGTCCCGTTCGGCGGCTACAAGGAATCCGGCTTCGGCGGAAAGGACAAGGGCTTCGCCGCTCACGACCAGTATACCGAGACGAAGGCTATCTGGATCCAACTGCGCTAGTCGGCACAGGGTTCGGATCGATCAGTTAAGGAATGGTCGCTTGGTTCTTTCCGCTGATTCCCGATCGGGATCGGCAAAATTTGCCTCAAGGACACCTTATGCTCGACGACAATGGCCAGGAGAAGGAAAGGCTTCTCGCCCAACTGGCGGCGGGAGTTCCGGTGTTCTGGATCAACCACGCTGTTGCGCAATCGCATGACGGCGATGCGTATCGCCAGGACATCGCCGACGCGCGGCAGCGTTTGCGCGATGCCCGCTACCATCTTCAGGGCTCTTTCCCCGAGACTCGCGGCCTGGCCGACGTCGTCGAATCGCCGCTCCTTGCCGCCGAAGATCTCGCAAAGCGCTGGAACATTCCACGCTGGCTCGTCAAGGCTGACCATTCCCTGCCGATTGCCGGGTCGATCAAGGCGCGGGGAGGGTTCAACGAGGTGCTCGCCTTCGCGGAACGGGTGGCGGCTGAGAACGGTCTCGGTCGGACGTCCCCGGAGCGGCCGAACTATACGCACCCGGACGCGCGTTCCGTCTTTTTGCGCTATTCGGTCGTTGTCGGCAGCACGGGCAATCTGGGCCTGAGCGTGGGCATGATCGCCTCTAGCCTCGGCTTCCGCACGATGGTGCATATGTCGCGCGACGCCAAGACCTGGAAGAGGAATCTTCTGCGCGCCAATGGCGTCGAGGTCATCGAGCATGCCGGGGACTATTCGATCGCCGTCCAGCAGGGGCGCCAAGCCGCCGAAGCCGACCCGAAATGCCACTTCGTCGACGACGAGCATTCGATAGACCTGTTTGCCGGCTATGGCGCTGCCGCAGCCGAACTGGCTTCGCAACTTGAGGAGCGGCGGATTGTCGTCGATAACGATCATCCGCTGTTTGTCTATGTGCCTTGCGGCGTCGGCGGCGCGCCCGGCGGGATTACTTACGGACTGAAGTCGCTTTTCGGAAAGAACGTACATTGCTTCTGGGCTGAGCCCTCGGCTTCGCCCTGCATGCTCCTTCAGCTGCTGATGGGCGTTCACCGGAGCGTGTCCGTCTACGATATTGGTCTCGACAACGTGACGGAAGCGGACGGACTGGCCGTCGGCAGCGCGTCTCCTTTCGTCGCGCCACTAATGGCTGACCAGGTCTCCGGCATCTACACCGCAAACGATGGCCACATGCTGGATATCATGCTGTCCGTGCGGGACGCCCAAGGCCTCCGGGTCGAGCCTTCGGCGGCCATTGCCTTCCTCGGCCCGCTCATCCTGACCGCGAGCGTGGAAGGCCGCCGTTACGTCCAGGCGCAGGGACTTGGGCGGACTTTGCCGGATGCGACGCACGTTTCGTGGACGACGGGCGGCTCGCTGGTTCCGGCCGCCGAATGGCAATTACTCTACGAACGGGCGGAGGTCTTCCGCGGCAAGGTGAGCGCGCTCGCCGACGCCTGGAAAGCAGTGACAAGGCGTAGATGGGTAGACTTTTCGAACTGACGAAGATGGCCCCGATCAAAGGTTCGCCGACGGTCGGGTTCCATGGCGGCAAAGGCTGTTGGTAGCGCCTTCCACTACATTGGCCGGATTGATGGTCGGGAAGGTCTTGCCGAGGCGGCCTCGATATACTTACCGTCGATAAAGGCGCGGGTCTCGAACTTCAGCGCGGGCGCGGCCTCCTTGAAGTCGGTCGTAAAGTGATCACCAATATCTAGTCGTGCGCGAGGAGGGGTGGACCGCGCCGTCGCAGCCGTGCGCCGTGATTTCAAGGCGGGCGTCCGGTTCTTGGCCACGGCGAGCGCGCGCATGTCGAGACAGTCATCATGACCACCATCGAGGAGGCGATGGCAAAGCGAGCAGCACATTGGGCCGGACCGACGCGGCCGAGCATGAGCTCGCCTTTGCCGCCTTTCCGAAAGCAGCAAGCCAGTGCTCAATGCCGGGGAACGAAGATGACCGTTTCGACCATGATCGTGGCAGGCCGCATGGTGAGTAAGAACCTATTCAGCGTTACGGCCGAAAGCGCCAGCAGCCGCGCCGGCTATTTCTCGTCTCCTCGAATCTGATCGGCCGCATCTATCAGCAGGCCGAGCAGCAGCGCGCTTCTCATAGAGGCCCGGCCTGACGTTGCCGAGCGCGATTTTCGGGCGTGTCTTTCTTCCGGCATCGCTCGACGTCGTCCGGTTCATTCGTTCAAGCCGGTTCCTTACCCGCTCGCCGGCGCGATAATGGCGAATTCTCGCTGATTTCATAATACTGATCTCAAAAACGCGTTGACAGGTCACGACAATATGTCGACAGTGGTCGGCAACATCAAAGTTGAGCATCAGGGAGACGACTTTTTCCCAGCCTGCTCGGTGCTCCGTAGATGGAGATTTCAAATGCATCTAGTCAACTGACCACGGCGGTCTGGACCCAAGGGCCTTGGACAAGCTGACGACGGATAACGAAATTAGGAAAGGACGTTCTGTATGAACGACAGGAACTTTGTGCAGGCGTTTGAGACGTCGGAGTATCGAGCTCGGCTCGATAAGGTGCGGGGTTTGATGTCCGATGCAGGGATGGACGCGCTGGTGATCATCTCACAAGCCAATCAGTGCTATCTCCTGGGGTATGAGTCCTTCTCCGGTGAAGAGCCGCAGGCTATGCTCGTGACGTTGGATGACGACCCGTATTTCATCCTGCGCAAGATGGACGCCGACACTGCGACCGAGGCCGGATGCTGGCTCCCGCAGGATCGGGTCGTCGGATATGCCGAGAGTTACGTCGCCGGCTCCGGGGAGGCGAGTGCATGGGAATTCATCGGCAAATTCGTCAAGGGCAAGGTAGGATCCTCGGCACGTATTGGCGTAGAAGTCTCTTGGTTGGGCCTGTCCAGCTACCCCAAGTTTGTCGGCGCACTGCGAATTAAGGAGCCGCTTGATGCCAGCGAGTTGGTCGGGTCATGTAGGGTAGTCAAGTCCAAGCGTGAGCTGCAATTCATGGCCGAGGCGGCTGCGATCGCGGACCGCGCTCTGCTTGCCGGCATCGACAAGATTGCCGTCGGTGTGCGGCACTGTGACGTTGCCGCGACGATCATGTCCGCGCTATGTGCCGGCACTGAGACCATTCCCGGTGATCCACCGCCGTCTCCCCCCATCGTCCGAGGTGGTAAGCACGCGATCGCGCCGCATCAGTTGTGGAGTGATGACATATTCGCCGCCGGTGAGCAGTACTACCTCTTGGCCGGTACCAGCAAGCACCGGTATGTGGCTGCAATGACGAGGACCGTTCATCTCGGCCCGGTCACACCACGCAGGAAGAACCAACACGAGGGTGCACTGGCGGGATTCCACGCGGCCGCCGCCGCGCTGCGCCCCGGCGCGACCTGCGCCGATGTCGCGCGCGCAGTCCAAGCGGCAATCCGGCCGTACGGTCTCATTAAGGAATCTCGGATGGGCTATTCCATTGGTCTCGACTGGACCGACGGCCCGAGCCTGGGGACCAACAACAACACCGAGATCTTGGCCAACATGACCTTCCGGGTCGACCTGGGATTCTATGAGCGCGGCGAATCCTACATGCTGAGCAACACCGTCCGTGTCACCGAAAACGGTGCTGAATCGATGAGCAATCTTCCCCTCATCCTTTTCGAGCGTCCCGGATGAAGCGCCGGAGCAACGACAACTCGCGAAGGGAAAGTCGCCGTCTGCCGCTTCCGTGGAGCTTTGCTGGCGCCTCGCACGAGCCCCTGTAGCGGAGCTCGCTTCGCAGGGGAAATAGCATCGGACCTTTGTGACGAATGATGATCTGAAAACAGATTATCAAATCCATGATAAGAACCCAATCAGGATACCTGCCCATGACGCTTGCCTCGATACCCAACCCGGATCTTGTCATTTCGCCGATCGAAAATAGCGCGCACTGGAATCTGGCCAACTATCGCCGGCAAGGTTTTCACAACCTGCATACCATTGCCAGCTACGTAACGTCACTGCGTTCCCCCCGCGTGCTGCCGTTCAGGAAAGATATCGACTGGACTATTGGGGAGCGACCAGACGTCGCGCGGTTCCTCTCGGTGCCGCATTTCTCCGGTTTCGTCGTGGCGCGTGACGATCGCATCCTCTACGAGGCCTATGCTTCGGATTTCGGGCCGAACAGGCCACACGCCATCATGTCGATCACAAAGATGGCCCTCAATATTATGCTCGGCCGCTGCGTCGCAGAGGGTCTTCTTGATCTTGACCGACCTGTAAAGGACTATCTGCCCGAGATCGGGACCGGCTTTGGAGAGGCGACCGTCAGGGCCGTAGCCGACATGAATGTCGCCAACGAAGACGGCGATGCCACGTGGTTTGCCATGGAGGCCGCTACAGGTTGGCGTTCGCCGCCGGATGACGGGACGGAGTTGACGATCCGCTCGATCATCTGCGGCATCACCGGGGACAATCTTGTCAATCGAACCGGCCACTTGATCTACAACAATGGTAATCCCGAAGTGATTGGCTGGATCGTCGAGCGTGTCAGCAAGCGGTCGCTTCGCAACTGGCTTATCGAGATAGTGGAGGCTTCAGGCCTTGAGGGCTCCTATCATATCGCCTGCGATCGGGAGGGCGTGCCGGAGTTCGGTGGTGGCGCATCCCTTTCCGCTCGTGATCTCGCGCGCTTCGGCCTGCTCTTAGCGCGTGGCGGCATGGGCATTGACGGACGCCGTGTTGCCGATGCCGCATTCATCGAAGAAACCCGCCGCAATCCCGGACCTTCTTGGCCACAGCCTCGCGAAGGGTTGTACTATAGCCGCTTTACGACGACCAACGGCACCTGGATCGGCCACGGGGGATCTGGAGGGACGTACCTGCTGGCTAACCCCGACACCGGCATTGCGGTGGTTTATATGGCCGTGTTCGAAAACGAGAGCGGCGACAGCGCGGATTTTTGGCAGCCCCTAATCAGCATGATGGCCGAACTCGCATCAGCTGAATCTCTTAGCCCCGCGAGATCTGCCTTCAGCGGAACGTGACCAGCGCATCGGAGCGGACCGTGAAAGCTACCCAGAACATCGACCGCCGCACGCTACTTAATGGAGGAACCCTTGATCTGCGCGGTGGGAGGTAAGCGTCATGAGGGTGACAGGATGAGCCAAACATAAACTGAATCATAGACGAATTCGCAGCAGCTAAAACCGGCAATGGGAGGAAACTATGGAAAGCATCATCAAGAACATCGACCGCCGCACTCTTCTCAAGACAGGAGCCGCCTTGGGCGGTGGTGTCATTGCTAGCGGCATGCCGCTCTCCCAAGTGATCTGGGCGGCAGAAGGCAAAGTGCTGAAGGTCGCCCTTCAGTTTGACCTTGCTACTCTGGATCCTGGATTTTACACTTCGAGTTACGAAATTAACGTGATGAACTGCCTTTATTCGAAGCTCACGCATTATAAGCCAGGCTCCGAATGGGGCTGGGAGTTGGAGGCGGCCGAAAAGATGGAGCAGGTCGATCCGACGCATATTCGCTTCCGTCTGAAGAAAGGCATCAAATTCACCGGCGGCTATGGTGAGATGACTGCGAAGGACGTCAAGTTCTCATTTGAACGCATCTTCAAGCACAAGTATTGGACTGCGGAGGAATTCGGCCCATTGGATCATGTCGAGATCGAGGACGATCATACGGGCGTTATCGTGTTCAAGACGCCGTTCGTGCCGGTCTGGACCATTGTCTTTCCTTATGCCACCGGTCATATCGTTTCCGAGCAGGCGGTGATGAAGGCGACCAAGGATGGCGGCAATTTCGGCATGAAACCGCCGGCGTTCTCTGGGCCCTATGCGCTCGCGGACTGGAAGCAAAATCAATACACGCTATTGACTCGTAATCCCGAGTGGTCTGGACCAAAGCCCGGATTTGATGAAATCCGCATCGTACCGATTACTGACATCAAGACGGCGGAACGCGCCTATCGGGCCGGCGATGTTGATTTCGCGACGATCAGTCTCGATTCACTGGCGACGTTCAAAAGCAATCCGCCGCCCGATACAAAGGTTGAGGAGCATCCTTCCCTCCGTATCGTCTGGCTTGGCATGAATATGGATCATCCGAAGCTGAAGGACATCAATGTCCGCAAGGCAATTCAATGGGCCATCAATGTGCCGCAGGTCGTGGACACCGCCTATGCGGGGCAGGCCAACGTGGCAACCGGCTCAATTGCGCCAGGTATTATCGGACATCGCGAGAAGGCGCTCGTTCCACCGGAAGGCGACCTCGCCAAGGCCAAGGAGTTCCTGGAAAAGGCCGGTGTCAGCGACCTGCAGGTAACTCTCGATTGCGACAACAGTGGCATACCTTCGATAATTGCCCAGACGATTCAGGCGCAGTTGTCGCAGATCGGCATTGCTGTCCAAGTCAATGCCCAGGACCCCGGTTCATTCGGGACGATCGGTCAGGAATCGGAAGGCGATCGCTGGAAGGACATGCAGCTCTTTATCAGAAACGACAGCAGTCTGCCTGATCCTTCTTACTACATGGGCAGCACGACAGCCTCAGTGGGCATTTGGAATTGGGAGCGCTTCCGCAGTGACCGCTATGACGAGCTCAACGCCAAGGCAGTGACGATTGAGGATCCAAACGAGCGCGCAAAGCTCTATTATGAGATGCAGGACCTCTTGGAGGAGTCGGGCGCCTACCGTTTCCTGACAAATGGTGCTACTCCTGTCGTGTACCGCACGACTAAGGTACAGGCTGCGACCCGTCCGGACGGCGTCCCTTTATATCTCGACTTCAAGCCGGCTTCGGGTTAAGCGGCGGCGGCGGGCTGAGGTATGTTGTCTTATCTTTGTAAGAGGTTGGTCCTCGCGGTCACGATCATCGTGATCGCGGTGACACTCCTGTTCCTGATGATCCATGCCGTGCCTGGGGACCCCGCCGCAACTCTGCTCGGCCCCCGGGCGACGCCTGAGGCAAAGGCGCTGCTGTATCAGCAGATGGGGCTCGACAAGCCGTTTCTCGTGCAGATCGCCACCTTCTTCGGCGGACTGCTCCACGGCGATCTCGGGTATGATGTGTTCAGCCAGAGACCTGTCGCCGACATCGTGTTTGGGCAACTGCCCTACACGATTGAGCTAATCCTGGTCTCCATCTTTTGGGCCGCCGCTATCGCCATGCCGCTAGGGTGCTACTCTGCCATGCGGCGCAATTCCTTGCTCGATCAAGCGGTTGGGGTAATCGCGGTGGCTACCTTCGCCATTCCTTCCTTTGTCATGGCAGTTTACGCACTGCTGATCTTCGCCGTCGCCCTCCGCTGGCTGCCGGCGATCGGGCCGGGCGAGGGCTTAGTGGATGGGCTCATCCACCTGGTCCTGCCTAGCTTTGCAATGGGGATTGGATGGGTTGGCTATATCTCACGACTGGTGCGCGCGTCCATGCTCGAAACGCTGGGCGAGAACCATATCCGCATGATTCGCTCTTTCGGGATTTCGGAATGGCGCATTGTTTCCCGCTACGCTCTGCCGCTTGCGATCTTGCCAACGGTAACCATCTTGGGCGTAGGGATCGCATGGCTGCTGTCGGCAGCGGTGTTTGTCGAGGTGGTGTTCGCAAGACCGGGGATCGGCGCGCTGATCGTGCAGGCGGTGAATACGCGCAACTATCCAATTGTGATGGGCGTTGTCGTGGTCACCACCTTCCTTATCGTGATAGCAACGACGCTCTCTGATGTCATCAACGCCGGCCTTGACCCGCGGACTCGGGAAAAGCTCTGATTATGACCAGCATTGACACGATTGGTACAGAAGCTCCCGCAAGGCACAATCCAGGTGCCCTCGGAGCTTTCCTGCGGCAACTGCTTAAAAACCGTCTGGGCATGCTTGGCGCGGTGCTTGTCCTAGTCATGGTGGCGAGCGCGATCTTTGGTCCGCTCATCATCACACATGACCCTATCCGCATAATGGTCGGGCCTCGTTTGGCGGGCCCTTCAGCAGATTTTCTTCTTGGCACGGATCAACTCGGCCGCGACACCTTTTCGCGTACCATCATGGGCAGCCGCATCCCGCTTCTCGTTTCCTTTGCATCGCTCGGCAGTTCGCTTGTCGTTGGGCTCGTGCTTGGCCTGATAGCAGGGTTCGGGCCGCGCTGGCTCGACAATCTTCTGCTACTATTCTTCGACACAATCCGCTCCTTTCCCGGGATCATATTTGCGTTGGCGATCATCGCGCTTCTTGGCCCCAGCATGTCCAGCGTGACCCTGGTCATCGCAATAACATCGATGCCGATCTATGCGCGTGTCGTGCGCACCCAAACGCAAGCCCTGCGCAACTCCGATTACATTGACGCGGAGCGCAGCATGGGCGCTGGCACGATGCGCATCCTTGCCGTTCACATGCTGCCAAACGTGATTGGTCCGCTTCTTATTCTTGTGAGCATGGATGTGCCTGCGGTCATCGCCGTGCAAGCGGGTCTCAGCTTTCTCGGCATGGGTGTGCAGCCACCCACGCCCGACTGGGGAGCTATCCTCAATGATGGCTATAGCTATATCAATCAGACCCCCTGGCTGGTTTTTGCCGGCGGCATTCCAATAGTGGTCGCCACGCTGGGCTTCACATTCCTTGGCGAGGCATTGCGTGACATATTCGATCCCAAGCTGCGGAAAGACTTATGAGACGTGAGGATCCGACACCGCCAATGTCCGCCCATCCGCTTCTCGAGGTTCGGAACCTCAACCTCGACTTCGGCTCGCCACGCGGACGTGTTCACGCACTGCGCAACGTTTCGCTGGACGTGCCGACCGGACAGATAGTCGGCATCGTCGGGGAGAGTGGATCCGGCAAATCCACACTTGCCTATACTGTGATGGGTCTACTTCCAGAAAACGCTCAGGTAACTGCCGGCAGCATCATATTCGAAAGACGCGACCTGCTTACGCTGACCGCCCAGGCGCGACGCAGTCTGATGGGCGATCGCCTCTCCATGATCTTCCAAGATCCGATGACCGCGCTCAATCCGGTGCGGACGATCGAGAGCCAGATGATCGATATCCAACACCACGAACAACGAGGCCGTCGTGAAAAGCGCGGTCGTGCGATCGACATGCTCAAGCGCGTCGGAATTCCCGATCCGCAAAGCCGCATCGGGAATTATCCGCATCAGTTCTCTGGTGGCATGCGCCAGCGCATCTGCATTGCCATGGCACTTCTGGTGAGACCGGCGCTGCTCATCGCCGACGAGCCGACCACAGCGCTTGATGCAACGTTGGAAGTCCAGATCATCCATTTGCTCAGGGATCTGCAAAGGGAGATCGGTTGCTCCATCCTGTTTGTCTCCCACCACCTCGGTGTGGTCGCCGAACTGTGCGACCACGTTGCCGTCATGTATGCGGGCGAGGTGGTGGAGCAGGGTGCCGTACGCGACATCTTCCATAACCCCGGCCATCCCTATACAAGGGCGCTGCTTGAGTGCGATCCTGGACGGATCAAACAACGGACGCGTAATTTGCCGACCATCCCCGGAAACGTCCCCAGTCTGCTCGGAAGCAGGAACGGATGTATCTTCCAACCGCGGTGTCCTCACGCTTTCGAGCGCTGCGTGCATGAGAGGCCTGGCGAATACCGTGTCGCTGCTGACCAGGTCGCGCGATGCCATCTGCTCGATCGAGCCGGGATGGTTGCGGCATGAGTGCGCTGCTGAGTGTCCAGGACCTGCGCGTCCGCTTCCGCACCATGGGGTCACTGAAGGCGCTCACCACGGCCACGGCAGACCCTTTCATTGACGCTGTGTGCGGCGTCTCGTTTGAAATCCGCAAGGGCGAGACGCTCGCCCTCGTCGGCGAAAGCGGATCTGGCAAATCCACCATCGCGCGCACGATCATCGGCCTTCAGCCGGCTGTTAGCGGCAGCATTCGTTTCGACGGGCAGGAACTTATCGGCCTCAAAGCGGCCGAACGAAAGTCCTACCTGCGCCGCATGACGATGATGTTCCAGGATTCCGTGGGCTCCCTCTCGCCGCGGCTGACCGTGCAGTCGCTCCTCACCGAGCCATTCCGCATACACGGCGTGAGTAATCGCGATCCCGGTGCCGAAGCGGAGCGCCTGTTGCGCATGGTCGGCTTGCCGGCGGACTTTGGGCGCCGCTATCCCCACCAGCTCTCTGGCGGACAGGCCCGGCGCGTCGGCGTCGCTCGTGCCCTTGCACTCAACCCAGACCTTATCATCGCAGACGAGCCCACAGCTGGGCTCGACGTGTCGGTCCAGGGCGAGGTGCTTAATCTGCTTGCTCGACTCCAGGATGAACTCGGGATCGCCATCCTGATCATCACCCACAACCTCAACGTAGTCCGCCACATGGCCGATCGTATGGCGATCATGTATCTGGGCCGGGTTGTCGAGATCGGCTCAACCGAAAGCGTTTTCGACCATCCGCGCCATCCTTATACGCAAGCCCTGCTCTCGGCCAATCCAGTGCCCGATCCGGATGCCGTTCTCAACCGAATCGAAATCAAGGGCGAGGTGCCGAGCATGCTGAGACGGCCAACCGGCTGCGAGTTCCACACGCGATGCCAGTACGCGCAGGAAATCTGCAGCCGGGTTTTCCCCCAACCTGCGGCCAATTCGGATGACGCCGAGCATCGGTTCAAATGCCATTTCCCGATCACCTGCGAAAGCGAGCTAGTCTTGGAGGCGCGACCGCGGATTAAATGGATCGACGAAGGCATGGAGCCGGGAACTAGGAAAAGCGCTGATTGGATTTAGCGGCCCGCGGTCGCGGAGCGACTGGACAAGTCGTCTAGATGGTGGAGGCCACAGTCCACAGTGAGGTTAGGTGGCTGCTTTCCCGAGCGCGCGGGCTTGGCGGGTGAGCGACAAAGCGTGGTTGCTGTCGATCATGTCTTTGCGCTCAACATCCCGGCCTTGTTGAGCGCTCCCGCGGGATCGAAGGCCGCCCCGTCGGCGAATACAGCGCCGCCAAGTCCCGCTCCAATGCCGCCAGCGCCTCGCTCACAATCGCCCGAATACGGCGCAACGGATGATCGCGCCGCACCCAAGCCTCGAGATCAACACTTCTAGCCGATTACGCGTGGAGAACTGTCGAGCTTTTTTGGGAAAGAGATTTCTCGCGACCTGATCAGCCATCTGCGTGGCGCTGGCCTGATTGCTTCAGGTCCGCGCAGCCCGACACCCGGCGCGCCGTATCCATCCGGTCTGGGCCGCGGCGGGTGCGGTCTGTGTTAAGCTGCAGCGATGGAGATCGACACCGACAAGATCGATGATGCGGTCCTGGCACTGCTTTGGCTGACCCTGCACAATGAACGGTGCGCCTGGAAGAGCTTTGACTGGGACGTGACGGATCGACTTCACCGGAAGGGATTGATCGCCGACCCGGTCAACAAGGCAAAATCCTCGGTGTTGACGGACGAGGGTCTTCGGCGCTCGGAGGAACTGTTTCGCGCGCTGTTTACGCGGCCGACGCCATGAGCGCCCGAACGGGCCGCCAGTTCCAAGGCAGCAGGTCCTCGAGCCGTGTGATCGACGTGTCGGCGACGCGGGCGAGGACATCGGCCAGCCAGGCCTGCGGATCGACGTCGTTGAGCTTGGCGGTACCGACCGGCGAACTATGCCGAGCGCCTCGTCCGATCATGGCGGTATGATGCGCTTTGCCCGCCATTTGACCAAGAACCCGTCGTTGACACTCGGCATAGTTCTCATGCTCAAAGGGCGTTCAGGAACTCAAGAAGCCGGTCGTTTGGCCGAAATCGTTCGGCCTTTGCGCGTTCGTATGGCTTCAGCTTGGCAAGTGCGGATTCCTTCAGCCCAAGATGTGCGTGAAGATAGGTCAGCGTCGTTTCCATCGCCTCATGGCCCAGCCATAAGGCGATGACCGAACAATCGACTGCAGCAGCTCCATGGCAGCGCTGTGCCTCAAAACATGGGGCGACACCCGCTTCGAGCGGAGGGTGACGCAGTGTTCGCGAGCCTTGGCGACATATTTGTTCAGCAGCGCCTGCACGCCGTCGGCGCTCAGTTTGCCGCCGTGCGTGTTCGGAAAGAGAGCCGTTGCGCCCCGCTTCCTGGGCTCGTTGAGCCAGCCCCGAAGGGCTTGCTGTGCAACCTTGGTGAGCGGGCGTACTTCGCTCCTTGCGGCCCTTGCCAAGGCATCGCACGTGGGCACCGTGCCCCAGCATCACCGAGTCCCGGTCGAGATCGATGATCTCCGAGACCCGCAACCCCGTTTGCGCGGCCAGCAACAGCAGAGTGTAATCACGCCGTCCCAGCCATGTGCTGCGATCCGGACAGGCCAGGATCGCTTCAATCTCGGGCCTGGTGAGAAACTGAAGCTGTCGCTTGTCGCATCGCTTGCTCGGGATCGCGAGCACGCGTTGAATCTGGGCGCTATGGGCCGGCTCCTCGAAGTGCATATCTGAAGAAAGACCGAATGGCCGTGAGGCGGAGATTACGGGTCCTCACTGAGGCGGATCGCAGTGTCTCGAGGTCTTCCAGGAATGCGCCGATGAAAGGCGCGTCCAAATCCCGCAGTGTCAACTGTGACGGAGACGCGGACCATTGCGCTGCCCCCGCTGCCGCAGGCCGATCTGTCGCGACAGCTGCCAGAACACCCGGTGAACGTATTGGTGCAGCAATCTGCCGCCCTGCTCGGCGACAAAGAAACAGGGACTGCGAGGCGCGCCGAGATGCGCGTCGCGTCGCGCGGCGTAGTCCGACAGCACGGCGACCGTCGTGGCATGGAGCGGGACCAGCCGCGACTTGCCGAACTTCGTCTCCCGAATGGTGAGGACACCTTGGTCGAGATCGACGTCGTCTCGGCGCAGGTCCAGCGCTTCGGAATGGCGTAGCCCGGCGACCGCTATCAATCCGAACAGGCAATGATATGTCCAGCGACGCAGGGCCTTGGCCGGCGGCAGCGCCAGTGCCGCCGCCAGAAGCGCCGTGATCTCAGCATCGGTATAGATGTAGGGTTTTGCCCACCGCGCCGGCGGCACGGCGTCGCGAGGGGCACTTCGGTCAGAGGATCGAAATGAGCGAGGTGCTGAGCGAAGCAGCGCACATCGGTCAGGCGGATGGACCAACTCGGTTGTCGGCCGATCAACGTCACCCACTTCATTGCCAGCGCCGTGGTGATGGTCTCGGCGCCGCGAGCCTCCATGAAGGTGACGAAATCCGACAACCGTCCGGCGAGGCCGTGTTACCTGTATCCCAACCCCTGGCGCATGCCCACATAGCGCTCGAGCGCTGTTCGAAGCCGGCTCATTCGGCACCTCCCGGCCACGGCAGGCTCAGTTCGCGCAGCTTCTCGATGTCGCAATCTCGGGGTCATTCTGCCCATGTTGGACAGGAGGTCGAAGTCCATTATCGCTGGCATCCGTATTTCGGACGCCGGCTTCGCTGCGAGAACAGCGAAGAACGCGCCAACGGTCGGATCATTCATCTCGTCATCGTGCCGGGGCATGTCATTACCGCTCCGGCCTGGATGATCGATCCCGTGGCTTGCGCGGCGATGGACCTGGGCTCCCCGCGCGTATCGCTTGCCGCGCTGCTTGAGCTTCACAAGCTCTTGATCGAACGCCGTTTCCGGCGAGGCTGTCCGGATGGTTTCACCATCGCGGAGGCGCAACATGAGAACCCTGCCACCACCGACACGATCTCTCGTGGTCGTTCGCCAACTCAGCTTGCCGCTCGACTCGCAGAAGCTGAACGGGCTGAGTTCAGCGCAACGGACCATAGTGATCGCCCGGCTCGCCAACGTACTGATGGCCGCCGCCGGCGTGGCAACGGAGGAGGAGAGCTGCGATGACGAGCGGTAATCTGATTCCGACTGCCGTCCTCAAGCGCAAGGCTGTCGTCTATGTGCGTCAGTCCACTCAGGCGCAGGTCCAGCTCAACCTTGAGAGCCAACGTCGGCAATATGAGCTTGTCGACGTCGCGCGGCGCTGGGGATTCCGCAAAGTAGAGGTGATCGACGAGGATCTGGGACGAACCGCAAGCGGGGCTGTGGAGCGTCCCGGTTTCGAGCGCCTGGTCGACGATCTGTGCACCGGCCATGTGGGCGCCGTGCTTTGCCTGGAGGCGTCCCGCCTGTCGCGCAACGGGCCGGACTGGCATCGGCTGCTCGAGTTGTGCGGCGAAGTCGATGCACGCGTGATCGATTTGGACGGAGTCTACGATCCGGGATTGCCGAACGACCGCCTGCTGCTCGGTATGAAGGGCAGCATCAGCGAGTTCGAGCTCGGCGT
>NZ_JAMYLZ010000052.1:0-24676 GCF_040318315.1 Mesorhizobium sp. M1227
CAGCGGCCGCAAGGACCGTGCTCAAAGGCCGGACATATGGACGCAAGCGATCGAAAACGACGCAAAACAACCGTTGCAGGCAGGGCGCCGTCCACATATGGATCTTCATCGCCTCGATCCGCCTCATGCTTCGCCGCATGGCAGCTCGCGAAGCCGCTCAAATCTCCCCAGATGGGTCAGCCATCGAAGACCGGCATCACTTGCCCGTTGAGCGGCTATACGATAATGCTCCGCGCTAAGCAGCAAGCGCCAAAAATTCGAGCGGCGACTTCATTCTCCTATTCAGGAAGGAACTATGAGGCGGCAGACGCGACCATTCACCGTGGAAGTCAAACAAAAGCGCAATTATCAAAAATCCGCACGTTCCATCTGGGGCAATTTCGACATCGCCGCGGCGATGGCCGAGACAACAAAGGAAGTCGAGCCGTTAAATCGTCAGCTTGTTGACTCTACTGTAGTGGCCCTTGATGCTGAACCTTTGCAAAAACCGCGAGTGGAGCATTTCATGGCCAATCCCCTGGAAACCGAGTCAGCAGTAGTTCCTAGCGCACCGGCAGACAAAGCGGAAACGCCAAAACCGAAGACGAGAGCGCGGCGGTCGAGGAAGCCAGAAGCTGAGGCGAGCGCGCCTGCCCGCAAGGAGGGCGCCAAGCCGATATCCGCGACCACTGAAGCACCGCCGTCAGCGCGAACAGGCCGAAAGAGCTACTCCGCGAAGGATCGTGCCCAGAAGCTGGCGCAGATCGAGACCTCGATCGGCGGCGGCGCTACTCTCAAGAGCGCGGTGAAGCAAGCCGGCATCTCGGAACAGACATATTATCTTTGGAAGAAGGCGGCGGCGCCGGCGGCGGACAGTGACGGGCTGAAGGATCTCGTCGCGCTCGAGGAAGAAAACAAGCGGCTAAAGAGCCTGCTTGCCGATCGTCTCCGCAAGGAGAATGCGGAACTGAAGAAAAGGCTCGGGCTGGATTAAGGAGGCTGGGCAGCTGGTTCTTGGCTCGCCACCTACAGCAATCCCACCTGCTCCGCCTCTCGGCGCAGATTTTGCCGTGGCCTTGGGCCGATTTGCTGGATGACCAGCCCGGCCGCTAGCGAGCCGAGATCGCCGCACTGCTTCAGGCTGCGGCCTTGCGTGTAGCCGTAGAGGAAGCCGGCGGCGTAGAGGTCGCCGGCGCCAGTGGTGTCGACCAGCTCGCGGATCCTGGTCGCATTGATGGTCACGGTCTCGTCGCCGCGCACGATCACCGAGCCCTTTTCCGAGCGGGTGACGGCGGCGATCTTGCAATCCTTGCGGATCTGGGCCAGCGCCTCGTCGAAGGACGCGGTCTGGTAGAGCGACTTGATCTCGTGGCTGTTGGCAAAGACGATGTCGACGGTGCCGGAGCGCATGAGATCGAGGAACTCGTCGCGGTAGCGGTCGACGCAGAACGAGTCCGACAATGTCATCGACACTTCGCGCCCGGCGGCGTGGGCGAGCTTAGCCGTCTGCCTGATCGCCTCCTTGGCGCGCGGCGGGTCCCACAGATAGCCCTCGAAATAAGTGACGGCGGCGCCCGACGCCTTGTCGGCCTCGACGTCCTCCGGGCCGAGCTCGACGCAGGCGCCGAGATAGGTGTTCATCGAGCGCTCGCCGTCGGGCGTGACGAAGATCATCGAGCGCGCTGTCGGAGGTTCGCCGTTAAGCGGCCTGGTGTCGAAGGCGACGCCCTGGGCATGGATGTCGTGCGCGTAGATTTCGCCGAGCGCGTCGTTCGAGACCTTGCCGAAGAAGGCGGCGCGGCCGCCGAAGCTGGCGACGCCCGCCGCCGTGTTGCCGGCGCTGCCGCCCGAGGCTTCGATGGCCGGGCCCATGCGGCTGTAGAGCAGTTCGGCGCGCCTCGTGTCGATCAAATTCATCGCGCCCTTGATGATGCCGTTCGTCTCCAGGAACGCCTCGTCGCACTGGGCGATGATGTCGACGATGGCATTCCCGATACAAAGCACGTCATAGTCCGGCATCAATTCATGTCTCCGCCAAAAACCCACCGGCTTTCTGCCACGCCGGGCGCGGGCGGGTCTGGCCAGTGGGAATGGGCTTTGCGCTTGCCAATCCGTTCGGCGCCAGCCCTCACGGGGCGGCAAGTCCTGCCTCGCGACGCAATTCGTCGGCCCTGTCTGTCTTCTCCCAGGTGAAATCAGGCTCTTCACGGCCGAAATGGCCATAGGTCGCGGTCTTGCGGTATATAGGGCGTAAGAGATCAAGCATCTTGATAATGCCCTTCGGTCTGAGATCGAACAACTCAAGAATGAGGCGCTCGATCCTTCTTTCCTCAACCCTCGCTGTTCCGAACGTGTTGACCATGACAGAAACCGGACTGGCCACGCCGATTGCGTAAGCAAGCTGCACCTCGCAGACGTCCGCAAGTCCGCTAGCGACGATATTCTTTGCGACATACCGGGCCGCATAGGCAGCTGAGCGGTCAACCTTGGACGGGTCCTTGCCCGAAAAGGCGCCGCCGCCGTGACGACCCATCCCACCATAGGAATCGACGATGATCTTGCGTCCAGTGAGACCGCAGTCGCCGCGCGGCCCGCCGACTACGAACCTCCCCGTCGGGTTGACCAGAATTCTGATGCCTTCCGTCTCCAGGTGGGTCGGCAGGACAGGCTTTATGATTTCCTCAATGACGCCCTCGCGGACCGTCTCTTGCGAGACCTGCTCGTCATGTTGGGTCGATACGACGATGGTATCCAGGGCGACCGGGCGCAACCCGTCATAGCGCACTGAGACTTGGGATTTCATGTCAGGACGCAACCAGCCAAGCTGTCGTGCTTTCCGGACATCTGCCTGTCGTTTCGTCAAGCGATGAGCGAGCTGGATCGGCAAAGGCATCAGAGTATCGGTTTCGCGGCATGCGTAGCCGAACATGAGGCCCTGATCTCCCGCTCCCTGTTGGAGGTCCTGCCCTCGTCCCTCGTCAACGCCCTGGCTGATGTCGGGCGATTGCTCGGTGAGTGCATGAACGACGGAGCAACGCCGGCCGTCAAAGCCGACGGCCTCATCGTCGTATCCAATATCCAGAATCGTATCGCGCGCAACTTGGCTATAATCCACCCGCGCATCGCTGGTAATCTCGCCAGCCAGAACGACCATCCCTGATTTTACCAACGCTTCACAGGCGACACGCGCCTTGGGATCGGTGCGGAGGATGGCATCGAGGATGGCATCCGAGATGTTGTCGGCCAACTTATCCGGGTGTCCCGCGCCAACCGATTCGGAAGAGAACACGAACTGCCTAGCCATGAAATGCCTCGCTTCGGGTGTTGGAGTTGTATGGGGCATGTTGCTTAGCCCACCTTACCTGTCGGTGATGCCCGGGACCTCGAACGCAGCGCACAAGTCGGCAACGTCTCATCGCACGCAGGCATGGAGCCCCCAGGCGAATTCCGCTTGTGACCGCAGGATGGCGCGGGTCGCCCGGCACCATATTAAAGCTCGTAATGATGCCTGCCTTCGCTAACCGCTTGGCATAGGCCTTGCCTGATAGTGGTCGATCGCGAAGATCAAGGATCAGCATGTGATTGTCAGTGCCCCCGGTGACCAGGTCATAACCTCGGTCCAGAAGCGCCTGGGCCAGAGCCTTGGCATTTTTGACAATCTGTTGGCCGTAACTGCGGAAGGACGGGTCCGCGGCTTCCCGCAAAGCGACAGCTAGCGCCGCGATAACATTCATATGGGGGCCGCCTTGCAGTTGAGGGAAGACAGCGCGATCTATTCGTCTGGCGAGATTGTATTTGCCCTTCGAATGATACAGCGCTTGATAGCGATCTTCATTCCTTGACAAAATGAAGCCACCGCGGGGACCGCGGATCGACTTGTGAGACGTGCTGCTGACGACGTCGCAATGGGGTACGGGATTCGGATGCACTCCAGCGACAATCAGGCCACTGATGTGCGCGATGTCGGCCACGAGGTAGGAGTTCGCCTCCAGAGCGATTTCTGCCATTGCCGCGTAGTCAAAGATACGGGGATAAGCAGTACCGCCAGCCCAAATGAGCCGAGGCCGTTCGCGTTTTGCTGTTTCGCGCAAACGGTCATAGTCAATTTGCTGCGTCTTTTCGTGCAGCCCATAGGGGACGCGCTTATAGTCTGTTCCGGAAAAATTGATGGCCCAACCATGAGTGAGGTGGCCCCCTTCCGGAATTGGCAAACCCATCAGCTTGTCACCGGGGCTTAAAAGCGCTCGATAGACAGCCTGATTGGCCGGCGAGCCGGAATAAGGCTGGACGTTGGCGTGTTCGCTGCCGAATAACGTGTTCAAGCGCTCAATGGCGAGGTTCTCAAGCTCATCGACGATCTCGTTTCCCGCGTAGTAGCGCGCAGCGGGGTACCTCTCGGCGTACTTGTTCATGAAAATCGAACCGGTTGCTTCCAGCACGGCCGAGGAGGCAAAGTTCTCAGATGCGATCAGTTTGAGCGTCGTCCGCTCCTGCCGCTCCTGTCTTAGAAGCAGTTCGTGAACGCGGCAATCAACCGTCGCCAAGCGAGACCGTCCGTAAGTGTCGGGCTGCGCGATGGGGCTGTCGGCGGAGTTGTCCATGGTAGCTTCGCGCTCCAATTGGATTGATCTATTTCACGGTCAAGCATGCGGTCCCCTTCGGCCGCGTGTCTCGTACTGCTTCGAGCCGTTGAAGGTCTCGTTTGTGATAGCCGTCACCGTGGGGCAGGAGATCAACCAACAATTGAACCAGCCCGCCGTCCTTACCTCCTGTTTTGAGATTGTACGAGCACCACGGACGTTGTTCGTTGCAGTAAAGAAAGTCGGCTCTGGCCAGCAGCCGGACGTGTCGTACAACGTGCTCACGACGCAGACCCAGAATCTCCGCTAGCTGGCAGACAGTTAGGTCCGCGTGCGCGCAAAGGCCTAGAATTCGAAGGCGATCTAAATGCGCTGCCGTCCGTAGGCGACTGACCAATGTCAGCATTGGTCAGGACCAAGCCACTTGGAAAGCCTGGGCACTCGTCCTACTGAATTTGTCATTTCGCGTTCTCCACAGATGTTGCAGCTTTCGAACCAAATAATATGGTTGCTTGTCCACCGACCGGACAATCTCGGTGGCCGTGAAGATACTGTTTTGAGCCGATATGGCTGTGTCGAACAAACAAGATGGGCGCTGTTCTTGCCATTGCCTTTAGCCGAAATTGCACGCAGTTCGGCGGGTCGGAGAATAAGCCACGGTTGGGACCCCACTGACTCAAACGTTGCAATAAGCCTACCATTCACAGCGAACCGGAGTTGCTAAGAGTCTATGAATTTCCTTGAAGGATCTGTTGCAACGTTTGCGCAGCCCGGTCTTGCTCCCGGCTTGCAGCGGTCAATCTCGTGCAGACTGACCGTGATGCAACGATGACAAGGAAGGTTCGCTTTCAATCCGATCTTCTTCCTGGCCAAGTAGTTCGTAGTCTCATAACTGTGGCCTAGACAAAAGCTGGGCTAATCAGCGAGGTATGATGTCGTTAGCGTGGTTGGGCCACCAGCAGGTCGACGCCAAGATCGACACGCGCAATTTCCCGCGCTCCGAGAATGTCAGTGACTGCGCGCTCTTCCTCGGGCGGTCTGGCTGCGCCGTCTAGAATCTGAATGCGTCTCGCGCCGACCCGTTCAGCAATGAGCTGTTCGGCTTGCCGCATTGACGGCGAAGCAAGCTCAAGTACGTTTTCGCGCATCTCACGCGCCGCCTCGCCGACTTCCGCAAAACGCTTCTCGGCGAACTGCTCCTTAAAGAGCGCAGCGAGATCATCAAATGGTTTGAACTTTGGTGGGCTTGGGTTTCGAGCAAAAATATCCAGTTGCCAGTCCAGGTTTATAGGCAAGGCTGTACGCTTTGTCGTCTGGCAAGGGCCCAATATCCCCTGGTGAGACGAAAATGGACTGCCGTGCTACGGTTGCTCCATTATAAGAGCGGTCGAAATCGCTGATGTTTGCAATACAAGGAGCCGCATAGAAGACGTTTGACGGATAGCGCGCCTCAAGCCGAAGAAGCAGTTCATGCTGACGCGACACATCCCTGCGCATCATCGCAATCCGAAAAAATGGTATCGACAAACCGGGACAATGTCCGCTCGCAACCTCAAAGGCAGTTCCTCGCTTCATCAGCTCCGGAAGCTTGTACTGGAGAAACAGCGGAACCCCTGGGAAATTGATGCGGATGTCAAAGCCAGAATGCCCCTCCTGTATGAGGTTTGGAAAGACCGGCCCGCCTACAGGTGCGGCTGACGATGACCGGATAAGGTTTTCGGTGAAGGCATACCCAAATGAGAACTCCGTGTAGCCCACCTTCATTCAATTCTGCTTTCGTGCTGAAGTTTATCCGGGGCTCTTTGCCTTCAGCCGAGCAGACCATATAACAGAAAAAACTATGCATACCTGCGATGGTCTGAGCTTATCGATTCCTCGGATAGATATTTAAAGAGCTCACCCACTCTTCTGGCTGCTAGAATGGGAATGGGAAGCTTCTGATTGATCTGGGTCGAGTTCCAGTTGATTTTGGTAAGCGACAAAACCTCCTGCGCTATCTCAGCGATTCCCGGCGCAGATCGCCGATAAGTTTCGGGCTTCGCGAACAGCGCCAGAGTGCGTAGCCGATATCTTCAACCGGGGCGGCGGCTTCTCCCTCGCCAGTGCCGAGCGCGATCATATGCGTTGCGCATTCGGCCAGCGCGCCGTCAAGGCGCCCCGCTTCCGTCGCGCTGCCGTAAAGGTCCAGGAACCACGCCAGTGAATAAGACCAGTCGGCAGGCAAGTCCTGCCCATTGTGATCCCTTGCGACGACGGCCACGACGGCGTTGCGGCCTTCGGGCGTGCGGGGCTCTATCCCAAGGATCGGGTATAATTCGGGTGTCGGCTGCTGAAGGATACGCGCCGGCACGAGCGACAGTGCTTTCTCCAGCGAGGGAGGAAAATCCTCCAGTTCTTCGGCCAGTTCGGCAGCTTCTCTCCTTCGTCCCTCGCGGGGCGCTTCTACATATTCTGCCGCAACCACGGCAACGGTGCGCTGCGCCCGTTCAGCGGTGCTGGTGGCAATCAGCTCGGCCGGAATGTCACCATCCTTGATCGCCCAGCGCGTACGGTGCTGTTCGAACTGTTGAATGCCCAGCCGGTCCGCAATTCTCAACACCGCTGACCGGTCGAGAAAGCATGTTTCGGATCGGGCTCGAAGGTGAAGGCCAGTTCGTGTCCACGCCGAACGATATTGCGTATGCGGCTGTGCCGGACCACGCGCGCGTGCGGGCCTCCCGCCCCGACTTCGTACATCAAAAGCGCCGGGATTTCCTCCAGCCGGCGCAATGTTTCAGGGCGCGAGGTCGATAGCCTCGGCCTCGGCGCCGCTAGATTCCTTGAACCGGTCAATGGTTGACGTGAACGGCGGCGTTTCCCACCACTCGCCGTGGCCCGAGACAAGCAAGTTAAACATGGCACACCACCGACCTCACGCCGCCTTCTCCATAGACCACTTCACCCGTTCGGCGAGAAAGGCGGCGAACGTTTTCACATTCATATTGCCGCTCGCCTCCTCCAGCCCTGCGAGGTAGGCCTTCCGGTCATCGACTCTGACGACTGTCCAGGGGTAACCGCCTGAAGCCAGCATCGCGTTCATGAGGAACCGCGCCATTCGTCCGTTGCCGTCCGGATAGGGGTGCACATAGCCCACAAGCCAATGCCCCAGCACGGCACGCACGGAGGCCTCCTTCTCCGCCTCCAGCAGGTCGAACAGCTCATTCATACCATCGGCCACCGCTTCGGTACGCGGCGGCACGTGCTGCGAGCCGCGCAGGTACACAGGGTGATTGCGATATCCCGCAAGCGCGCTGGCTTTGAGGATGCCGGCGGTCACTGACGGCGCGAACAGCTCCCGGTACCACTCCCGGTGAGTGTCCCGCGTCAACGCGCCGGCTGGCTTGCCGTTGATGATCGCGGCAACAGAGTCTTTGACCTTCTGGAATGCGAGGTAGTAGCCACGCGCGGCAAGCGCATCTCGGTTCTTGCGGTCCTCTTCATCAATCTCCGGATTCCAGCTCCCCTCGCGCACCCGGTCGATGAGTTCCGGGGTGACGCTGTACCCTTCTATCGACAGCGAATGGTAGGCGTCGCTTTCGTAGATATCCTCGACGAACTTCATATAGGCGTCTTTGTCGGACGGCAGTCCGGGTGCCTTCGGGAATATCTCGATGATGGCTTCGCGCTGCGATTGCCAGATCGCGCGCAGGCGGGCGACCAACGGCGGTACGCCCGCCGCAATAGTTGTCACTCCAATTTGTCCCGCGAACGGATCGGATTCGCGCACGTCATAGCCGGCGGCTTTGAAGGCGGCCACGATTTCATCGGCAAAAGAGTCGCGTCCTACGCGACGGAAGGCCCCCGCAAGCCGTCCCGCCACGGCGGAATGGCCGCCATCAAGCAGCAGGGCCAGAACGGTTGATACGTCGCGCACCGACGCCATGGCGATCTGCATCTCGATAGGGGCGCGCTGGAAGAACGCTTCCGGCACCCGGGTAAGGGCGGCCTCGACAGTGAACACGCGCTGGCCGTTTTTCTCTGTCAGTTCGGCCGGCATCTCCTTGACCTTGAGGTCATAGAGCGAAGTGCCGAACAGCAGGTCGATTTTGTTATTCGTGCCTTTGGGGGTGTTCACCACCACCTGAGGCGGAATAGTGGGCGCTTCCGCGTGCAGAAGCAGCGACTGCTCCGGTGAGAGGAACCAGTCCTTGCCGAACCGGTCATTGCAGTAAAGGGAGCAGAACTCCCAGAAGCTCGCGTACCAAGGGGTGGTGTCTTGCTGCCGTGCCTGCGGGCCGGTCGACATGAGCCAGCCTTTGATAACATCGCGCAGGAACCCGTTCTGCAGCAGCCGCTCCCGGTGGACGCGGGTCAGCTCATCTGATTTGAATATGCGCCGCCCACCCTCCTGCAGCTCTTTGAGCACGGCCAGTGATACAGCGAGTTTTTCATGGGGCTTGGCCATGGCCGTGCCTTTGCAACTTTTTTAGAGCTGTGCGATTACAAGTATATAGTGCTGATAGGCGACAAGTCAATGATGCTGTGGGGTTGCAAGTTTTTTAAGTCGTGCGATAACAAGTTTTTTATGCGATAATCGGGAAATGCGATCGTTTCCATAGCCGCGCGAAGGTCGTTACCCGGATGGGCCGAGACCCAGCTCCCCCGCAGGCTACGCAGGGGCTCGGGGCGAGCCTAGAGCCTGGCCCTCCGAAGCGCTTCGAAGGAGGACGCGCCTCTTTGAAAAACTCGCCCGTTGTGCATCGTGGGTACCCGTAAACGCGAATTCTCAAAGGAAAGACGCTCCTTACCTCTCCCTCCCGCCACGATCATCACGGCCGCGCCCGCGCTCACTACGCCGCGACGCCCGCGAGATCGCTGCACGCATCTGATCGGCCACCAGACCGGGTTGCAGATGAAGGATGTCCGTGACGCTGTCGTGTGTTTGCACCGTCACCGCAGTGACGGCAAGGCAGCTGCGCACGCCCATGGAGGAGAGCGTCTCGATATCGCGCGCGATTCCGGCACCCCCACTGGAGTCCGATCCGCCGACGACAAGTACATGCGATGCCTGCCTCAGCGCCCTTTCATCCGTTAGAATGAGCGTTCGAAACGCAGGATTCCGCCGACACTGCTCTTCTTGTTGGCGTTGGTCCAGTTCACGTTGGAAGCGTCCACCTTGCCGACGGCGAAGTTGCCGTAGCGGCCATAGTCGAGTTCCGCCGTAACTGTGAAATCTGGAAGAAACGCATAAGCGACGTTTGCAGCGACACCATGGTTCTTGAGCTGATCACCGGAGAGCTGAAGGTTGAACGAAGTTGTCTCGTTGAGCTTGTAAGTGGCGCCAGCCCAGAAAGCCCAGTTCCCGCCCCAACTCTTATAGAAGCCGCGACCATGAGCGTCGATGGCGTTCGTGGAGTCGTCGTTGAGCTTGCCGTTGGAACCGTAGCCGAGCATTCCGAACAGCAACAGTTCGTTGGTGACATTGATGTCGACACGGACCTTGGCGGCCACCGATTCGTAGTTGCTATGATAAGCGGCAACGCCGGTGATCGCGCCCCAGCCATGTGTGTATTTCAAGCCGCCGACTACGTGCGGTGCGTAGCTGTCGATTGTGCCGACCACGCCCGAGCCTTCTTCGAGCGAAACCACGGCCGAAAAGCCGTTCCCGGCGTCGAAGTAGTACTGAACCACATTGGTATCGAAAGCGCCGTACGGAACCGGCGTCTGGTTGAGTACGTCACCCGCGCCGCCAATAAACATGTCGAAGGCCGACCAGTCCTTACCAACTCGGAGGCCACCAAGCTGAATCCAGGCGAAAGTCAAGGTGCTGTCTCCGTTGAAGGCATAGGACCGAGAACTGTCCGAAACCGAAGTGTGGCGGTTGCCGAAGTTCATGCGGGTTTCGGTGTAGGTCTTCAACGTGCCGAGTTCGGTCTCCTGGCCGGTCCAAGTTTTCAATGTGAAGCGCGTGTTGTTTTGCCATGTGCCCTGATGCTCACCAGTCCCTTTATCCGAGGTTCTTGCGTGATCAACCAATCCGACATGGCCCAAGCCGACGTCGTAACGGACATAGCCGCCGATGCGCACGCAGGTCTCAGTGCCTGAAATGTAGACGTAGCCCGAGCCGTAGACGTCGCAGACTTTAACGTACTCAGTCGGGTCAGGCTCGGCAACGGCGGTCACGGCGCGAGCGTCGGAAACGGCAATCAGTGCCGCAGTTGAGCCGAGGAGGAGGCTCCTAATGTTCATTGTTGATCTCCGTTCAAAGAGTAAAAGGAATGGACGTCAGTGATGAACTCTTGCTAAGGAAACAGTCGATAACGATGCGCATTGAGTTGAATTTTAGCAGTTTTGATGCGCTCATCACGCCTGATATTCATCAGAAATTGAGAATATGATTGGGTGTTATTGTTACAAATATGCGATTGTTATTACAAATATAATAATCGCCGATACGACTCCATCCAACATTTCTGTACAAATCACCCCGTCATCTCCGCTAGTTGTGGGCGGGCCGTCACAAAGGCTTCCACTGCAAATGACGTGCCATCCTGACGACGCAGCTGCGGCTTGAAGCTCAAGTGTGCCGGCGGACCTTGGTTCGCTCTTCCTTCCTTTTTGCCTTGCGGATCAACCCAAGCACGAACGGCAAACGTTTCGGCTACGGTTCGTCTGTTCGCTTCGCGACAGTTTCGTTCAATGGCGACAGCTTTGTTTGCTGTGAGCCCCGACGTTGAGACATCATGCGGCGGCACCGCTCGGTACGACGCCGTCATTTTTGGCGAGCGCGATGATCGGTAATCACGCGCTGAACGCGCAGCCTTGCCTCCACCACGGAGTCAGTAGGCGCGCCGGCCTGGCATTGCGGCCGACCTGACGGTCGCGTCGAGCAGCCTCTCGTCCTGATAGACGGTGCGCCACAGCTAATGCTTCTTGCCAGCAATTCACACAACGAGCTCATCGAGATGCCAGAGATCACTATGGGGCTGCGCTAGCTGGCGAGCAAAGTCTGATCCCAACGCCGTGTTATCTCGTTGGATGCGGCAGCCGCGCTCAGCAGAATCTACTCGACCAGGCGCAGGCTGAAGGGAAGGGATGGTGGAACCAAACGGTGCGCGTGAGGGTCGCGGCGGGAACAACCATGGCCAGTCGCTGACCGTCCAGCCAAGACTGAACGGCCGCTATTGCTGAGAAATACAACTTTCGAGCCCAAAGCGGAACGGACTGACATAGCGCAAAGACACAGGCGAGCGCAGCGGTAAGGTTGGTGGTTATCAGCATGGGACGGTAACTGTTGCAGACCACAAAATATCGCGAGGCCGGCCTGCCTTGGTACACTATCTATCCGACTGTGTCGGAGTTCTCTGGGGCGGTCGGCGCCGAGGCTTATGAGGAATGGCTCAGGAACCTGACGGCGGACGATCCGGTGTCGCTCTATTTCCACGTTCCGTTCTGCCGATCAGCTTGCTGGTATTGTGGCTTCCCCACCACCATCACCCGCCATGATGCGCCGATCCTCAACTATCTGGCGGCCCTGCGTGACGAGATCCGTTTGGTCTCGGAGCGAGCGCCGCAGACGCTGCCCGTGAGCGACATGCATTTCGGCGGCGGAACGCCGTCTCTCATAGGACCAGCCGAGTTCCTGGCTCTGATGGAGTTCCTGCGACGCCGCTTCGCTCTCACGAAAACAGCTACGGTTGCCGTCGAGATTGATCCGCGCACGTTCACGGCCGAGATGGCCGAGGCCTTAGGAGCAGCCGGCGTGAACCGTGTGAGTCTCGGCGTGCAGAGCTTCGATCCCATTGTTCAAAAAGCAATCAACCGGGTTCAGAGTGAGGCGCAGACGTCGGCTGCCGTGGAAATGCTGCGCCGGCATGGAGTAAGCCGCATCAACTTCGACCTCATCTTCGGTCTCCCGCATCAAACGGTGCAGTCCTGCGTCGAGACCGCGAGGGCGGCGGTCGCAATGCGCCCCGACCGGCTTGCGGTGTTCGGCTATGCGCACATCCCGTCGCTTATAAAGAATCAGCGCCTCATCGAGGAGGCAGTTCTTCCGGGCAGCGCTGCCCACGCCGAACAGTATGCGGCCGTGGCCGCGACGCTGATTGCCGCCGGCTACCGCGAGATCGGGCTCGACCATTTCGCCTTGCCGGACGACGAGCTCGCGCTGGCACAGAAAACGGGTCGCCTGCGGCGTAACTCGCTGGGCTACTCGGCCACCACCTGCAGAACCCTGATCGGTTTCGGCGCGTCGGCTATCTGCCGCGTCGGCGAGGGGTACGTCCAAAACGAAGTTACACGGGATTCCTACATCCAGCACATCGCAGCTGGCCGTCTGGCGACGTCAAAGGGCTATCGCCTCACCGACGACGACCGCGTGCGAGCCGCAATTATCGAGCGACTAATGTGCGATCTCGAGGCCGATGTGCAGGCAATCTGTGCCGCCCACGGATCTGATCCGATCCGTCTTCTCGATTCAGCTGAACGCTTGGCGATGCTGGCCGAGGACGGGATAGTGGACTTCGAAAACGGTTTTGTCCGCGTACGGCGGGAGCATCGCTTTGTAATTCGCGCTGTCGCTGCCGCGTTCGATGCTTTTCTCGATCGGGATGGCCGTAAGCATAGCCACAGGTGAGGGCAAGCATCCAACCGGAAGCTAAACTCGACGCCTTTGGCCGAGGCCTGTCATGAAGCGCGCGTCAAGGATGCGAAAAGCAGAGCTGATCCGCCTATTTCATCTCATCTTCAATGACATCGACCGCGTGGCTGCCACCGAGGCGTTTCCATATTGATCGTGGTAGGTGCGGGACATCTGGGTGTTCGCCGTCAGCGCATGAATATCCCCGCCATGTGATGGGTCAGGAAATCGAGGGCTGCAATCAGCCCGTCCATCGATGACAGACCGCGGCCACGCCGCTTCGCGAGGCCCGTCAGGTCGCCCCAGGCCAGGGCAACCAGTTCGTCCACGGGCAGGACTCTCGGCTCGAAGCGCTGCGGCAGGTCCCGGGCGAGCCATCCGGCCAGTGCGTCACGTTTCCGAGCTTTGTCCATGAGGGCAGCGCCGCGCCGGATCTCGGCGATCGACACAACGCTGATAAATGAGCGGTCTTCATCGAGCCCGTCATCCATTCCAGCACGCGCGCGTCAGGGCTCGGCCTCGTCACCTCGGAGAGGCCATTAGTGTCGAGCAAGAGCCTCACAATGGCAGACCATGCGGTTCATCGCGTAGCCGCTCGATGTCCAGTTCGGCGTTGCGCAGCGGCGATGCGCAGCGAGTGCCCAGAAAACAGCAGCCAGCTCCCCTTCCGGAAGATCGGAGCGGACGCCCACGCAAAAAGCGCCAAATCCTTGGCGCCGGCGGTCTGTGTGTTTGCGCGCTGGCGGCTTTGGTGTACTCCTGTGCCGTTTCGACGAGGCTTCCAGTCGGACCGGCAGGGGAGGAGGCTTTGGCGGCGCGGCCGGCACACGGCCCACCTCGAGGAGAGATCGACGATGTCGGGCAGATCCTCGGTCGCCTCACAAATCGGTGAGGTCGTCGGGACACCGTCTTCCACTTTTGTTGATCAGCCGCCTTCCTGGCCATGTTCCGAGACAATAAGGCGCCCGTGCGCCGCCGCCTCGATTAACCCAAGACGCGCAAGGATCTTTTGCCGGAGACAACGAGGTCACCATCCTGCGGTGCCGCGTTGCGTCACAGTCGGCATGAGATGTGCAAAGTGGACCGTCGTCAAACGTCAAACAGAGGCGTTGGTGACTGGACTGAACGACCAGAACGGGCTGCCCTTTCGGACTTCACATGGCGTCGTTTCAGGGCATAATCGCCGCTTGTCAAAATGTTTGCGACAAGTCCGGTGAAAGCCTACCGAGTATCTTGTGCTTGGGGGGCGGTTAGTTCCGATAAACTAAGCGGCATACACATGCTAATCTATTTGATTTACGGGCCGACCTGCAGCGGCAAAACAGACGCGGCAATCCAAATTGCACGAGAGACCGGATGGCCGGTCATTGCGCTGGATCGTGTACAATGCTGTCCTCAAATCGCCACCGGCAGCGGGCGTCCCTCGGATTCCGAACTGCAATCTACCCAGCGGATCTACTTGGATTCGCGCCCGCTAACCGCGGGCATCATCGACGCCGAGACCGCCCATCGTAAGCTGATAATGCAAGTGGATGAGCGTAGTTCCCAGCCGGGGCTCATCCTCGAAGGCGGTTCGATCTCCCTTCTCAATTTAATGGCGCGAAGTCAGTATTGGGATGGCGCTTTTCGGTGGCATGTAAGGCGGTTGCGGCTCGGCAACTCGGACGCCTTTCTGGAGAGAGCCAAGCGTCGGGTCACAGACATGTTTGTCACAAGAGAAGGACAACCTTCATTGCTGCAGGAACTTGCGGATCAGTGGAAGGAAGATGCAGTCCGTCCCACTTTGGAAGACGTTGACGGATATCGTTGCGCCATTCATTTTGCGAGAGAGCACAGCTTGGCAATCAGCGAAATGCCGTGCCTTCGCAAAGAGCTCCAACAAGATCTTGTAGAGGCGATTGCGAGAGAATATCTCGAATATGCGCGTTGGCAAGAACGCGACTTTCCAGAATGGCAAACTGAGTGAGCAAGCCTCCCCGGACCTCGCCTGCGATGCGGGCACGGTAGCTCCTGAGAATTGCGCTAAGTGGTTTGCTGAAGCAAGCTAGTGCCAGGCGACATTAGGTCCGTGTGGCAGCGGAAGGATTGCTTTCGCCACGGTGACTGCGGAGGAGGCGACATGGCTGCACTGCTCATTTCAGGCATGGGACGGAATGTACCGATGACAAAGTGCTGCGCGCTTCGTATCGACCGCTACCGTGGCTGACTCGCGAACTACTATCCGCCAGCCCAGTCTGTGGCGTCGTCTCGGCTTTCATCGCCACCGCCTTCGCCCAGGAAACGCCCAAGGCCGCAAGCGTCGCCGTGGCAGTGCGGCACCCGGCAAGATGGGTGGTCATCGGCCCTATCTGATCGACGGGGAGCACCGTGCTTTCGTCCTGGGCGAGGTTGAGCGAGATGCCAACATGACGCTTCATCAATTGACGGCGGCACTGGTGACGGCGGCACTGCCTGAACGTGGTCTCCTGCGAGCGTCGGTCGCTTCCTGCACCGCGAGGGCAAGAGCTTCAAAAAAACCGTTCTGCCGGCGAGCAGCTCAAGCCAAAGCTGATGCGCGGGCGTGCGCAATGGATGCGCTATCAGACCCGCATTGACCCTACGCGCCTGGTCTCCCTGGATGAAACATGGGTCAAGACCAACATGGCGCCGTTGCGCGGCTGGGGTGTGCGCGGCAAGCGGCTGATGGCCCACGCACCATATGGCCATTGGAAGACGATGACCTTCATCACCGCGCTGCGGCATGATCGGGTGGAGGCGCCTTGGGTCATTGACGGACCCATCAATACGCAGGCCTTTCGCGTCTATGTCGAAACCGAACTCAACAAAACACTGAAGCCGGGCGACATCGTCATTCTCAACAATCCCGGTTCTCACAAGGGCCAAGCCGTCCGCGACATCGTCAGGGCTGCTGGCGCAAGGCGGGTCAAGCCCGCGAGAGCGGCAATTTTGTTCCGGCTATCACCCTCTCGTCGAGAACGGCGTGACGGAAGCGATAAAGTTGCGCCGGCCGGCCGCCGGTTTCCGCGGTTGTCTCACCGGTCTCCTCGACCAGCTCCTGCTGCTCGATCAGCCGGCGAAAGTTCGGCTTACGCACGAGCCTGCCGGCAAGCGCCTCCACGGTGCGCTGCAGCTGCAAAAGCGTGAAGACCGGCGGCATCAGTTCGAATACGACCGGCCGGTATTTGATCTTGGAGCGCAGCCGCGCAATGCCGGTCGCCAAGATGCGACGATGATCGGCGATCATCGATCTGCCCGACACCGAGGTGGGCGCAGCGGAATGTCCGGCGCGTATTGCTTCCTCCACCAGGGCGGCTTCGTAGAGCAGCTCATAACGTTGAAGCGCGAGTTCCTCGTTCCAATGGCGGTCGTCAAAGCCGAAGGCGATCGCCGCCCGCCGTCGTCGGTCGAGGCGTGTCGTACCGTCGTCAGTGCCATCCGCCCATTCCATCAGGCGCGGCCGCAATTCGTCCAACACGACCGCCGGTGTGCCGGAGCGGTGATCCTCCCACGGGAAATAGTCGTACCAGCTTCCCCAGTGTCGCCCGGCCGGGTCGCCAGCTTCGTCTTGGTGGGTGAGCGCCAGATAGCTGATAGAGACCACGCGGTCGTCAGCGCCAACCCTGTCGCGATCGGCGAAGGTGTAGAGCTGTTCGATATAGCCGAGCGGCTGGCCGGTCTGTTGTTCCACCCATCCCCTGAGGCCCGACTGCAGCGAACGGTGAGCAAGCTCGAACGGGCCGGAGGGCAGGGCGTTTGCCTGCGGGATGGTCAGAACGCAGGGGGCGCTGCTGTCCATGGCGACCACAACGGCGATCAAGTCCGCATTGACGTCGTTGGCCTTGCCTCCAGCTCCGCCTTTCCTAATCCCTTTTGCGCGATCGTCCATGGTCCCCGACGTCGTTGAGCAGAGCCCTGCCGCGTAGGCGGCTGAACCGATTGAATTCCGTTTTTGTCTGATAATTGTCGGCGCGTCAACACCACCCGTCGTGGCGATTTTAGCTCTTCGCAGCTGCACAAAAAGTGCCAACGCGACATCCGTGCTTGGGGAAGGAGGCCCATTGAGTGCGCCGATTCAAAGCTTCTCGTCGGCGACAGCGCGGCATGGTTCTCCACGGCTTGGCGTCGATGCTGGGCGTGACGCTGGAGATGATGATCATGCACGGTCAGGCCTGCCCCGTGGCCTGGAGCCGGCGCAAATGGTCGTCGACCCGCCGTTCGGTTCCTTTTGTAGAAACCCGGAGCAGGCTTCCGCAATGCCTGATAAAGCCCTTCCAGTGCGCCCGCGCCAGCATCATCGCACTCTCGCTCCAACACAACCTATGCGAGTCAGTAAATCGACTCGCCGGCACTATTGTTTCAGGGGAAATGAATCTAGTTTCAAAGGGTTCGGCCGATAGGCCGGGCACAGCTGCGGTCTTCACGGCCTTTTTGACATAAACGCGTCGCCCGATTGAGATTATCTTGACGGTAGCGCAGTGCGCCATCCATGCCAGTCGAGATGATCATGGGCAAATATCGAGACCATCGCGAGCCACGCCGGCATCGCTATGACGATGACCCCGTTTCCTTTTCGGAACGGACTTCCGAGCCAAGCTATTTTCAGCGCCCGCCGACCGTGACGGCAGATCCTGTCGATGCGGAGGTATTGTGGTTCACAGTCAGCAAGGGTTTTGGCTTCGTCAAACTGTCGGACGGCACGGAGGCCTATCTGCACGTGCGAGTGTTAGAGGCGGCCGGAAGCCGGGATGTTGCCGCGGGAACGCCTCTCAAGATCACGGTCGAAAAAAGTCCAAAAGGTCATCAAGTCGCGCAGGTGCTGGAGATCGGCGATCACCGCGCGAAAACTCCGTCACATACGCGCGTCGCTGGAGGGACCTTCGTTGAAACCGGTGCGCAGCTGGAGAGCGGGGGCACGGTCAAGTGGTACAAACCCGAAAAGGGCTTCGGCTTCATTGCTCCTGACAACGGTGAGAAGGACGTCTTCGTTCATGCCAGCGCCCTGACGCGCTCAGGGCTCAGCGTGCTGGTGGCAGGACAGAAGGTGTTTGTCGAATGCGGGCAAGGCAAGAAAGGCTGGGAAGTCCGGAGCATTCGCCTTGCCTAGACGGCGATGCATTGCTCGCCTCGAAGGAGATGCCGGAGAGCGTCGGGCGGCCGCCCGAGCCCGCGTAGCAGAAACCGACATTGTCGAAGCGCAGCACGCCGTCGGTGACGACGAGATCCCTGGCGCCCGCCGCGTCCTCGATGTCAAGTTCGGCGTCCAGCAACTCGAACAGCGGCGTGCCGCAGGTCGAGGCGCGCGCGAACGAGTTGACCATCAATCCGAGCTAGCGCACCGGCATCTGTAGAATGGTCATGAAGGTGAGCAACAGGGCCAGCGTGCCGACGCTGATTTGACCTGCGATCACTTTCTGGCCACCGAACCAGAGCACCAGGCCCATGGCGGTCAGGAACGAGAAATTCATGGCGCTGGTGTTGCCGACACGGATGTCAACGCGCTCATTGGCGAGATCAAGGCGCGTCCTGCTTGGCGCGGTCGAACTTTTCCAGCTCGTGCGGCTGCGCGGCGAAGGCACGCACGACACGGATGCCGCCGAGATTCTCATCCATCACCCGGATCTTCAACGATCGCTGATGCCCAGATATGGGAAGGTCAGGCTTCAATGACGGGGAAGGTGAAGGATTGACTGGTCGGGTTTCCGGGCCGAGCTTGTCGGCCGCTCAATCGAAAGCGTCATTTGAGGCGCTTTCTCTCCCGCGTGTAACTGGAAGACACGCTCGTCCAATTCCTTGTCTACTTCCGTGAGACGATGATTGAGGCGAAGGTAGTCGGTCCAGGTCGGCGTTCGGAACGTTTCTGTCCACTGCATAGGCTTCTGAAGGTTGCGCTGGAGCGTCCAGTTCCGAGCACCGACGCGGCTGTGTACATGACGCCGCTGCCGCATGAGGTCGAGGAAGGCCTCGACATTTCTCTCGGCTATCAGATATTCGATCTTGACCACGATCGGGCCGCTTCTCGGCTTCAAACTGAGAGCGACAGCTGGGGCGTCGAATTCCTCCAAAGGATCGGGCTCGGACTCGCGGCGCTCGCGAAGAGGAAACAGAACGCCGGCTGCAGCAACGAGCAGCAGGGCCGCAGCGGAACCCTCTAGCGCCCAGGTCAGCGAATGATTCTGGGAAACGGTGCCCCACACCCAGCTGCCGGCCGCTATGCCGCCGTCTATCAATGCATAGTAGATGGAGATCGTGCGCCCCACGACCCAGCGCGGGCTTGCCAGCTGCACGCTCACGCCAACCCCGGACCAGGCAGTGACCCAGCCTGCGCCGCCCAAAGCAAGTGCAATTGCCGCCACGCCGATCGAAGAGGTAAGCGCCAGGGAGAGGGAGCACGCCGCGCAGGCGACGCAGGAGAGCCTCATCAGCTGTTCTTGCGACAAGCTCCGTCTGAACAGGCTGTTGGAGAGGCCGGCGAAGACCGCGCCTGTTCCGAAACCTGCCATGAGCGTGCCATAGGCGAGCGGGCCTCCTCCCAACTGGTCGCGGACAATCAGCGGCAGCAGCGCGAGTATGGCGATGCTCGCCAGGCCAAAGAGGGTTCCGCGTGCGATCGCCGCTTTGATTTCCGATGACATCGCCGTGAAGCGCAGCCCGTCATAGATGGCCCTCCTCATCGACTCGCGCGGAAGAGGCGACGAGCGGACCTTCCACTTGCAGCGCCATATGGTAGCCAAGGGTACCAAATAGGTGAGGGTGGTCACGGTAAAAGCGGCCAAAAGCCCGAAGGAGGCAACCACGATGCCGCCGAGCGCCGGGCCCACGGTCCGTACGGTGTTGAAGCCAACGGAAAGCAGGGTAACGGCAGCGGGAACATCGCGCCGGTCCACCATATCGCCAACCGACGCCTGCCAGGCGGGATCGTTGAGAGCGCCGCCGCATGCGATTAAAAAGCTGAAGCCGAGAATCATCCATGGGTCGAGAAAGCCCAGCGCTACAACAGCGGTCAGCATCGCAGATGCTATCACCATAAGGCAGCGGCCCGCGAACATAACCCTGCGACGGCTGAAATTGTCAGCGAGAACCCCGGCGAACACGGACAAAATGAAAGCGGGCAGGTTCGATGAAGCCTGCACCAGCGCAACCATCAGATCGGAAGTCGAGATGGTAGCCATCAGCCAACTGATGGCAACAGTCTGCATCAACCAGCCGAGGCTCGAGACTTGCGTGGCGAGCCAGATCGAACGAAAGGTGGGCTGCAAAAGTGGCGCAAAGGTCGTTGGTGCAGCCAAATCATTATTTGATCCAGCCACCCTACTCATTTTGCCAACCTTTGCTTTGCGTTATTGCCGTTTCCCATGTAATCTAGGCTGAACCGTGGCGGCTAGAAGAATAGAGAGAAACTGTTTGCCTTGCGGCACAGTTCCTCGTGATTAAGGGTTGCGGCCGAGACGCATGCCCGAGCCGGCTCACCCCGCCTTCGAAGACATCACGGGGTGGAGCCCGGATTCTTGCTTGTCGTTTGACGCAGCATGCTTCATCAACGGGCACTTTGCCGAGCGATGCCTTTTCGCGAAACGCGACGATGTTCTTTCGTCGGAAACTCTCTCCAACGGCGTTCGATGCGCTGAGTCTGGCTTGGGGCGAGGTGAGGGCTTGCAGATCTTAGACAGGATTGATTCCTGATAAACGCAGACGGTTGCCGGGCCGCGATCGAAGAGGCGCGCGCCTTGCTGCTTCAGCTTGAACAAAAGTCTGACGCGCTCACACATGCCATCGACGACTTTCTGCTCGATCTGATGAGGCTGGCTTTCATTGTTGAATGTTATGGACGCGGCTTTGAACTTTTGGCGCGAACGCTTGCCCGTAGAAGACTGGCAAAGGTCAGGCTTTTGTCGAGGGCGGTGGACTCCGCCAGGGGAGAAATGACACCCAAAGCCGGATGGCTGAAGCGACGGTCGCCCCGCGTTCCGCACAGTGACGAAGGTAACGGTACGGCTCTTCGGCAGATGGCGCATCCTCATGGTAGCGTCTGGCCGTTCCCTCTGATGCCTCGGCCTCCCACTCCTATCCGAACAGGCCCGATCCTGGAGGGTCCTCGAAGCGGGCATGAGGGCGATAGGCCGCGTGGTTGGGGTACCAAGCGTAGGCGCGGTATTGGGCTGGAAATTGGCGATGCGCGACGAAGAAGTCCGAGATCAACTCGTGCAATGGCAATTCCTAACACGGTGGACGTGTTGGAGCAGCCTCATCCTCCTAGTCAGGAACGTCATCAAGGTTATAGGATTGATGCGCGGCGAACCCTCGGAACTCAGGATCATGTTGACATCGCTGTTCGACAGAGCCGACTTGGCGCAAGGAAGCCACATCGTTTCGGAATTGCTTATCGCATGGTCTATCGTGGGCCTAGTCAAACCCTTGGCGCGGCGAGGAAGCGGCGGTCGTCGGCGTGATGCATGACGGGAGTCGGCCGCGCCTCACCAGAGGCGAAATGCAGGAACCAAAGGAAAGGACCACCTGCATGGAATTGCGAACCGCGTCCTCGGCGTCTGAGCCGCGACCCTTGCCAACGATCACTCAACCCGCGACGTAGAGCTTCAACCCAGCCTTGGACACGCGAACCGCGCTACCATCGTTGCAGAGGAGCCGTCCACCAGATGGTTGCACTTGTAGTCCGCACGCCTTTAGTCGACATAGCGGACTGGCTCTGGCCACCGGCAAGGTTGAAGAGTGTTGCATTGTTGCAGTCGTACTTGGCCTACGTGAACCAGATGCCTGAGCACGCGGTCGCGTTTCAGGGTTGATCTACTCGTAAAAAGGAATTGTCTTAGGCGGAAGGCCGCACTTAATACTGCTATCCTATTGGCGCCCCATCGGGTTCCCGGATTGAGCAAGTCCGGATCACTATTTTATGCCGCTGCCAGCGTTGTGTCGGCCATGTGCACGCGCGCTGCCGCTGCCAGCAGGTCGGTCTGGGTGATCAGCCCAATAATGCGTCGCTCGGTATCGACGATGACCACGGCATGGCTGCGGCCGTCGGTGAGCACCGGCAGCAGGCTCATCGCCGGCGTATCGGGAGAGGCGGTGCTAGCCTTCGACATCACAGCCCTCACCGTGTCGGTCGCCTTCGTCAGCTCGCGCAGGCCAACTACACCGACCAGCCCGCCCTCGGCGTCGGTCACCGGCAGCGTCCGGATGTTGTGATCGAGCAGCAAATGACGCGCGTGGTCGGCCGGCGCATGTTCATCGACCGAAATCACATCGCGCGACATGATGTCCTCGCACAGCAGGGTCCGGTGGGAGCGCACCATCGCCTGCAACTCGACCTGCCGTAGCAGCCGCTCAAGATCGTTGCGGTCGATATCGAAGGTTTCCTCCAGCGCGCCGAGCGCGGCATCGATATCCTCGGGCTGGAAGCGGACCCGCTCCCGCGCGGGCGGATCGATGGTTCCATGCGCGCTTTTAAGGGCGGGGGCCGCCACATGCGGATAGTTGCGCCGCGACAGTTTATGGATGCCGTAGCCGAGTGCGACCAGCACGATCGAGTTCAGCGCTACCGGAACGAAGGGAAACAGCAAGCCCGAGCTGAAGACGGCCGGTCCGCCGAACACCGCAGTTAAGGCGGCGGCGCCACCCGGCGGATGCAGGCAGCGCGTGAACGACATGGCGGCGATGGCCAGCGCCACCGCAATGCCGGTAGCAAGAACGGGTTCATGCACGAAATGCGCCACGGTCACCCCGACCAGCGCCGAAATCGTATTGCCACCGATAATCGACCAAGGTTGCGCCAGCGGGCTTGAAGGCACGGCAAAGAGCAGCACGGCCGATGCTCCCATTGGAGCAACCAGCAGTGCGACATGTGGGCCAGACCCGTTCGCCAGCGCACTGATCACGCCAGTCAATGCGATGCCGATCATGGCCCCGATGCAGGCGAGCAGCCGCTCGCGCAGCGTTGCACCGGCAAGGATCGGAACAAAGAGACGAAACGCCATGGCATACCCTTGGGCGAGTGGTCGGAACTCCGCGCTCCGCAATGCAGGCAAAGCCACAGATTTGGAAGTTAAGCCAATTCGGAAAGCCGGCTCACGGGGGAATACTTTTGCGCGAAGCGGCCATTGCCAAATGGGTGCAGACATTTTGATCAGCCAGAGGAGGCGGACGGCACGCTGATCCGCTCGAGCGCAGCTAGAGGCCAAGGGCTGTCGTGCCGCGGGCAGCCGGAAATGGGGATGGTCGGAGGTCGAGCTGGGATGGACACTAAGGAAGTCAGAGGCTTCGAAAAGCGTGCTGACAATGTCGGCATGGCAAGACAAATCAGGCCCTTGTCGCTCCATTTCCGAGGCGAACTCCAGCGGAGTACGGCTTCTACGCGGTGCTTGGTCTGCCTGTCCTTGCCACCATCGGATTCGTTGGCTGCTGAAACGTCCACCTGTAGCCGCTGAGAAGACGACTGCCGCCAGTGCCGTCGTGGAACCGCCATATGACGGCGGCTTGGTTACAGAGCCGGCTCGTGTCGATCGGGCGGGGGAGCCTGATGTGACGTACATGGTCCAGAAAGTGGCCAATGAAGGTGCTGGCATCGTCAACGTGATCAGGTCCCGTAATAGCGGTAACACAACCGCGACCACGAGCCTCTCAGGCGTTCGATGAGGCGGGAAAATCGATCGCCGGACCAAGCGCGATTCCGCCACACTGCCACACACGAAACCGATCAGGTCACGTTCCAGGCTCACCAGAAGATTGGAGCCGAGGCCACCTCGGCTGAACTCTGCCATGCCGCGGGCCGCCACCTCTTCCAGCCGCGGTAGAAAACGTGGGTCAGCAGCGCCGGCATGGGCGAGCAACTCCCAAATCGCGAGCAGCGCCATCAGCACCGCAAGCGGCCGCAGATGTCGGCCGATGAAGCGGAAGGCCGGCGGTGCGATGGAAGCGCCGCGACAGCCTATCCCGACCTGCAATCGTGATCAGGCTGATCGTGGGGTCTCCGGACGCCAGCGTTGCAGATAGTTTTCGGCAAGCGTGAGCAGGCCGTGGATCACCAATCCGCTCAGGCCGACCACGATCATGGCCGAAAAGACGAGTTCCAATTGAAAGAGCTGACGACCATAGGCCATCAGGTATCGGAGCCCTTCGAACGATGCGATGAGTTCTACCGCAACCAGGGTCTGCCAGCCGTTAGCAAGGCCTTCTCGCAGCCCTGTAAAGATCGACGGCACGGCGGAAGGCAGCACGATCATCGTGAGTTTCGACCAGCGGCTGAACGAAAGGACACGGCCAGACCCCGTCTCACGACGACGCCATTGCGCTTCGCCGCCATCAGGCTGGGTAGAGGACTTGCACGTCTAAAGCTGTCGATCATGCTCGGCACACACAAAAGGGCGGCATCGCTGCCGCCCTTTCCGTAAGCTTGCGAGATTGGCTGGATTAGAAATCCATGCCACCCATGCCGCCCATGCCGCCGCCGCCCATGCCGCCAGGCATGCCGCCGCCAGCCGACTCCTTCTTC
>NZ_JAMYLZ010000053.1:0-24103 GCF_040318315.1 Mesorhizobium sp. M1227
CGCGTCATCCGATGCTGGCCTCCACTCCAGCCAGCATCTTGAATCACAAAACCGACTGATCCGGAATCCCCTTCGATTCCGTCAAATCAGGAACCGCTCTAGCTGCGGCGGCTGACGCGCGTAAAATGGCCCATCTTGCGGCCGGGCCGCGCCTCGGCCTTGCCATAGAGGTGCAGCATCAGATCGGGCTCGGCGAGCAGCTCAGGAACGCGCCTGACATCGTCGCCGATCAGGTTTTCCATGACGCAGTCGAACTGCCGGGCGGGATTTCCCAGCGGCAGGCCCGCGACGGCGCGGATGTGCTGCTCGAATTGCGAGATGGTGCAGGCGGCCTCCGTCCAGTGGCCGGAATTGTGGACGCGCGGCGCTATCTCGTTGGCCAACAGCGAACCGTCGGCAAGGACAAAGAATTCGACGCCGATGACGCCGACATAGTCGAGCGCTGCAAGGATCTCCGCCGCCGCCGTTTGAGCCGCAGCCGCCGTCTCGGATTTTACTCCGGCCGGCAGTGTCGAGCTGTGAAGAATACCGTTGCGATGGACATTCCACGCTGGATCGTAGGCGGCGAGCGAGCCGTCGCTGCCGCGCGCGGCGATCACCGAAATCTCGCGCTCGAAGGTGACGAAGGATTCCAGGATCAACGGCACGTTGCCCATCGCCTCGCAAGTGCCGGCAAAGCCGCCTGTTTCCATGTTGCGGAAGACACGCTGGCCCTTGCCGTCATAGCCCATGCGGCGCGTCTTCAATATGCCGCTGCCGTTGAACTTTTTCAGCGCAGCCGTCAGTTCCTCGTCATTGTCGACGGGGCTGAAATCGGCGGTCGGTATGCCGATGCCGTTGAGGAATTTCTTTTCCGCCAGCCGGTCCTGCGCCACTTCCAGTGCGCGTGCCGGCGGATAGACCGGCACCGTAGAGGCAAGTGCCGCGGCGGCCGCGACCGGTACGTTCTCGAATTCATAAGTAACGACGGCACTGGCCGCAGCCAGCTCGCTAAGCGCGGCCGCGTCGTCATAGGCGGCGACGATCTGCCGGTTGGCAACCTGTGCCGCCGGGCAATCCGGCTGCGGTTCCAGCACGACGATGCGGTAGCCGAGGCGGGCCGCGGCCATCGCCAGCATGCGGCCAAGCTGGCCGCCGCCGATGATGCCGATGCTCGATCCCGCCGGCAGGCTCACGGCGCGTCCGTGGGCTCGGCGGCCACCTTGGCGGTCTGCGCGGCGCGCCAGCTATCCAGCCGGGCGGCGAGCTTTTCGTCGCTCAGTGCCAGCACCGCGGCGGCCAGAAGGGCAGCATTGGCAGCGCCGGCCTTGCCGATGGCCAAAGTGCCGACCGGAATGCCGGCCGGCATCTGCACGATTGATAGCAGCGAGTCCTGGCCCGACAGCGTCTTTGATTCCACCGGCACGCCGAACACCGGCAGCGGCGTCATCGCCGCCGTCATGCCGGGCAGATGCGCCGCACCACCGGCACCGGCGATGATCACCTTGTAGCCGGCCGCCTTGGCGCCCTTGGCGAAGTCATAGAGCCGGTCGGGCGTGCGGTGGGCCGAGACGATCAGGCGCTTGTGCGGAATTCCAAGCGCCTCAAGCGTTTCGGCGGCGTGGCGCATCGTCGCCCAGTCGGACTGGCTGCCCATGATGATGGCGACGTCGGCGCGGTGATCGTCCAAGCTTCTGCTCTCCGGCGGCAAAAGCGCGCATTAGCTGAAATCGAGGGGAGCCGCAAGGATGGCCGGAAACGGCAAAGCCGCTTGTGCCGTCTCCGTGGCTACGCACATGGACAGGGTCGGTCTGTCATCGGGCGGCCGCTGCTCGGAAGCGGTTGACGAAGTCGTCAAGTTCAGGCCGTTCGGTATCGGAAATCGCCCAGTAGGAAAAGGCGCCGTCGCTCCAGTGCACCAGCGAGAAGCCACCGGCAGAAAGATCGACCGGCGCGGTTGTCGAGCCGGTTTGCTGTGGCGCGGCGACGAGGGTGATCAGGTGCTCGCGATGGTGGTAGACCAGTGCCGGCACCGGCTGGTCGGCGATCACCTCGACCCGGCCGCCGAGCAGCGCGAAGCCGTCACTGGCAAGGTCAGGTGCCGGCGGCGACAGGCCGACCCTGCCATCCAGCCAGGGTTTGACCGTGTGCCGGTCCGACGAGACGACGTCCACGGGGCTGGCTGCCAGCAGGCTGCGGCGATGGCCGCTGGCGACCGCGGCGGCAAAGCTGTCGGGCGCCCTGCTCAGCATCATCCATTGCGTCGCACCGCTGGCCAGCACGGCGGTAACGATGATCGACGCCGCCAGCGCGCGCCAGTCGAACGCGCCAAATCGGTGCACCGCTCTGTGTGCCGGCGGCACTCGAGCGGCGGGCGCCGGCGCCGGCAGCACTTTCTCCGTACCGGCTGTCCCGATTGCAGCGATGCGAGCCTTGAAATCCTCACGGACATCGAGCCTCGGCAGCCCGCTGACGACCGTCTGCAGCGCCACGATGCGGGCATGCTCGGCGGCGAGCGCCGGATCGGCCGCGATGCGTCGCTCGCCAGCCAATGCTGCTGCTGCGTCGAGCTCGCCGTCGACCAAGGCATGGATCATCAGTTCCACGCCCGCCGGGTCATCGGGCAGTCCATCGTTGTGCGCGCTCATGGCGCCCTCCCAAGTTGGGATATCAGCAGACCGCGCGCTCTCGCCAGCCGCGACATCACCGTGCCTAGCGGCACGCCAAGCAGCGTCGCGATCTCGCGATAGCTGAGGCCGTTGATGTCGCGCAGCACCACAGTCTCGCGAAATTGGTGCGGCAGCGCGGCGATCGCCGCCTCGAGTGCGGCCGTGTCGGCCTTGGCGATCAGGCTTGCCTCAGGACTATCCGTATCCGGCAGGCCGGCGCCATATGCAGCCGTCATGTCATCGAGGTCGCTCAGGTCGCCGGCGGCGACGATACTGCGCGGCCGGTTGCGCGCCAGCCAGGAGTAAGAGGCGTTGCGCACGATCGCCAGCAGCCAGGCGCGCGCATTGCCGCCGGCATAGCCGGCGATGCCCGCATGCGCCTTCAAACAGGCCTCCTGCACCACATCCTCCGCGTCGGCGGCGTTGCCGGTCAGCCAGCGGGCAAGCGCAAGCGCATCCGCGAGATGGGGCAGAACCACCTCGCGAAAGCGCTCGGTCGCGGCCTCTTGGTTCAACACCGTCGCATCGCCCGGCATCCCGGGCAGAACCTTCCGAAAATCCTCATGGAGCGACGGTGATCCTGCCCTGCATGTGCGGGTGAAGCCCGCAGAAATAGGCATAGTCGCCCACTTTGGTGAAGGTGAAGGCGTATGTGTCACCGGTGTCAAGCGCCTTGGAGCGAAACGAGGCATCGTTGGCGACCACCAGATGCGGGATGTCGTCGTCATTCTCGAAGGTCACGGTAGTGCCCTGCTTTACCGTCAGCACCGCCGGCGTGAAGGCAAAGTTCTCGATCTTGACCATTGGCTGGCCTGCTGCGTTCAGTGGCATGGCAACCATTATCAGGATCGCCGCCAAACCGAACGTGAGAGGGGATACGACCAAGACGCGGGATGGGAAGCGGATCATCGCATTTCCCCTCAGGCCAGCGTGCTGTCGATGATGGCGAGGTCCTGCCCGCCTTGCTTGACTGTCACGCTGCTTGTGCCGAGCAGGCTGCGCAACTGGCCGGCAGGTACCGTCATCGGCCCGGGTGAGGCTGCGGTGCCCGGCGCCGGTTGCGGGAAAGCGGTCGAGCGCGCGGTATGAAAGGTAACGTTGCCTTCGACCTTCTGCATGATCTGGTGGATATGGCCGTTGAGTACGGTGACAGAGCCGAAGCGCTTGAGCAGGGCCAAGGCCTGCGCCGCGTCGTCGGTGCCCCAGCCCCATTCGGGATAAACAGCCCATAGCGGGATATGGGCAAAGACGACGATTGGCGTCGAGGCGGTGACCGCCTTCAGATCATCGGCCAACCATGCCAACTGGTCGGCGCCGAGATTGCCCAGCCCGCCAGCCTTCAGGTTGACGACGTTGACCAGCCCGATGAAATGGACGCCGTTCTGGTCGAACGAATACCAGCCAGCGCCCTTGGTGCCCTTGCCGTAGCGGTCGAGATAGGCCTGGCCATTGCCGTCATCGATCAGGTCGTGCTCACCGGGCACATAATGCACGTCGAAGCCTGCGCCGCCGATGATCTGGGCAGCGTTGTCGAACTGCGCGGCTTTCGACAAATGGGTGATGTCGCCGGTGTGGATCATGAAAGCGGGCTTTTGCGGCAACGCCTGGATCTTGCCGATGGCCTCCTTCAGCGTGTCGATGGCGTGCGGGTTGGCAGCCTTGTCGAAGCCGATGTGGCTGTCGGAGATCTGGAGGAAAGTGAAGCCGGTGGCCAAGGCCTCGGCGGCTTGCGACGCACCGAGCAGGCTGAGCGAGACCGGCACGCCGGCCGAAATTGTCCACAGCACTCCCGTGCCGGCCCAGATCATGCATTCCAGTGCATGACGGCGGCTGATGCCGTCAGCTTCATTGTCGTGGTGGTGGATCATACCGGTCTCCTGCACGCCGGAAATGGCGTCTGTTTGGGAGACCAATGGGCGGGGTGGTTTATTCCGCCCGAAGACTAAAAGTTCATTCACACTGCCGTGATGGCGCACTGGCCCGATGCGAAGCCGGTGCTGGAAGGCACTGGCTCGACCACGCTCTGGCGATGTCTAGTCCGGCCAGCGCAGCGCTCCGGCGGACTGCTTGCGAGCGGGTTTCATCGCATCCGCGGGCCGATCGGCAGCACTCAACACCGCCCGCAGGCGTTCGGCAACGATCTCCGCCTCGCCGGGATGGAGATTGCACGGATCAAGGAAGAAGTGACCGCGCTCGACCTCGTGGTTGCGCACGATCACGGGCGGTGAACCCGCCGCAAGCGCCGAGGCGAGGCCGGCGGCGGTGAAGCGGCTTTCCGGCGCAACAAACACCTGCAGGCGGTCGAGAGGATTTCCGGTCGGATCTGGAATGATACGTGCCTCGATGCCAGGCAGGTCCTGCAATGCGGTTTGCCACAGATGCAGTGCGGCTTCTTCCCGCTGGCGAATGCCGGCATGGTCGCGCCGCTCCCAGGCTTCCAGGGCCGCCATAGTGCCGGCAATGCTCTCCTTGCCGACCTTCATGGCGCGCGCAACGCCCCGGTTCTGGAGATAGGCGGCCCGTACCAGATCCTTGCGGCCGGCAACGATGCCGCTTGTCGGCCCTGAGAGAAATTTGTGCCCGCTGTAGACAACAATGTCGGCGCCGCGCGCCAGAAAGCCACGCAAATCGTATTCCGAGGCGGCGTCGACGATCACCGGCACGCCCTTGGCGTGGCAAATCTCGCAGAACTCCTCAAGCGAGAGCATGCCGTATTGCACGGTGTGGTGCGCAACGACGTAGAGGGCTGCCGCCGTCCGGTCCCGGATCGCCTCGGCAACATGATAACCCTGGGTGACGCTGACCGTGCCGGCAGGCACTGCCTTGGCTCCGGCAAGCCGGATCGACTGGTCGATCGGCGCGCCATAATTGACGGTGTGACCAAGCTGGATGATGACCTCCGATTTGAGGCCCTCGGTGTCGTCCGGCAGTCGCTCGATCGCAAGAAGGCTGTTTCCGGTCATCGCCCCGGCAACCGCCATGGTTATGCCGCTGGCGCAGCATGCGGTGATGAAGCCGGCCTCGCCGCCGGTAAGGCGTGCAATCACCCTACTTGCGGCGCGCTGCAGATCGTCCATCTCGACCCATTGCGAGGCCATTTCCGACATTGCGGCAATCGCTTCTGGCACGATGATCGAAGCACCGAGTGCCGTCATCGTGCCGGAGACATTGATGATTGGGCGAAGGCCAAGCCGTTCGCGGATTGTCGTATTGGAACGGTCAGCGGCATAGGTCGTCATCTCTGTAGATCCTGTTTAAGGTTTCAGGCGGCGATCTCGACGACCGCCTCGATTTCAACTGTGATGTTGCCCGGCAGCGAGCCGACACCGATCGCGGAACGGGCATGTCCGCCAAGCGTATCAAAGACGGCCGCGAAAAGATCGGAACAGCCGTTCACCACCTTGGGGTGCTCGCTGAATGTCGGCGTCGCATTGACAAAGCCAAGCAGCTTGACGACGCGCACGATGCGGCCGAGGTCGCCGGCCGCCGCATGCATGACGGCGAGCAGGTTCAGGCCGGTCAGACGTGCATGCCCGTAGGCCTCTTCAACGCTGACATCCTCTCCGACCTTGCCGGTGCAGAGCGCGCCATCGGCGCGCAACGGCCCCTGGCCGGAGAGGAAGATCAGCCGTCCGCTCTCGGCATAGGTGACGAAGTTGGCGATGGGCTTCGGCGGCTCGGGCAGTGTCAGGCCCAATTCCGCGAGCCGGATGTAAGGCGTCATAAAAGCTCCTTGCGACAGCTTTCGCCGTCCGATGTCAAAAATGCGAGGCGCGAAACCGCGCCAGGAAACTGCGAAGACGTTCATTGTCGAACCCCGCCGCCAGAATCTCGGCGGGTGGTCCGACGGCACTGACGCCGCCATCCGCCATGAAAACGATGCGGCTCGATGCGTCGCGTGCAAAAGCCATTTCGTGCGTGACCATCAGCATCGTCATGCCGTCTTCGGCGAGGCTGCGCACGACCTCGAGCACCTCGCCAACCAGTTCGGGGTCGAGTGCCGAGGTTATCTCGTCGAGAAGCAATATCTTCGGCTCCATCGCCACGGCGCGGGCGATGCCGACGCGCTGCTGCTGGCCGCCGGACAGCTCGGCCGGCAGACTGTCGGCTTTGTGGGCGAGGCCCACGCGGCCGAGCCAGTGCTCGGCAATGGTGCGGGCCTCGGCATTGCTCTTGCCGCGCACCTTGCGCAGGCCAAGCATGATGTTGCCGGCCGCAGTCAAGTGCGGAAACAGATTGAAGCTCTGGAACACCATTCCGGTCTCGGCTCGCATCGCCGCCAGGTCGCGCTCGCTGCGTCGCTGGCGCGTTCCCATCTCGCGATAGCCGACTTCTTTGCCGTCGATACGGATCGAGCCGCTGTCGTAGCTCTCCAGGAAGTTGACGCAGCGCAGCAGCGTGGTCTTGCCGCTGCCGGAGGGACCGATGACAGTCACGACCTCGCCGCGTGTCACCTTGAGACTGACGGAGCGCAGGACCTCGACGGATCCAAAGGCTTTGGAAACCTCGGTGACATCGAGAAGTGCCGGATTCTGGTGCGAGGCGTTGGACATCGTGCTATTCCCGGATGAAGGAGAAACGCCGCTCCAGGCGCCGGCTGGCCAAGGAGAGGGCGTAGTTGACGGCGAAGTAGACGAGCGCACCGAGAATGTAGAGTGGCATCGCCTCATAGGTGCGGCCGATGACCTGGTTGATAGCCTGCATGAGGTCGGTGATGCCGAGCAGCGAGACCAGCGCGCTACCCTTTACCGCGTCGGTGACGCCATTGATCCAGGGTGGCAGGAAACGCCTGAACGCCTGCGGAAAAATGACGTAGGCCAGCCGCTGGCGAAAGGTCAGTCCGATCGCCAGCGCCGCCTCGGACTGACCCTTGGGAATCGAGCCGACGGCGCCCCTGAGATATTCGACCACCTGTGCGGTCTTGAAGAGGGTGAGGGCGAACACGGCCGCCCAAAAGGATTCCAGATGCAGCCCCACCGCGGGCAGGCCGTAATAGACGAAGAAGATCAGCACCAGGATCGGAATGCCGCGTATGGTGTCGCTGAAGATGCGCACTGCCCAGCGCAGCGGAAAAGGACCATAGACAAGGCCGACGCCCATCAGCACGCCGGCGATGAGCGATAACACCACGACCAGCAGCGACACCCACAAGGTTACGGCAAAGCCTTCGGCGAGGAACGGCAAGGCGTAGATGATCTGGCTCAGCATGTCAGCGCGCCGCCTTGAACCGGCGCTCGACGAGCCGCAGCGCGAAAAGCAGCGTGTAGCCGGTCAACAGGTACATTGCCGTCACCACCAGATAGACTTCGACAATGCGGAAGGTGTTGAAGTTGATCCACTGGGCGCCATAGGTGAGTTCGGGTACCGAGATGACCGACGCCACGGACGTATCCTTGAAGAGCGATATGAATGTGTTGGAAAGCGCCGGCAGGGTTATGCGCAGCATCGTCGGCAGGCGCACATCGAGCAGCCTTTGCCATGGCGTCAGGCCGATTGCCTTGCCGGCGTCGAGCTGACCGCGCGGCACCGCCTCGAGCCCCGAGCGAAACACCTCGACCAGGTAGGCGCCGCTGTAGAGCGACAGCGTGGCAATGAATGAGGTTTGCGCGCTGTAGGCAATGTCGACCACCGTCGGCAAGCCGTAGAAGACCAGATAGACGAGCAGGATCAGCGGCACGTTGCGGATGAACTCGACATACCCCGCGATGATGGTCCGCACCGCACGTCCGGCCGACACGTACCAGACCGCCAGAACGAGCCCGATGACGATGCCGATCGCAATCGAGATGACGGCCAGTTCGAGGCTTAGCAGCAGTCCGCCCCAGAGCTTGTCGAAATGCCGCCAGATAAGGTTGAAGTTGAGAGTATAACCCATGCGTCCTCGTCATGGAGGGCTGTGATGAGAGAAGGCGGAAGGACGTTGTCCTTCCGCCTGCTTGCATCAAATGACCGGAAAACCGGGATGGCGCGCCGGCGGCTCCTGTCCGAAATAATCCTTGAACGCAGCGTCGTAGAGTGCCGTTTCATGGCCGAACATGGCGATGGTGAAGGTCTGGTTGACGAAGGTCAGCCAGTCGAGGTCGCCCTGCCGCAGCGCGGCACCATAAAGCATCGAGAACCAGCTCTTGCCGGCATCGAAGTACTTATCCGGATTGCGCGAGGCGAGCCAGCGCACCGTTGACAGATCGACCGCGGCGGCGTCGACGCGCTTCGCTTCCAAGGCCTGCAGCACGTTGGCCTGCGTGTCTATCTGCATCACCTGCGACTCCGGCAGGACGATATGTACGTTAGCCTCGGCATCGACATTTTGCAGGATGGAAATCCGCGTCGCCGAACCGCCGGCAAGCAGCTTGTCGAAGGTCTTGTTTTCGGCGTTCGGAAGGGTCAGCAAGGCGATGCCTTCGACGTAGTAGGGTCGGGAGAAGTGGATCAGCTGCGAGCGCTGGGCGGTCATGGTCATGAACTGGATGGTGATGTCGACCTTGTTGGTGGTCACGTTCGGAATGCGCTGAGCCGGATCCTGCATGACGAATTCCACTTTGGTCGGATCGTCGAAAAGCCCCTTGGCGAGAATGCGACCCATGGTGATGTCCATGCCCACCAGTTCGCCGGCGTCGTTCTCGAAATGCCAGGGCGCGTTGGTGCTGCCGGTGCCGACGATTACCTTGCCGCGCTCGAGGACGGTGCGCAGCAGGCTGTCCGGCGCTGCCTGGGCCGCCGCTTTCTGAACGTCGACCGCGGTAGCGGCGGTCATCACTCCGGCCGTTGCAAGCCCGGCCATTCCCAGTTTCAGAAATTCACGCCTTTTGGATGTGTCGTTCACGGCGACCTCCTTTCGTGTTGAGTTCCCCTTTGGACCAGCAGTACAGGCATCGGTTGCAACTGACATCATTGTCCCTTACAAGAGACGCTTGTACTCTGTACAAGACAGATTAACATCAGGGATCGATAATGCAAGATGGCAATGCCTTGGCCGCTCGACCGGACGTCAGTCTGGACGAAGACAAGCACTCGGGCTCTCGGGAGAAGGGTCTCAACCGGGTTCTCCAGATTTTGGAGTTTCTCCACACGACCCAGCGCGCGATCGGCGTCGGCGATCTTGCCAGAGGGGTGAATGCACCGCGGTCGACGACCTATACGCTGGTGCGCTCGCTGGTCGACGCAGGCCTGCTGGAGATGGCCGGAGACGGCAATCGGGTTTATTTCGGAAAGAAGCTTTATCTCTACGGAATGGACTATGTGCGGGGCAACGACCTGCTCAGGCGAGGGCGCCAGGAAGTCGACCATCTGTCGCGCGAGACCGGCGAGACCTCGGAGCTCTGCATGCTGCAAAGCGGCCGTTATACCATCGTCCATTCAAGCCCGGGAACGAGGCCATTCCGGATCAGCTCGGCGACGGGTCTGCAAATACCGCTTCCCTGGACAGCTTCCGGGCGGCTGCTCCTCGCCGGCTTCGACAAGGCAGCGATCGAGGATATGGTCTCGGAAGACGATCTCGTACTGCCGGACGGCCGCAGGTTGCGTCTCGACGATTTCATAGCCGACATCGCCGTCGCCAAGTCGGCCGGCTACTGCATCACCTCCGGCCTAGTCGATGCCTACACCAAATGCCTGGCCGCGCCGGTCTTTTCAGCGCCAGGCAGGGTCGAGGCGACGATGTGCCTGGTGGTTCCGATCGATACCTCGACCGAAAAGACCGACGACCTGATAGCGTTGTTGCGCGAGCGCGCCGCACGGCTTTCGATCGTGGCATAGGCCGCCTTTCCAGCAGGCCGGCGCCGGCGTTCGTTCAAGCAATGGCGTTCGTTCAAGCAATAATGTCTGGAATGATCTTGTCCTCCAGCGCCATCAGCCTGTCCTTCAGGAAAAGCTTCTTTTTCTTCATGCGCTGGATCTGCAGCGGGTCGCAATTCATGGCGATCATCGCATTGATGGCCGCGTCGAAATCGGCGTGTTCCTGCTTCAGCCGGGAATATTCGAGGCGGATATCTGCCTGTTCCTGATCGGACATTTTTACCGTCTGCACGTCTGCGGCGCCCAAACTATGGGCCTGATTGGGCGGGACCGGGGCTTCTTGCACCGGCGCGCAGCCCATATCACATTTCATATTGGCGTGGAATGCTACCACGCAGCATTCGACATCGGTGCGCGATGGTGGCACACTGTCATTATGCCGTCACAGAAGCGAGCCTGCGGTGGACGTGCCATGACGGCTGCAATCCGAGGAAACCATGAAAGGGAGAACCAATCATGTCTCTTGCATCCCATCTTGATGAGCTGCAGCGGAAACACGGCGACATCGAACGGGAAATCGACGATGCGATGACCCATCCGTCGGTAGACGACCTCGAAATCGTGAATCTCAAGCGGCGCAAGCTGGCGCTCAAGGACGAGATTGAAAAACTGAAGGCGAAACCGACGACGCACTGAAGCCCTTCCAGGACTAGAAGCGCCGCCCGGCGCGCGATCTTTCCGGTGGCATCGCTATGCTGCCGGAAACGCTCGTGGATTTGCGGCAAGCTGCCGTCTTGTCATTTCCGATTTGCTGGGGCCTGCGCGCCAGTCGCCATTGACAAGCCATCTTTGCTCCTCCACCTCATGCCCGGACCTTCAAGATTAAAGGCAGCCGGCATGACCGGATATTTTTCCTCACCCTTCCCACGCCGCAGGTCGGTCGGTGTCGATGTCGGCGGCGTGATGGTCGGCGGCGGTGCGCCGGTCGTCGTCCAGTCAATGACCAACACCGATACGGCCGATGTCGACCAGACGGTCGCGCAAGTGGCGGCGCTGCATCGTGCCGGCTCCGAGATCGTGCGCATAACCGTCGATCGCGACGAAAGCGCTGCGGCCGTACCGGCCATCCGCGAGCGGCTGGAACGGCTCGGCATCGACGTGCCGCTGGTCGGCGATTTCCACTATATCGGCCACAAGCTCCTGGCCGACCACCCGGCCTGTGCCGAGGCACTGGCCAAATACCGTATCAATCCCGGCAATGTCGGGTTCAAGGACAAGAAAGACCGGCAGTTCGCGGCGATCGTCGAGATGGCGATCAAATACGACAAACCGGTGCGCATCGGCGTCAATTGGGGTTCGCTTGACCAGGAGCTGCTGACCCGGCTGATGGACGACAACCAGGCCCAGGGCTTTCCGCTGACGGCGCAGGAAGTGACGCGCGAGGCAATCGTGCAATCGGCGATCCTGTCGGCCGGAATGGCCGAAGAGATCGGCCTTGCGCGCGAGAAAATCATCCTGTCGGCCAAGGTCAGCGGCGTGCAGGATCTGATCGCCGTCTACACCGAGCTTGCCATCCGTTCCGACCACGCGCTGCACCTCGGCCTGACGGAGGCCGGCATGGGCTCGAAAGGCATCGTCGCCTCGTCCGCGGCCATGGGCATCCTGCTCCAGCAAGGCATTGGCGACACCATCCGCATCTCGCTGACGCCGGAGCCGAACGGCGACCGCACGCGCGAGGTGCAGGTGTCGCAGGAACTGCTGCAAACCATGGGCTTCCGGCAGTTCGTGCCGATCGTCGCCGCCTGCCCTGGCTGCGGCCGCACGACCTCGACCGTATTCCAGGAGCTTGCCCAGAACATCCAGGCCGACCTGCGCAAGAACATGCCGGTGTGGCGCGAACAATATCCCGGCGTCGAGAACCTCAAGGTCGCGGTGATGGGTTGCATCGTCAACGGTCCGGGCGAATCCAAACATGCCGATATCGGCATTTCGCTGCCCGGCACCGGTGAGACGCCGACCGCCCCGGTGTTCGTCGACGGCAAGAAGGCGGCGACGCTGCGCGGCCCATCGATCGCCGCGGATTTCGAGAAAATGGTTTCCGACTACATCGAACGGCGGTTTGGGCAGCACGGCAAAGCCGCGGCGGAGTAGTTCGATGCGGCGTTTGCTTGGGGCGACGCTGGTTGTCATTTGCGGGCTGATCTGGGCGACAGCCGTCCAGGCCGATCCGCCGCGGCCCGCCAAGCAGAAGCTGATCGATCGAGTTTGCGATCTTATCGAGACGCATGCCGACCAGAACGGCCTGCCCCGGGATTTCTTTGCCCGGCTGATCTGGAAGGAAAGCCGTTTCGATCCCAATGCGGTCAGCCCCGTCGGCGCTGAGGGTATCGCCCAATTCATGCCGGGTACCGCCAAGATGCGCGGGCTCGCCAATTCCTTCGACATCGAACAGGCGATCCCGGCCTCGGCAAAATACCTCGCCGAAATGAAATCCGGTTTCGGCAATCTGGGCCTCGCCGCCGCAGCCTACAATGCCGGCGAGAGCCGGGTGACGCGCTGGCTGAATTCCGGCGGCTTCTTGCCGATGGAGACCGAAAGCTACGTTCTGGACGTAATGGGCGAGCCGGCCGACAACTTCACCAATACCGCCTACGCCGGCGTCATCCGGCCGCTCGACAAGAAGGCGAGTTTCGCTGCCGCTTGCCGCGAGCTGCCGGTGATCATGTCCAGAACCGTGCCGATGTCGTCGATCAACATCAAGCCCTGGGGCGTGCAGGTGGCCGGCAATTTCCGCCGCGCCGCGGCGCTCAACCAGTGGCTGAGAGTGAAAAGCCGGTTCCCGGCACTGCTTGCCGGCCACGATCCGGTGGTCAGCCGGGTCCGCACACCGATCGGCAGGCGCGGCATCTATGCCGTGCGGATCGGCGCCGATAGCAGAGCCAAGGCCGACACGATCTGCGACAAGCTGCAAAGCGTCGGCGGCGCCTGCATCGTGGTGCGCAACCGGTAAAGCCATATGTCGGTGCGTTTTGCGCCATTGCTGCCCATCTCGCTCCCCGTGGGCACTTCGTCCTCGATACGTGAATCATATTTTCGGTGAACCGTTAGGCAGGTCTTGCATCGTCGTCGATGCGGGGTAAGGTCCCCGCGATTTTTCGCGAAAGGGATCAGCATGGCCGGCTTCAAGACACTGGACGACATCGGCAATATCAGCGGCAAGCGTGTGCTGGTGCGTGTCGACCTCAACGTTCCCGTCGCCGAGGGCAAGGTCACCGACGCCACCCGCATCGAGCGCATTGCGCCGACCATTGCCGAGCTCTCCGGCAAGGGCGCCAAGGTCATCCTGCTTGCCCATTTCGGCCGGCCGAAGGATGGACCGGCGGCGGAATTCTCGCTCGAGCCGATCGCCAAGGCGACGGCGGAAGTGCTCGGCCGCCCGGTTGGCTTTGCCGCCGACTGCATCGGCGACAAGGCGGGAAATGCCATTGCTGCCATGAATAATGGCGACGTGCTGCTGCTCGAGAACACCCGCTTCCATAAGGGCGAGGAGCAGAACGATCCGGCCTTCACCGAAAAGCTCGCCGCCAACGGCGACATTTTCGTCAACGACGCCTTCTCCGCTGCGCACCGCGCCCACTCGTCGACGGAAGGGTTGGCGCATGTGCAGCCTTCCTTCGCCGGCCGCACCATGCAGGCCGAGCTCGATGCGTTGGAAAAGGGTCTTGGAAATCCCGTCCGTCCGGTTGTCGCCATCGTCGGCGGCGCCAAGGTCTCGACCAAGATCGACCTGTTGATGAACCTGGTGAAGAAGGTCGACGCGCTGGTCATCGGCGGCGGCATGGCCAACACGTTTCTCGCGGCACGCGGCACCGATGTCGGGAAATCCTTGTGCGAGCGTGATCTCGCGACCACCGCCAAGCAGATCATGATCGAGGCGGCCGAGGCCGGCTGCGCCATCATCCTGCCCGCCGACGGCGTTGTCGCCAGGGAGTTCAAGGCCGGCGCCGCCAGCGAGACCGTCGCCATAGCAGACGTGCCGGCCGACGGCATGATCCTCGACGTCGGCGCAAAGACCGTGAAAACCATTGCCGAATGGATCGACCGCGCCGCGACGCTGGTCTGGAACGGGCCGCTCGGCGCCTTCGAGATCGAGCCATTCGACCACGCAACGGTGGCGACGGCCAGGCACGCGGCAGCGCGCACCAGGGCCGGCAGACTGATCTCGGTCGCCGGCGGCGGCGATACGGTGGCGGCGCTCAACCATGCCGGCGTTGCCGACGACTTCACCTATGTCTCGACGGCTGGCGGCGCTTTCCTGGAGTGGATGGAAGGCAAGCCCTTGCCCGGCGTCGACATCTTGAAGCGCTGAGCGCGGCAGCAATAACAGCGCGAAAGAGGGCGCCCGCGACTTTCAATCGATTCGCGCCTACCCGGTGAAATTGTTCGACTTGAACCCGCGTTGCTCTGGTGGTCTGCTGGGCACGGATCAATTCTTTCAGGAGAAGCACGATGAGCGAACGTCTCGAGGACATTGCTGCCGCGATGGTGGCCAATGGCAAAGGCCTGCTGGCTGCCGACGAGAGCTCCGGCACCATCAAGAAGCGCTTCGACGTCATCGGTGTCGAGTCGACCGCCGACAGTCGCCGCGACTATCGCGAGATGATGTTCCGCGCCAGCGATGCAATGACCAAGTACATTTCCGGCGTCATCCTCTACGACGAGACCATTCACCAGAAGGCCGCCGACGGCACACCGCTGGTCGACATCATCAAGGCATCAGGCGCTATCCCCGGCATCAAGGTCGACGCCGGCGCCAAGCCGCTGGCCGGCTTTCCCGGCGACACCATCACCGAGGGCCTCGACGGCCTGCGCGAACGCCTTGCCGACTATTACAAGCTCGGCGCCCGCTTTGCCAAATGGCGCGCGGTGATCGACATCGATGTTGCCAAGGGCGTGCCTTCCGCCACGTCGATCGGCTCGAACGCCCATGCGCTCGCCCGTTACGCCGCGCTTTGCCAGGAGGCCGGCATCGTGCCGATCGTCGAGCCGGAGGTGCTGATGGACGGCGCCCACGACATCGACACCTGCTACGAGATCAGCAAGGCGACACTGACAAAGTTGTACACCGAGCTCTATGCGGCCCGCGTCGTGCTCGAAGGCACCATCCTGAAACCGAACATGGTCCTTGCCGGCAAGAAATCGGGCAAGGTCAGCAGCCCCGAGGAAGTCGCCGAAAAGACCATAAAACTGTTCCGCGAGACGGTGCCGGCCGCGATCGGAGGCATCGCCTTCCTGTCAGGCGGACAAACGGACGAGCAGGCGACCGCCAACCTCAATGCCATCAACGCTATCGGCCCGCATCCGTGGAAGCTGACCTTCTCCTACGGCCGCGCCTTGCAGGCCGCTCCGCAGAAGGCCTGGAGCGGCAAGCCGGCGAACGTCGCCGCCGCACAGGCCGCCTTCGCCCATCGCGCCCACATGAACCATCTGGCAGCGCTTGGACAATGGCAGCCGACGCTGGAGCAAGCCGCCTGACGGAATTCAGGTTGCGTTCCCTCCGACCCGGGCCATGTGCCCGGGTTTGTTTGAAAGCAGCAAGGTCTGCGATTTCCTGCAACTAAAAATGCAGCTCTGTGTCGGCATTCCTCGCTGCCGATCGTCCTCCGTGAAAAGAGGAGCAGACCTATGCCAAACAACAAGACCGTATCGCAGGAAAAATGGTTTCAGGCGCACAAGGCGCATCTGGCGCGCGAAAAGGAATTGACGCGCTTTCGCGACCGCGTCGCCGCCGAACGCCGCGAACTGCCGTGGCTGAAGATCCGCAAGGACTATGTCTTCGAGACCGAGCAAGGGCCAAAGAAACTGCCCGACCTGTTCGGCGGCAACAGCCAGCTGATCGTCTACCATTTCATGTTCGGGCCGGGCGCCGATTATCGCTGCGAAGGCTGCTCATTTCTTGCCGACCACATCGACGGCGCCAACCAGCATCTCAGGCATCACGATGTCTCACTTGTCGTGGTAGCGCGCGCGCCACTGGCTGAATTGCTGCCCTACAAGCAGCGCATGGGCTGGAAATTCGACTGGGTGTCGTCCTACGCTTCGGACTTCAACTTCGACATGCAGGTGTCATTCACCGACAAGCAGATCGCGGCCGGCGACACGACCTACAATTTCGAGCGGCGCGCGCGGCAATCGAAGGATCTTCCCGGCACCAGCGTGTTCTATCGCGACGAGAAAGGCGACATCTTCCTGACTTTCATCTCGCGCTCGCGAGGCGGCGATCCGCTGATCGGCGCCTATCACTATCTCGATCTGACGCCGAAAGGCCGCAACGAAACTGGCCCGCATCATAGCCTCGGCGACTGGGTGCGGCTGCATGACGAGTATCAAGACCAATCCGGGACGCATGACGGTTGCCATTGAGGCGACAAGGGTGTCGCTGCAAGGTCGTTCACCTTCAGTGCAACATGCGCTAAGTGCTGTTCGCTATGCCCTAAAAGGGACTTGCCATGCGGCGCTTTCCGACCCTTCTCACCTGGCTCGCCTTTCCGGTTTATGTCTGGCAAGGACTTGGCGTGCGTCGCCGCACCGCCCGCATGCTGCCGGCACAAGGTCCGGTCATGCACGAGATATCTGGCCTGGCGCCAGCAATCTCGGTTCTGGTGCTTGGCGATTCCTCCGCCGCCTCGGTCGGCATCGGCAATTCCGAAAACGGATTGGCCGCGCAACTGGCAGTTCTGATTGCGCAACGCACCGGCCGCACCGTGCGCTGGCGGGCGGCCGGCTTCAACTCGGCAACCTCTGGCCAGATCCGCGATCATGTGCTGCCCAATCTATCGGCCGATCCGTGGACGCATATCGTGCTGGCCGTCGGTACCAACGACACCAAGAATTTTCATTCGGTACCGCGCTTCAAGCGCGAGTTTGGCGGCCTGCTCTACGCGCTGCGCGCCAAATGGCCGGAAGCGCGCGTGGTGTGGTCGCCGGTGCTGGAGTTCACCCGGGCTCCGGCAATGCCGCCATTGCTCGGCAAGATCCTCGAAATCCGCGCCGTCGAGGTGAACCGGATGGGCGAGCGCCTTTGCCTCGAACGCGGCGCCATACCGGCGCCCCGGCTGCCGATCACGGATGCCGATGCCGGCTTCGCATCGGATGGATTTCACGCTTCGGAAGCCGGCTACCGAGCCTGGGCGGAACATCTGGTCAGCCTGGTGCTCGCCAACGAACCGGGCGTCGCGTAGCGGGCCGCCCGCACTAAAGCGCGTCGCATTCGATTGGCCTCATCCGACGCGCTTCAGGTTCTTGTTTTTATGCATGTCGTTGTCGCAAAACCGCTGCACACTTTTGCGCGACATGCATTACGTCCAGTGCCCGAGCACCGCCGTAATCGAAATCGCCGCCATCGCCAGCAGCGCCAGCTTCCAGAAATCGCTGCGCCGCTTCAGCCCGGGCCAGCCAAGCGGCTTGATGAGCTGGATGACCATCATGAAGATGATGACGAGCGCGAGAAGTTTCGACATGCAGCCTTTGATCAGCATCGCGGCTGGCTGTCAAAGCGGCTCCGGGATCGCCGGCTTCCACTGCGGCAAGCCTCTTTTCAGCACTGCCTTGTCACTTCGATGGATAAATCGGAACGCCGGTCATGAGAGCCGCACCCTCCTGACAGACTGCTGTCAGCAGGGGTGTGCGATAGTGCCTGCATCGAAAGAGAGGAGACCAGCCATGAACGGTATTACCATTCTGCGTAGCGTGCAGCACTATGTCGGCAAGATCCGGACGATCCGCAATGAGATCCGCACCCAGCGATTCATGAACACCCTGCCGGCGGACATCCGCAAGGATATTGGTTGGCCGGACATGTATGGCGACCGCCGCTATGGCGGCAATTGAGGCAAGCTTTCCGCGTGGCGTTTGGATGCGACCTGGCGACGAGCTGAAATGGGCATGCTGAAGCCTCCTGACAGTATGGTGTCAGGAGGCTCGTGCCATAGTGCAATGGCCGCCGGAGCCGGATGGCCGAGAGGACGATCGATGAAAAGCTGGAACGACAGGCTGAACACGCCTGGCATCAACGGCATAACACCGTCGCCACGCACCATCGGCGACGTCGTCGAAGGCCAGCCGATGCTGGTTCCTACAGCTCGCCAGGTCCACGCATTCATCCGCTCTATCCCCGAAGGCATGGACATGAATATCCGCGCTTTGCGCACCGCTCTCGCCATCGAGCATGGTGCCGAGATGACATGTCCGGTCACCATCGGCTATCATCTGCGCACCGTCGCCGAGGCCGCCAACGAGGATCTTGAGCGTGGTATGGCGCTGGGCGATGTTGCGCCGTTCTGGCGGGTGGTCGACGCAAGCACGCCGACAACGAAGAAACTGTCCTTCGGCGCGGCCTTCGTCGCCGCGCAGCGCAAGCGCGAAGGGCTGGAACGATAGACGCCGAGGGACCATACGATGCGCCGCGCCGACAGGCTCTTCCAAATCGTGCAGCATCTGCGTGGTGGTCGTCTGGTCACCGCCCAGAAGCTGGGCACGTGGCTCGAGGTTTCCGAGCGGACGATCTATCGCGACATCGCAGACCTGCAGTCGACCGGCGTGCCGATCGACGGCGAGGCCGGTGTCGGCTACATGATGAGGGAGGGTTTCGACCTTCCGCCGCTGATGTTCACGCGTGACGAGATCGTCGCGCTGGTCGCCGGCGCCCGCATGGTGCGCGCCTTTGGTGGCGCGGCCATGGCGCGAGCCGCCGACGAGGCGCTGGTCAAGATAGGCGCCGTGTTGCCCGACGCCGAAAAGGACCGCATCGCCCGTACCGAGATCCACACGCCGATGTGGGTGGTAAGCGATGCCGCCCGCGAAGCCATCGACCTGATCGAGCGGTCCATCGAGAAACGTCAGGTGCTGACCATCGACTATTCGGATGAGGCCGGCCGCAGCACCGCGCGCGACATCCGCCCGCTCGGCCTGTGGTTCTGGGGCAAGGTGTGGACCTTGGTCGCCTGGTGTGAGATGCGCGGCGATTTCCGCGCCTTCCGCATCGACCGCATCGCCTCGGTGGTCATCGCCGGCCGCACCTTCAAGCCGGAGCGCGGCAAGCAGCTCGCCGATTTCTATCGCGCGGTGGAGCGCAGCGAGGATTACGGCATGGCGCCGGACCGGGCGGCGCGAAGCTGACACGGAAGATCACAAAAAAGCCCGCTTGAAGGCGGGCTTTTTGTTTTGGATGCCAGACCTATTCCTCTTCGTCGGCGTCCTTGTCCTTCGACTTCAGCGCTGAAAGCTTGGCGAAGACGGCGTTGGCGTCAAGTTCGCGGTCCTCGTCCTTCGGCTTTTCGGGCGCCGGCACCAGCCGTTCGGTCAAGGCGGCCGGCAGCAGCGTATCGCCGACCGGCTGCGCCTGCTCGCGGCCGCGCGAGGCGCGGTTGATTTCCATATCGAGGTCGATCTGCGACGTCAGGCCGAGCGTCACCGGATCCATCGGCTGGAGATTGGCGGAGTTCCAGTGCTTTCTGTCGCGGATCTGGTCGATCGTCGACTTCGTTGTGCCGACAAGGCGGGCAATCTGCGCATCCTTGAGCTCGGGATGGTTGCGCACCAGCCAGAGGATGGCGTTGGGCCGGTCCTGGCGCTTCGACAGCGGCGTGTAGCGCGGACCCTTGCGTTTGGATTCCGGCACCCGCACCTTGGGATCCGAGAGCTTCAGCCGGTGGTTCGCGTCCTTCTCGGCGCGCGCGATCTCGTCGCGAGTGAGCTGGCCGGTCATGATCGGGTCCATGCCCTTGATGCCTTGCGCCGCCTCGCCGTCGGCGATCGCCTTGACCTCAAGCGGATGCAGTCCGCAGAACTGCGCGATCTGCTCGAAGGAAAGCGCTGTGTTGTCAACCAGCCAGACGGCGGTCGCCTTTGGCATCAGCAGCGTATTGGCCATTACAAAAATCCTTCTCGTTCGCCCGCGTTCCCGCGCGGGCGGTGGTTTAGAGCCACCAAAATGGGAAAATCGCGGTCTATATAACCGCTCGCTCGCCGTTTCGCAATGTTTTTGGCAGGCGCGCGTCAAGGACGGCACGGCAGCGCGACCAGCAGACCGCGAAGGGTCGGCAGATGACGCCATGCAGTCGAAAGCTTCAAAAAGACAAAGCCCGCCAGACCAAGGTCGGGCGGGCTCGGAACCGGCGACGGAAATCCGTCTGCTGCGGCTCTGGCTTCTAAAGCTTGATCCCGAACCGCGGCTCGGCGTTGCCGAAAAGCAGCGCCCGGTCTTCGAGCGGGATCGTGCTCGAGATTAAAGCCCTTTGCGGGCGATTCTCTCGATGTCGCCGCGGTTGATGCCGAGGTCGTTGAGCTGACGAGCATTCAGCCGGTTCAGTTCGCGCACGGTTTCGTTGTACATGCGCCAGTTACGGAAAGCGCGGATCGGGTTCATGATAGTCCTCCATCGTTTTGATGCCGCGTAAATAGGCATCGGCGATGAAAAATTGAACAGACGCTTTTGCATGGCCGCAATGCGTTTGTTGCATTGCACCATTAAGCTTTCGTTCAGCCTGTTTGCGGGCCGTCAGGCGACATCGAGCACAATCTTGCCGATGTGCTCACCCTCCTCCATCCGCTCATGCGCCCGCCACGCTTCCTTGAGCGGGAAGATCGTATCCATCACCGGCGCAACCTTGCGCGTGCCGAGCAGCGGCCAAACCTGCGCCTCCAGCGCAGCCGCAACTGCCGCCTTGAACTCCACGGTGCGTGGCCTGAGCAGCGATCCTGTGTGCACGAGCCGCTTGGCCATGATCTTGAAGAAATCGGCGCTCGCCACCGCCCCGCCCTGCGTCGCGATCTGGACGATGCGGCCTTCCATGGCTGCAGCCTCATAGTTTCGCGCCACATAGTCGCCGCCGACCATGTCGAGGATGACATTGGCACCCTTGCCGCCGGTTGCCTCCTTGACTGCGGCGACGAAGTCCTCCTCGCGGTAGTTGATCGCCCGGTCGGCGCCGAGCTTGAGGCAGGCGTCGCATTTCTCCTTGCTGCCGGCGGTGGTGACGACATAGGCGCCGAAAGCGGCAGCAAGCTGGATCGCCGTGGTGCCGATACCCGACGAGCCGCCATGCACGAGCAGTGTCTCGCCGCTCTTCAGGCCGCCGCGCTCGAAGACATTGTGCCAAACAGTGAAGTAGTTTTCCGGCAGCGCCGCCGCTTCGGTGTAGGTAAAGCCGGCGGGCAGCGGCAGCACGCTGCCGGCGTGCACTCTGACATATTCGGCATAGCCGCCGCCCGCCGTCAGCGCACAGACCCGGTCGCCGACGCGCCAGCGCGATATCTCGTCACCAAGGGCAGCGACTTCGCCTGCTGCTTCCAGGCCCGGCAGATCCGACGCTCCCGGCGGTGGCGGATAGGCGCCCCTGCGCTGTTGCACGTCCGGCCGGTTGACGCCGGCGGCCCGCACCCGGATCAGGATCTCGCCGGAACCGGGAACCGGTACGTCGCGGGTTTCCGGTTTCAGCACCCGCGGCCCGCCCGGTTCCGATATGGCGATCGCCATCATCTTCGCCGGAATTTTCTGTGCGTTCGCCATGAATTTTCCCGTCGTGCTCCGCCGGTTTCTCGTGCCAGCTCTTGCCCGCCATTTGCATCCATACCCTTGCCCTATGTATGCTCATTGGCAAATCAGGCAAATGGGCAATCACGGAGGAGCGACGATGGCGATCTTCGACGACGAACCCAAGAAGAAAGCGCGCCCGCACGAGATCGGGCAGGATCTGTCGCTGCTTTCCGTCGATGAATTGTCCGAACGGATCGGTATCCTGCGCGACGAGATCGCCCGGCTGGAAGCCGAGCTCAAGACCAAGGGCTCGACCAAGTCGGCGGCAGAGGCGCTGTTTCGCCGCGGGTAGTTACTGCGGGTAATTCCAAAAGCTCGGGCACGCCGCCGAAAAGCCGAATGCCGCTGTCTCCAGACTTGTGCCCTAAACCCCAGCCGGATTGAAAAATGTTCGCAAGCTACAGACCGATCCTCTCGCTGCTGCGCGGCACCGCGTTCCTGTTGGCGGCATCCGGACTGCACGGTCTGCTGTTGCCGCTGCGCGGCCAGGTGGAGGGCTTCTCGACGGCATCGCTCGGCCTGATGGGCACGGCTTGGGCCGGCGGCTTCGTCACCGGCTGCTTCTTTGCGCCACGCATCGTGCGCCGCGCCGGTCATGTCAGGGCTTTCGGCGCCTTTGCCGCATCGGGAGCGATCGTCGCACTGCTCACCGGCCTGATCATCGACGAATATACCTGGATCCTGCTGCGCGCCTTCACCGGCTTCACCATGGCCGGCGCCTTCATGGTCATCGAAAGCTGGCTCAACGAGAAGGCCACCAACGAAAACCGCGGCACCGTCTTCGGCCTCTACATGATGGTCACCTATGCCTCGATCATGGGCGGTCAGATGATCGTTGCCGGCGGCGATGTGAGATCGGCGTCGCTGTTCATGATCACCGGCATTCTGTTCTGCCTGTCGCTAATCCCGACGGCGGTCTCGACGGCGTCTCACCCCAAGCCGCTGCAGGACGTGTCGCTTGACGTCAAGGGGCTCTACGTCAATTCGCCGGTGTCGGCGATCGCTTGCGTGCTGATCGGCATCGCCAACGGCGCCTGGGGTACACTTGGTGCCGTCTATGGAGCGCGCATCGGCATCTCGACAGCCGAGATCGCGCTGATGATGAGCCTCGTGGTCATCGCCGGCGCCGCCATGCAGCTTCCGGCCGGGCGGCTCTCCGACACGACGGACCGTCGTTTCGTGCTGGCGGGCGCGGCCTTCGGCGCTGCGCTGTTTGCCATCGCCATCTTCCTGTTCGAACCGCGCTCCGGCGTCTTCGTCATCGTCTGCACAGCCGCCTACGGCGCCTTCGCCTACACGCTCTATTCGATCGCGGTGGCGCATGCCAATGACCATGCGCGATCGGAGGACTTCGTCAAAGTGTCGGGCGGCCTGCTGCTGCTTTATGGCTTCGGCACGATGATCGGTCCGCTGGTGGCCGCCGGCCTGATGGGCTGGATGCGCCCTGAGGGGCTGTTCCTGGCCACTGCGCTCGCGCATCTCAGCCTGGCTGGCTATACGCTGCTGCGCATCAGCCGTCGCGCGCCGGTGCCGATCGAAGGCCGCGATGCCTTCAAGACCCAGCCGGCCGATCGTTCGGTGACGCCGGAAGCGTTGCGGCTCGACCCGCGCAGAAAAGCTGAAGCCGACAGTTGAGATTCGAGGCGCTTTGCCCCACAAATAAGGCATGATGCTTTCCGACGCCTTCATGGCGATTGCCGATCCCAACCGGCGCCATCTCTTGGAAGAGCTCCGGCGCGGACCGAAGACCGTCAACGAATTGGCATCCGGCTTGCCGGTGTCCCGCCCGGCCGTTTCGCAGCACCTGAAGGTGCTGCTTGATGCGGGGTTGGTCAACGCCAAGCCGGAAGGCACCAGGCGCGTCTATACGGTCAGCAATGCCGGCTTCCTGAAGCTCAACATCTGGCTTGACCAGTTCTGGGATGCGGAGCAGCTCGGTTCACCCGGAAGCTGAGAGGCATCGTCAGCGCGTCGAGCAACTATGCAGCATCGAGCCTAGAGTATCCGTGTTGGTCAAGGGAGAGATGGTGTCCAGGTCCGATTGTCCCTGAGTAGTGCGTTTGCGAGGATGATGAGCTTTCGCATGATGGCTGTGATGGCGAGTTTTGAGGCTTTGCCGTCGGCC
>NZ_JAMYLZ010000054.1:0-21843 GCF_040318315.1 Mesorhizobium sp. M1227
CTCGTTGAGCCCATCAATGCTAATCTGCGGCTGCCCAAGCGCCATGCCGGCACAGTATCTGTCGTCGAACATCCATTGGGCACCTCACGACTAAACCCCCCGCCGTTCCTCCGTGTAGATGCACTTCAAATCCTTGCCGCGTCGAAACGGTGCGACCTGAAGCGTTCGTCCAAAAAGGGGATGCCACGGATATGCAATCGTCGCGCTTCGAAGACTGTATGCAGAATGTCGCCTGTTGGAAGTGCGATCTCCTACGTTCCGCAAACGAGAAATACGGCCCGGACGGCGGCTTGGGCGAAGATTTGAACATCGCTGGTGCCATACTACCGGCCTGTCGGAACAATCTGGTTCCGACAGGTTGCGACATACCAGCCGCCAGCGCAGCATCCTCGCTGGTCAAACCCTGCGCGATCCCCAACCAGAATCGCTGGAGTTCAGATCGCCCCGCTGCTGGTGGTAGTCCCCGCGACGGCAAAGCCGAAAGCTTCATAAACGCTCAAGTTCGAGGCCGTTTACCCAATTGCGTTCGAAAACCTTCGAGGACGTCACCGAGCATCTTTCTCACTTCATTGACGAGGTCTGCATTTCGCAGTTGCCTGCGGTTTAGAGAGCCGTGGGATCTAACGTCGATCCTGCAGCCGATCCCGATCCTGACATCATAGCGGAACGTTATGGCGAGATTTCGGATTTCACTGCCCCCGTATTCCTGGGGTCGAGCCAAGACCTTATCCAAAAGCTGACGCGGGCAAATTGACCGCAGGCCCAATCAGACAGTCCGCCAAGGTTTGCCAAGCTGCTTGAAGGATTACGGGCAAGAGCGGCGGTGAATCGCCGTGGACTCTCGTGACGCGCCCGAGCTGAGCCGCCTTACGAAGTCGTCATCATCGGCGGCCGCGGGCATGGACTTTCATGCGCCCACGGTGCTGGAGAAAGGCTGGGATGTCGGCGTACGCGACGCGATTGTTATCGAAACGGCCGGCGGCGGGGGCTATGGACCGGCTTCAGAGCGTTCACCAGAATCGACCGCCGAAGACCTCGGGAAAATACCCCGCGTCTAGACCGTGATCGCCTCCGCCCAATCGCGTCCGGTTTTTGATCCGCAATGCCGTCCCGCAAATCGCTGGAATCTGGATTGCTCTGTGAAGTCGTATCCATCGTCGCGGCTAACTCGAAGCGAACGAAGGCGTGGGTTGTTTTTGGCTCGCTCAGCGAACTTCGCGAGCAGCTCGCCGGACGAACGGCGGCGGCTTTTTGAGTTCAATGCCCACCGTCGGTCTTCGGTGTCGCCAGGGACAAGCGGTGTCGCGCGCCGGCGCAGCGCTTGGTTGTGGGGATATATCGGAGGCCGCGGAATTGGCACAGGCGGACAGGCTGAAGTATAGCAAAGCTCTCAGCTGATCCTTGGCCCCATGACGTGAGTGCACCGACCTACAAGAACCACGCGATCCGATCGAAATCATGGCCCGTGCTGTCTGGGTCTATTTCCGCTTCAACCTGAGCTTGCGCAATGTCGAGGAAATGCCGCCGATCGAGGGATCGTCGTTCCTACGAGACCATCCGCCGATGGTGCCGAAGCACGGTCCTGATTATGCTCGCCGTATACCGCCGCAAGGCGCCAACAAGACGATATCTGGCACCGGATGAAGTCGTGGTGCGCATCAACGGTCGGAAATGCTGGTTGTGGAGAGCGGTTGGTCAGGACGGACACGGCTTCGAAGAGATTGTTCAGACGCGTCGCAACCAAGGCCGCCACGCGCCTGGTGACGCGACAAGAAGCAGGGTCTGCCGCCACAGAATACAAATCTTGTTGGGACGATACCCGCCAATACCAAGGCGGCAGTCCCTGACGAGGCCAAGCCCTTTGTGTTCAACAACGATGAAATGAATAAGTACGCCTACGTTCCGAACTGGTCCCATATCTCCGAACTGTCCGATGCGTGGATGAAGCGCTGGGAGCAGGAAATCCAATCCCTGCTTTAGCAAGAAGTGCAATCTCTAGCGCACGTGCGTTGGCGGGAGGGATCGGTGAGGCGTTCTAAATCCCAGATACTGCTGCTGCTTCCGACAGCAGCAGTATTTATTTTTGTGATGCCGCTATTGGCGGTCATTGAGGAGAGTTTTCGTACATTCACGCCCGGCCGTATCGGGGCCGTGGTGGGAGCTCCGCTTACCATTAAGAATTATACGGAATTCTTCGGCCTATGCGAGGTACTTTGGCCAAACCTATGTATTGGCGTTCTTCGCGTCCGTGATCGCTGTCATCATAGCGTTTCCGGTCGCCTATTATATTGCGAAGAAGGCATCTGCGAGTGTGCGGAAGATCTGGATATCAGCTCTCATCGGGCTAATGTTTTTGAGCGCGTTGGTTCGGATCTATGGGATCGAATTGACGTTTGGTTCTGTCGGGATACTTGTCTTTTTTTTGGCGTCAACATGAACGCCAGTGCATATATCAACATCATCACTCATCGTCGGATTGCTCCACTATGCAATACCGATATCGATACTGATCACGATAGGCGCGATACTGAATCTCAATCCTCGCTTGAGTGAGGCGGCGCAGTCTCTTGGCGCATCGGCAATAGAGTCACATCTTTCAGTAACTATCCCGCTGTGCATCAAGGGAATCGTGTCTGCATTTTTGGTTTCAATGACGTTTGGCGTAAGCGCTTTCGCCATCCCTTGGATCCTGGGGCAAGGAAGGGTGCAGTTTATTTCAAACATTATCTACAGTCGCTTCAGTGAAGTATCGAACTATCCCAGCGGGGCGCAATATCGATTATCATGATGATCCTATCGCTTGTAATGATTTTTATTATCTCTAGAATTGCAACGTTGCTTGTTAGGACATAAGAATGCTCAACAAACGAAACGCAGACGCCAGTCTTGGGATACTCCTAAGGGCAGTGATCGCGGTGACGGCAATGTTTTGCTGATCCCAGTCAACCGTAATCATGTCATTTGACTCGCGTGACTATCTTGGTCAATTTCCTCCCCCGAGTCTGTCGACGAAATGGTTCACCAGTTCGCCCATAATGGCTATCTCTGGTCCGGACTCCACACGAGCCTGTTGCTGGCGACCGCGGCGACCGCCGCCGCGACCACGATTGGAGCCTTGGCCGCGCTGGCAATCAGTCGAATGTCTGCGCAATCGCGGGATTCTGTCACGACGGCCTTCCTATCGCCTCTAGTGCTGCCAGGGGTTATCATTGGGTTTGCATTGCTGATGGCATTTTCGGCAGTGAACGTGCTGCCGACATTTCTTAAAATGCTCGCTGGGCACCTTATCATCACAATTCCCTTTACGATCAGAATGACACTGATTGGGCTGACTGGCATAAGTGCCACGCTGCGTGAAGCTGCGTTGAGTCTTGGGACCCATGAACGCCAAGCTTTCTTCACAATTACCTTGCCGCTCGCTAAGAATAGTATCGCGGCTGGTGCGATCTTTGCCTTCGCATTTTCCATGGACGATTTGACAATTCAGCCTCTTTTTGAGCGACTTCAATACGTATCCGCTTCCCGTCGCTCTCGTAGGTCTTATGAGGTCGAACTTCGATCTCACTCTCGCTGCGGCCGCCGTCTTTCTGATGGGCGTAACTGTCGTCATTTTGATTGTGCTCGATCGCATGTTTGGTCTTGAGCGGGTTATCGGCCATGGCATCTATAAGGCTTGACTCAATGAATGTTCTTGAATTGCAGGACGTCACTAGAAGGTACGGTGAATTTGTCGCTGTTGATGGCGTCAGCTTGGGAATAGAACAAGGAAGAATTCTTTCTCTTTTGGGGCCGAGTGATTGCGGGAAATCGACCACGCTCCGCATGATAGCTGGGTTTACGGCACCGAACAGCGGCACTGTGGCAATCGCAGGCGAGAACGTTGACCATCTGAAGCCCTACGAACGCAATGTTGGGCTTCTATTCCAGGATTACGCGCTCTTCTGACGGTGGAGCAGAATGTCGCCTACGGACTGCGGTACCGCGGAACACCGAAGCCGATGATACCTACTCGAGTCCAGCACATGCTATCACTTGTACGCATGGTCGGTATGGAGGCCAGATATCCTGGCCAGCTAAGCGGCGGACAACAGCAGCGCGTAGCGCTTGCCCGGGCGCTGGCAACTGACCCCCAAATCGTCCTTCTGGACGAGCCTCTATCCGCACTTGATGCCAAGCTTCGCCTGGAGTTGCGCATCGAGCTTAAGGAAATCTCAGATCAGTAGGAGCGACCACCATTGTCGTCACGCACGATCAGGAGGAGGCTCTTAGCCTCGGCGACGAAGTCGTTGTCATGCATGCGGGAAAGGTGATTCAGCGCGGTTCTCCGATACAAAACGCCCGCAGATAAGTTTGTAGCTGAATTCGTTGGCAGATCGAATTGGTTTTACGCAGCTAGATGTGGTCAATTAAATGGCGGCTGTAGCCCCTTTATTGCTTCCAATGGAATGGAGATTTGGACGAGATCAACGCCGACAGACCGGCGAGGAAGTGCCGATCTATGCATCAGACCAGAACATATTGAGCTCATGGACGTCACACAAAGTGTTGTGAGTGATGAATCACACTGGCGTCGTAGTCGACGTGGCGCCTTTGGGGCCGATGTGCATGTGGTCGTTGACCTACCGGGTGAGACCCGTGGCGAAGTTTACCGGTATTTTGGCCGCTCGCCCGAGGGCTTGTTGAGGATGTCTGCGCCTCTGCGCCTTCAGGTCGGAGTAGCGAAGTTCAGCGAAAGACGCACTAGCCATCTGAAAACGCGATGGCACCGTCCGAGACATTATATTGGCGGATTGAGGACGGCTTGGGGCATACATGCGGGGCATCTCCCGTCGTACCGCCCATAGTGGTGGGCGAGACGCCGCGGTTCGACGACTGCGGAGCGGAACTGTTAAATCGAGGCGGCCCGCGGTCAAGTTTGGCCAAACGCCGGCGAATGACCGGAAGCCAGCCGGGTCAATCGTCTAGAAAATACTATCATTCGTGGAGGGTTGAACATGAACGAAGTGCCACATCTTACATTCGATCCAGGCGCGTCTGGGGTGAGTACGGGCCATCTAGTTGTCCCCAAAGGCGCCGACTGCGAAGCTCTCTCGCTCCCAGTCTTTAGCTGCAATAGAGGGAAGGGACCGAGCCTACTTATCACCGGTGGAAATCATGGCAACGAACTGGAGGGGCCAATTGTCGCTCGCCGGCTCGCTGAATGGCTGCCTGAAGCGCAAACTTGTGGAAGGGTCATCATCGTACCTGAGATCAACCCATTAGCCGTGCAGGCTTGGACACGCAACACGCCGATCGATGGGAAGAATCTCAATCGAGTGTTTCCGGGTCGGGTCGACGGGTCGGTAAGCGAACGGATCGCGGATGCGGTTTCGCGCGTGTTGTTGCCAATGGCAGACATTGTATTTGATCTGCACAGTTTCGGACCGACGTGGGATATTCCGCCGTCGGTCATCATGCACCCTGTTGCCGATGCCGATCTGATGACCAAGATGATCGGAATCGCAGAGGCTTTCAAATTGCCCGTGACATTGGTCTGGGAGCACAACGACACACCTGGAATGTTCGACACCGTCGCCCACAATCAGGGTAAGGTGTTAGTCTGCACTGAATTCGGCGGCGGCACGGTCAGCGCCGGTGCCTTGGCCCAATATGAAGCTGGGGTACGCAACGGCATTATCGCGCTTGGACTGGCCGAGGGAGAAGCGGACCATCCACTCCGTGAACACAAGTCCAGTCGGACACTTGAAACGCTTGTATCTGACGAACTGGGATCGCCAGCGCGGGGGATTTTTGAACCTGTGTGCTCGGTGCTCGATGAAGTGAAGCAGGGAGCTCTCATAGGCGTTCTGCGATCGATGGAGTCGCTGTCGGCTCATCCCATCGAAATTTGCGCGCCTACGGCGTCCGTCGTCTACGCTATTCGATCCGGAGGGTATGTCGACGGCAACGAAGCCGTGGCGTTCTTTGCGCGCCCGCTGAAGGTCTAAGACGTCGTATTATAAATGCATCCTATCGCTGTAGAAGGCTCCACGCGTATGCACGGGGATTTGAGGAATGCTTGATGCTCCGCAGGTAACCGTGCCAGCGCTGATCTCGGTGCACGCTGCTAACCATCCCCGCCAAATCGCGCTGATCGAAGGGACGACGACACTCGACTGGCAACGGTTCGACCAGGAGACCTCTCGCATCGCACATGCGCTGCGGCAGGCAGGATTTGGCATCGGCAGCAACGTTGGCGTGCTTGCGGTGAACTCTATCGAAAGTATTTTGCTCGTCTTCGGAGTGGCCAAAGCAGGCGCCTGTTACGTGCCCGTCAACGGCTTCCTTTCAGATCAGCAAGTGATCACGTTGATCAAGGACGCTGAGGTGGATATTCTTTTCGTCTCTGCGGAATACGCCGCAAAAGTCGATTGCAGTCGGGAGGCGCTGCCGCGTATTCGATCCTATAATTGGGTGGGCGTCGGCTTCGAGGGGGCGGGCTGGAAGTCCCTCAAGAGCTTTGTCAACGGGTGTCTAACGGAGCCGCTTCCGCCTGTCGATCCGACGAGCCGAATGGTTATTTGGTACTCTTCGGGCACGACCGGCAGGCCCAAGGGCATAGTCAAGTCGTTCAATGCGCTGCAATGGAGCGCGATACTCTTCGGCACCGAAATGGGTTTCCGGTCAGACAGCGTGGCACTCCTTGCGACCCCCGTGTCGGCAGCGGCGACATGGCTAAACATGCTCAGCGCTGTCTTCGTGGGTGGAACGATCGTGGTGACGCCCAAATTCTCAGCGACAGCTTTCTTGGCGCTCGTCGCGAAACATCGCGTCACGCATGCGCAGCTTGTGCCAACCCAACTCGATGCCATTATTCAAGATCCTGCCCTCGACAAAGCGGATTGTTCAAGCCTCCGCGCGGTTCTTTCTGTGGGCTCTGCGTTGGCCGCACGCACGAAGTCCGAGATACGCGCGCGCATGACGTCGAACTTCTTCGAATGCTATGGCGCTAGCGAAGGCTCGGCAACTCTTTGCAGGCCGATGGATCATGACGAAAAGCCAGGTTCAGTCGGGCGCGCGCTGCTCGGCTGCGAAGTTTGCATCATCGACAATGATGGTGTCGAGGTCGAACCAGACGTAGTCGGCGAGATAGTGGCTCGCGTGCCCTTCATGATGGACGGCTATTACGGACGACCGGAAGAGACAGCAGAGCTCGTCTGGACGAAAAGCGATGGCCGGACGTTCCTCAAGACCGGCGACCTGGGCAGCAAGGATGAGGAGGGTTTTGTATTCGTCCGCGGCCGGAAGAAGGACATGATCATCTCGGGCGGCTTCAATATCTACCCCGCCGACATCGAAGCCGTAATTCTCGAGCATCCGGAGGTCGAAGAAGTGGCGGTAATCGGCATTCCCCACCCCAAGTGGGGGGAAACGCCGGTCGGTCTAGTGCGCATGAGGCAGGCCGGAAACATTGAGATGGGGGAGCTTCTTGGCTGGGTAAATGACAGGCTAGGAAAGCACCAGCGCCTACAGAGCGTTCGCATTTGGTCGTCCTTTCCTCGGAACGCGCTTGGCAAATTGCTGAAGAATGACATTCGTGACGAATATCTCTCGGCATGGCAAAGCGCACCTTACAAAATTAAGCCCCATCAAGATTCGGAAAAGTAATGGGTTCTGTTGCACAAAGTGCCTATATTGCAGGGATATACGAGCATCCCACGAGGAAGGCTGTCGACAAGTCCCTGGGGCAGCTCTACTTCGAGGTCGCGCAGGGGGCGGTAGCAGATGCTGGCTTGTCGCTATCGGATGTTGATGCTTTCTACTGCGACACAGATGCCCCAGGCCTCGGTCCGCTGTCTATCATCGAATATCTTGGCATAGAGGTCCGTCACTACGACAATACGGATGTGGGCGGATCAGCGCCCATGGTTCATCTGTCGCACGCCGCCCAGGCAATCGCTGCTGGCAAGTGCAATGTCGCTCTCGTGACGATGGCCGGCAAACCGCGCACCGGTGGGCGAGGGCTAGACACGCAGCCAAGCTGGGGCGTTCCCGAGTTGGCTTTCGAGTTGCCCTACGCTAATGGCGTCGTCGACCAGTACGCTATGAGCGCTATGCGGCACATGTACGAATTCGGCACCACCGCGGAGCAACTCGCCTGGGTAAAGGTGGCCGCTTCCCACCATGCGCAGCACAACCCACATGCGATATTGCGCGACGTAGTTACCGTAGAGCAGGTTCTCGGATCGGTGATGATCGCCGATCCCCTGCACAAGCTTGACTGCTGCGTTGTCAGCGACGGCGGCGGTGCGTTCGTCGTGGTTAGTCCGGAGATCGCGCGCAAGCTCAAGCGACCGCGCATAAGGCTTCGTGGAGCAGGCGAGGCGATCCGCGACCTGCGGGGAGGCACCGCCGACATAACGTCATCGGGCGCCGTCGTGTCGGGTGCCACGGCATTTGCGGAAGCGGGGGTGAAGCCTTCGGATATCAAATATGCGTCGCTTTACGACAGCTTCACCATAACGGTCCTCATACAGCTGGAAGATCTTGGGTTCTGCGGACGAGGCCAGGGTGGTGCCTTTGTCGCCGACGGCAAGCTGATTTCCGGAGTAGGTAAGCTGCCCATCAATACTGACGGCGGAGGGCTGTGCAGCAACCATCCCGCCAATCGCGGCGGCATGACCAAGATATTGGAGGCCGTGCGCCAGCTTCGCGAAGAGGCCCATCCCGCAGTGCAGGTCGGGAACTGTGATCTGGCGCTTGCTCACGGAACCGGCGGCTGGTTGGCCAGCCGACATGGCAGCGCGACAGTGATCCTGGAAAGGGAATAGATGGATGTGAAGACATTGTCCCCTTTGACGCCAGTCCCACCGGCCAATCCTGAGAGTGAGGCTTTCTGGACCGCCACAGCGAGGGACAGGCTGCTCGTGAAGGTCTGCAACAGCTGCAACAAGGTCCACGTCTATCCCCGCGCGCATTGCCCGTTCTGTTTTAGCGTCGACACAGAATGGAGGGAGTCGCCAGGAGGGGGGGAGATTTATTCCTATACTGTCATGCGTCGGGAAACGCCGCCGCGCGTCGTCTCCTATGTAAGGCTCGATGAGGGGGTAATCCTGCTTACCAATATCGTCGGCTGCGATCCGGATGAAGTTCACATCGGCCAAAGAGTGAAGGTGGTGTTCCCACGTGCTGAGGATGGGCCGTGCGTACCGGCTTTCGTCCCTGCTTCGTTGGCACAGGAACTAGCTTACCGCAGCGAAGTGTCAGCGAGCAGAACTCATGAAGAAGATTGATCTCACTGGGCGGGTTGCCGTCGTTACCGGTGCCGGCAACGGCTTGGGCCGTGCGCATGCTCTGATGCTCGCGAAACGCGGCGCCAAGGTCATAGTTAACGACCTAGCCGGCGGCGGGGAGGCCGCGGCAAGCGTTGCTGCGGAGATCGTCCGCAGCGGCGGGGAGGCGGCAGCCGATTCCAGCAACGTGGGCGACGTGGCGCAGGCTCATACGATCATCGCTACTGCTATTGAAAAGTTCGGTCGAATCGACATCTTGGTGAACAACGCTGGCAACCTGCGCGACCGAACTTTCCTCAAGTTGGATATGAGCGACTTCGACCTGGTTATCCGTGTCCATCTGCTCGGATCCGCCTACTGCACGAAGGCCGCTTGGCCGCACATGAAGGAACAGGGCTACGGGCGCGTGGTGATGACCACATCGGGGGCGGGGCTATACGGGAATTTCGGCCAGACGAACTACGGCGCAGCGAAGATGGGGCTCGTCGGCCTGATGAACGTGCTCAAGTTGGAGGGGCTTCGTCACGGCATTCTGGTCAACACTGTATCACCGACCGCCGCAACGCAGATGACGGCTGAAATGCTCTCCGGCGAAATGGCCGCCGTGTTAAAGCCAGAGTTCGTTTCGGCGGCGGTTACCTATCTCAGCAGCGACAGCTGCACGCTGACCGGTCAGATTCTGAGCGCCGGGGGGGGACATTTCGCGGTTGCCCGCGTTTTGGAGAGCCGTGGGATTTACGTCGATCCTGCTGCCGATCCCGATCCTGACGTCATAGCGGAGCGTTATGGCGAGATTTCGGATTTCACTGACCCCGTATTCTTGGGGTCGAGCCAAGACCTTATCCAAAAGCTGACGGCGGGCGCGAATTGACGGCAGGCCCAATCAGACAGTGTGCCAAGTTGGACTACTGTGAATAGAGCTGCGTTTGCCAGACTGCTTGAAGGACTTACGGGCAAGAGCGTGGTGAATCGCTGTGGACTCTCCTGATGCGCGACCTGAGCCGCCTTACGACGTCGTTATCATCGGCGGCGTCTGGCATTGACTTTCATGTGACCACCATCTGCGAAATACCATGGCATAAGCAGCGTGGTGGTGCTGGATAAAGGCTGCGATGCTGGCGTAGGCACCGAGCCGTCCCATGGCGAAGTTATGCTCACGACTCTGCTTATCGCGCCTCCCGAAGCCGTCTCCGTGGCACCTCGGCTATCAAATGACACGCCGGCGGAGCGGCGCGGCGCAATTAGGCCGGGCGACTCGCGCCGCCAACTGTCGATCCAGGTCAGTGGAGTGTCACAATTGCCGTTCGTTTCTCTGCGATGAGTTGGAGGAGAACATGGCGTCTATGCAATGCTATCCGATTGCTGTCAGGACGCAGCTTTCGGACGATTGGCCTCGGCCACGCGTATATGGAGACAGACGCATGACCACTTTCGCCGCGGAAACCGCTCACATAGCCTGTCTACCTGAACTCCGGGTGAGGTGTCGGTAACGAGGACGCTCCAAATTGTCGGTCAGGACGAGAAGCGGACATCCTTTCAGCAAATGAATCCCGTTGACGGTTGGTTGCGGCCGCTAGCGGAGACCTTAATCTCAGGTTGCCCTGCCCGGTCAGGGTGTGCCATTCTCTCCCGACATTCAGGCGAAGGTCCGGCGTGTGGCGGCGGGGACATCGATCCGGCCAGGGGTCGCCTGGGTAGGAAAATCGATCGGAACAAGGCGCAGGATGACGCTGGCTGCGCGCGGCGCTAGGTTAATTTAATTGGTCGGCCGTGAAGAATACGGAAGCCGCTGATATCGCATAGGAATACTCTACTTTTCAGGCTTCCGAATTGCAGGTAACGGCCGGTTTGTGGTTTTCTTGCAATTCCAGTTTGCGATTTCGCCGCCTGGCGAAGCGTTATTCACTGCTTTCATCGCAGTGAATGGAGCCAGGCGATGGGCAGGCCACGCGAGAAGCGCGAGACGGGAGAGCAGGATGTTTTCCGCTCCAGGCTGGATCAGATCATCAACATGAAGCACGAGCTGGTGCGGCTGGCGCAGGCGATCGACTGGCCGGTGCTGGAGGCGCGCTTCGGTGCGGTCTATTCGGACGGTCCCGGCATGCCGCCGCTGCCGACCCGGCTGATGGCGGGGCTGACGATCCTCAAGCACACCTTCAACCTGTTATTTGGACTGGGGACATCGCGAACAGGTGTGCGAGGACATCACGAACAGTTTTGCCATCCTATCGAGCCAGGGCGTTGAGGTCGATGGTTTCTATTTTCTGGTGTCTGAACCAGGCGTCGAAGACGCCGTCGGCAGCAATTGGGCGAAAGGCGACGGATTTGCCGGCGAAGGCCCTGCACAGGCGCATGGTGTGGCCGAGGATGGAGACGAAGCCATGCTGCTGAACGCGGCGGACGAGATCGTCCTTGGCATAGTCGAACGGCTCGACGATTTCGCGGTACTGGCGCTGCGAGACGCGGTAGCGGTCGAGCGGCACAGCGCCGCCAAGCGCGTCCTGCGGACGCACGGTGTTGTACAACACGACGAGAGAACGCCCACGGGACCGAGGAACGCAAGTTTCTTTATCCATGGCATCCCTGGGCCGGGCGTTGTGTTCACGTTCATGAGGTGATCGAGAAGGCTGACCGGGAGGTTTTCCGCTGCAGTCTCTCTGGCCACGCCTCCGATCGGTGGCTGGAGGTTCCGGCCTGGATGTTTGATCGCGCGGTCTGCACCGCGTGGCGCATTGCCGCTGCCCCACATGTCGATCCCAGAACGTTTGGCGTCTTGGTGACACTGCTGCAGGACGCGACGGCCAATTCCCACACCCCATCGCAATTGGAGGTTTCGGGCGCAGCATCGGATCCTCACGACGCGAATCGGGGAGAGGTCCATGCCGCGCCAGCCCACGACATATCAGTTCGATCTGTTCTCCAACCCGCACGATGCGGAGACCGCGCAGATGCCACCATGGCAGGCGCTGCCGGAAGAGACGCGCCTGACGCTGACAAAGCTGATGGTGCGCCTGATCCTCGACCACGTCGACGGCGAGCGCGCCGTTCCACGGGAGGAGGCACGCCATGATGCATGAGAAGATCCGGCCCCACCATCTGGAGCGAAAGGCGATCCTTTATGTGCGGCAGTCCTCGGCCCATCAGGTTCTGCACAATCGTGAGAGCAGCGCCCTGCAGTATGCGATGCGCGATCGCCTGGTCGCGCTCGGCTGGTCTTGCATCGAGACGGTCGATGACGATCTCGGCCGCTCTGCTGCTGGCGGTGTCGCGCGAGCGGGCTTCGATCGGATGGTCGCAGCAGTCTGTCTCGGCAAGGTTGGGGCGGTTGCGGCGCGGGAGGTATCGCGCTTCGCCCGCAACAGCCGCGACTGGCAGCAGCTCATCGAGATGTGCCGCGTCGTCGATACCGTGCTGATCGACCAGGAGACGGTCTACGCACCGCGCCAGGGCAATGACCGGCTGCTGCTGGGATTGAAGGGCAGTCTCAACGAGTATGAGCTCGATCTTCTGCGTCAGCGCTCCTTGTCGGCCCGCTATGAGAAGGCCCGGCGCGGTGAACTCGTCGTCGCTTCCCCGGTCGGCTTCGTGAAGGTCGGCGACCGGCTGGAGAAGGATCCCGACCGTCGCATGCAGGAGGCCATCACCCTTGTGTTTGACAAGGTGGCGGAACTCGGCAGTGCCCGCCAGGCCCTGCTCTGGTTCCTCGAACATGGGCTGGATTTGCCTGCCAAGCGCAACAATGGCGATGTGGTCTGGCGCAGGCCAAGCTATGCGACCATCCACCGAATGATCGAGAACCCGATCTACGGCGGCGCCTATGCCTATGGTAAGACTCGTGCTGCGTCGGGATATGATGCAACAGCCATTCGTTCGCGCAGCCGCCGTAAGGCGCGTGATGAATGGCTGGCGCTGATCCCGGGTGCACACGAAGGCTACGTCAGCTGGGAAAGGGCGGAAGCGATCCGCAAGATGGTGAGCGACAACGTGCCCACGAGCCGGCATCACGGGGCGCCCAAGCATGGCGACGCTCTGCTCGCCGGCCTTGTCCGCTGCCGGCGCTGCGGCCGCAAGCTGACGGTCCGCTACACGGGAACCAAGCACAACATTCCGCGCTATTCCTGCTGGCGTGGTCTGCTTGACAATGGCGAGCCGCGTTGCATCGCCTTCGGTGGACTACGCGTCGACGACGCCATCGAGGAAGCTCTTCTGCGGGTTGTCGAGCCGGCAGCGATAGCCGCGGCCGTCGAGGCCGAAGCGCAAGCGGCCAGTCGCCGCGATCAGGTCCGCGATGCTCTGATGCGCGATCGCGAGGCGGCACGCTACAACGCCGATCGGGCGTTCCGGCAATACGACGCCATCGATCCGCAGAACCGGCTGGTCGCGGCGGAACTGGAGTTGCGATGGAACCGGGCGCTTACGCGTGTCGGCGAGATCGAGAGCAGGATTGCCGCGCATGATGCCTCGACATCGGAGCCATCACTTCTGTCGCCAATACACGTCACCGCGCTCGCCGCCGATCTCAAGGCTGTATGGGCGGCGCCGACGACGGATGCAAGGCTCAAGAAGCGCATCGTTCGCACCGTCATCCGGGAGGTGGTCGCCGATATCGATGACGAAGCGTCAGAGATCGTTCTTCTGATCCATTGGGTTGGCGGCGTCCATACTGAACTGCGCCTGCCGAAGCGGCGCCGTGGACAGCGCAACAGCACGTCCGGCGATATCATCGCGGCCGTCCGCCAACTGGTGCTCATCGCCAATGATGATCTGATTGCTGGCATCCTCAACCGCAATGGACTGGTGACCGGCCACGGCAATCGATGGACACGCGAACGGGTCACCGCGCACAGGTCGCATCATAAGATCCCTGTCTTCCGGCCAGCGGCGGACGGCAAAGAGCCATGGCTTAACCTGAACAAGGCGGCGCGCCTTCTCGGCGTTGCACCGAAGACCCTCAGGCTCGCCGCCGAGGCGGGCGAGATCGAAGGCGTTCATCCTCTGCCGGATGGTCCATGGGTCTTCAGCCGATCAACGCTTGGCGAACCTGCGGCACAGCGCATCGTTCATCGCGCGCGGCAAAACCCAAAATACCCCACGGGATCGCATCCAGATCAGCAAAACCTATTCACTTCAACGACATAGACAGATGGGTGTTATGAAACAGGATTGTAGATGTGACGTCAGCGATCGAAGGCGTCCTGGGCCTTGGGAGATCGGCAAAGGGCGGTCCCTGCAGCGCTTCGGCTTTTAGCGAGCGATGGAAGCGCTCGTCCTTACGGAGCGTCTGCGGGTGGCAAGGCCTGGAGTGACTGACGGCGACGCCAGCGTCGACCAGCCAGACGGTGAGCAGCGTGAAGTTGTTGCGGCCGCCGTCGCCCCAGGGGGCCATTGTCGGTGGCGATACGCCACGGCAGGCCGTATCGGCGGAAGGCGGCGATCAGCCGGGCCTTCACGATTGCGGTGGTCTGATCGGCGCAGGCCGACAGCGCGATCGAGAAGCGCGAATGGTCGTCGAGCACAGTGAGCGGATGCAGCCGACCGCCACGCAAGGCGACGTGGCCCTTGAAATCCATCTGCCACAGATCGTTGGGAGCTTCGTGCTCGAAGCGGATGAAGGGCTGCGCCCCGCCGCCCAGCGCGCCCAGCTCGATGCCGTTGCGGCGCAGGATGCCGCTCATCGTCGAGGCCGCGGGCGTGGCGATGCCATCGCGGGCGATGACGCGCGCGATCTTGCGTCCACCCCAAGCCGGATGCGCTGCACGCACCGCAAGCGCAGCCGTTTCCACCTCCGGCGCGCACTGCGCCGGGCTTGATAACGGCCGCCGCGACTGCTCGGCCAGGCCTGCCTCGCCCTCGCCCCGGTAGCGCGAAAGCAGCTTGTGGCCGCACGTCCGTCCGATGCCGAAGCGCCGGCACAACGCGCTCACATTCGACCCCTCCACCAACGCCAAACTCACGAACTCCAACTTCTGCTTCATCGCGCTTGTGTCCTTGAACGGCATCCCGAACCCCCTCGCCACAATGCGCAAAACTGTTGCGATGTCCTCGCACACCTGTTCGCGATGTCCCCAGTCCAAACACCTGTCAGACGAGGTGCTGTGCTAGCGCTGGGTGGAAAACCCCTACTTCCAGTATCGGTGCGGCGAGGAGTTCTTCCGCCACGCACTGCCCTTCGACCGCTCGTCGATGACACGCGCTGGCGCAGCCGCATGGGCGAGGAGCGGATCGTCGCGCTTTTGCAGGAGAGCCTCAGCCTTGCGGTCAAGACCGGGGCGATGAAGCCGGCCGACACGCGCCAGGACATCGTCGACACGACCGTGCAGCCGAAGAACGTCATGTTCCCGACCGACGCCAAGCTCATCCACCGGGCGCGCGAACGGCTGGTGCGGCTGGCCAAGAGGACGGGCGTCAATTTGCGCCAGAGCTATGTGCGGGTCGGCAAGCTGGCGCTGATCAACCACCAGCGCTATGCCCACGCCAAGCAGTTCAAGCGGGCCAACAAGGCGGACCATTCGTGACATCGCTCGCCAGATCGCCAGCGATGCGGGGCTGGACGCGCTCATCAAATGGCAGCTCTACCAGGCCGCCACCGTTCTCGAGCAACGTCAGCGCCAGCGCGGCCGCAAAATCTACAGCCTGCACGCGCACGAGGTGTAATGCATCGGCAAAGGCAAGGCGCACGAGTTCGGGTGAAGGTGTCGGTGGCCACCACGCTGAAGCGCTCCAAGGGCGGACAGTTCGCCTTGCATGCAAAAGCACTGCCCGGCAATCCCTATGACGGCCACACGCTGGCAAGCGTCATCCCCGACATGGAAAAGACCATCGGCAACCAGATTGGCCGCATCCTCGCCGCCCGGCTATCGCGGCCACAACGCACCCCAGAGCCGCAAGTCAGGGTCTTCACCAGCGGCCAGAAACGCCGCGTCACTCCGGCCATCAAACGCCAGATGCGGCGGCGGTCGGCGGTCGAGCCGGTGATCGGCCACATCAAGCCGAGCACCGCATGGGCCGCAACTACCTCGCCGGCCAGCAGGGCGACGCCCTCAACGCCATCCCGGCCGCCGCCGGCTACAACTTCTCCTCCTGCTCAGATGGCTGAAGGATTTTTTGTCGCTCTTGATCGCCGCGTTCCTGAACCGGCCGAAGCAGCTTGCCGCTTAGCGGTCAAGATTGTTCACGGTCGACTAATTCTAATACAGGCCCGCAGGGGTACCACCTGTGCGCTCCGAACAGGGAAGCGCTTTCCAGCCAGTCACTTAATAGAGATGTCGGACGCATTGTTTCGGCGTAGGTACAGCATGAGCCGCTGCCGGAATAGCTTTTGATGCCGTCTGGCGAGTTCATCCGCGGCGTCCGCGTCGCCGGCGCGGATCGCTTCTATGATGTCGCGGTGATGCTGCCTGACCGTGCCGTAGTATTCATCATTCACCTTTCGACCCTCGGTGTTCTCGAAACCGAGCCGGCTTAGTCTCATGGCCATATTGGCCAATGTGACATAGTGGTCGCCTAGATAGCGGTTGCCGCAGCTTGCGGCGATGGCTCCATGGAACCGAAGATTCTCATCGGCCATCCGTCCATAGTCTTGCCCGAAAGAAGCTCGTTCGAAAGCTTGGTTCGACTGCTCGATCTGTGTGAGTTGCGCAGACGTGTGTCGGAGTGCACAGAAGCGATTGATGGCGCGCTCTGCGAGTTCAAGCGCCTCGAAAAGCGCTGGGATTTCGGTGACGTCAATCGGTGCTATCCGAGCGCCCCGATTGGGCACTATTTCAACTAGGGCGTCGGAGGCCAATTTGATTAGCGCCTCACGCACAGGCGTACGTGACACCCCGTATTCTTCCACGAGGTCCGGTTCGTTCAGATCCGTTCCAGGCCGGAGCTCGGCATTGAGAATCCTGCTTCGCAGGCTCTGATATACTGCGGCGCTGCCTTCCCCCTTAGGCCTTCCCCGTCCATTTCTCTTTGTTTCCATCAGGCCACCGTTGGAGAGCTGCGAAAGCGCAGGGAAAAGCCCGTTATCAGAGTCTGCACGCTCGGAAAAGCCGGACCTCGCCTCGACCAGTGCAGCGTTTCGAGTAATCAGCGCAGAAGCTCAATTTTTGGGCTGCACTTCCGCAACAACCCGTTGACCCCTATCGCCGATTATAATACACAGTGTATCAATATGGAGTTGCGCTGAAAATGTGGAATATCGGCATTGACGTTGGGGGCACATTCACAGACTTCTTCGCTGTCAACGCGAAGACCGGCATGTCCGTGTCGTTTAAGAGGCCGTCAACGCCGGAAAATCCCGCGACGGCAATCATCGAGGGGCTAGCGGAACTTGCAATGGCGCGCGGGGTACCCCAGGCGACGATCAGCCGGCTTTGCCACGGAACGACCGTAGCCACCAACACCCTCATCCAGCGCAAGGGTGCTGCAGTCGCTTTGCTTACCACCGACGGGTTCAAGGATCTCATCGAGATCGGTCGACAGGTGCGGCCGAAGATCTACGATCTTCAGGCGGATTTCCCGAGTCCTGTCGTGGATAGAAAAAACCGCATTGAGGTCAAGGAGCGGGTGTCCGCAAGCGGCGAAGTTCTGGTTGCTTTGACTTCGGAGGAGATAGACCGCGTCGCTGCCGAACTGGAGGCGTCTTCTGTTACGGCATGCGCGATAGGGTTTCTCTTCTCATTCAAGAACGCAGATCACGAAAATCGGTTGGCTGCTGAGCTCCGAGCGCGCTTTCCCAAGATCCCCTTTTCTGTCTCCTCAGAGGTGCATCCCGAATTCCGGGAGTATGAACGTATTTCGACCACGGTTCTGAACGCCTATCTGCAGCCGGTCATGAACAGCTACCTCGGTGAACTAGAGAGGGAAGTGCGTGAGCGGATCGGGCCCATCGAGGTAAATATCAGCCAGTCAAGCGGGGGGCTGATGTCGCTGGATCGGGCGCGTCAATTCCCGATCAGGACCGCCCTATCGGGTCCGGCTGCCGGCATCGTCGGCGCAACAGGAATGGCGCGTAAGTCGGGCATTCCAGATGTCATAACCCTCGATATGGGGGGGACGAGCGCGGACGTCGCCCTGGTTCGGAATTACCAGTTCGATTTGGCGCACGACCGTTCGATTGAGGGCTTTCCGATCCGCCTGCCGGCGATCGATATCAACGCGGTAGGGGCGGGCGGCGGTTCGATTGCCTGGTTTGATCGGGACGGCTTACTCAAAGTTGGCCCCGAAAGCGCCGGTGCCTATCCAGGACCGGCCTGTTACGGCCTGGGTGGCATCGCCGCCACTGTCACGGATGCGAACCTCGTGCTCGGACGGCTTTCGACACACGGTTTGCTCAACGGCGCTATGACGCTCGACATCCAGGAAGCGCGCCGGGCCGTTGAGCCCATCGCGGCAAAGCTAAAGCTCTCGGTCGAGGTCGCCGCGTTGGGCATATTGAATATTGTCTGCGCTAACATGGTTCGTGCCGTGCGCTCCGTTTCCGTGGAGCGTGGTCACGATCCGCGGGAATTTGCTTTGCTTCCGTTTGGCGGAGCCGGCCCGCTGCACGCCGCAGACATCGCGAAGGCGCTGGGCATCCGGAAGATCATCGTGCCCCACGGTCCCGGTATTTTGTGCGCGGCCGGGCTCATCTATTCCGACGTCACGGAAGGTCTCGTGAAGACGGCACCCACTAAGGTCGCGGCATCAACGTTTGCCGACATCTTGGACCTCACCCGATCCGTTCTCCAAAATGCGGACAACTGGTATGAGGCCGAGGACGTCAAGTCGGAACTACGCAGGACGAAGATCGTATTTGACATGCGCTGCGTTGGGCAGAATTTCGAGATCCCCGTGGACATTCAAGATCTGGAATCGCTCACTGTGGACCGCCTGCGGCAGGATTTCATGAGCGAGCACGAGCGGGCCTACGGCTTCGCGAATCCGGAAGAGCCGATCGAGATTGTGAACTTCAGGGTGACGGCCAAAGTCGAGGCGAAGCACTTCATGGAAGCCCTGGTGCCGATATCGGAAGGCCCCCATTCTCCAGACCCTATGGACGAACGGCTGGTATGGTTTTCCGATGCGGGACCGTGCACCACCAAGGTCTACGACCGCGAGGCGCTGAAACCCGGCGCCACCATTGCTGGACCGGCGATTATCAGCCAGTTCGACTCGACCACTATCGTGCATCCCGGGGATATCGCGACCGTTGACATGTCCCTCAACATCCTAATCGAGGTTGCATCGTGAAGATTGGCAAGATGGACCTGATCTCGCTCGAGATTATGAACAATGCGCTTCGTTCAGTCGCCGACGAGATGTTCATCTCATTGATGAAGAGCGCCTATTCAACCAACATCAAGGAACGTCACGACCATTCGTCCGCCGTCATCGACGTACGCGGCCGACTTGTCGTCCAGGCGGAGAAGTCGCTTGCAATTCATCTCGGGTCTATGACCGGCTTGATCGACAGCATTTTGGATCAGTATGCGATTGACGAAATCAAACCGGGCGACATGTTCGTCGCGAACGATCCCTATTGCGCCGGGGGATCGCATCTGCCGGACGTGAATCTCGCGCTGCCGGTCTTTATCAACGGAGAACTGATTTGCTTCGTTTGCAATATCGCGCACCACGCAGATATCGGCGGCATGGTGCCCGGCAGCATGGCGGGTGGCATGAGCGAAATCTATCAGGAGGGCCTGCGGATTCCGGTGGTGCGCCTGTTCTCCAATGGCGAGCTCGTTGGCGATATCTTAAAGCTACTACTGCTGAACGCTCGTGTTCCCGAGGAACGCCGCGGCGATTATTATGCCCAAATATCGTCATGCCGGCTGGGGGCTAGGCGTGTCGAGGAAATCGTGGAGCGTTTTGGTCGCGACCAGGTCGTTGCCAGCTTCGACGAGATTATGATGCGAACCCGCAGTCGATTTGACGATGCCATTGCCTCCCTGCCGGCCGGCACGCACATCTTCGAAGATGTCATGGACGATGACGGTCTCGGGACCGAGAACATTGTAATCAAACTTACCCTGACCATCAATCCGGCCGCACCGAGGTTGCTGTTTGATTTCACTGGTACCCATTCCCAGGTGCTGGGGAATATTAACACAACCATGAATGCGACGCGCGCGTCCGTGCTTTATGCGGTTAAGGCGCTGCTCGATCCCGACGCTCCGAACAATCAGGGACTCATCGACGCGGTTGAGATTTTCGTCCCTTCAGGAACCTTGCTGAACGCCGAATTCCCAGCTGCGGTCGCTGCGCGCGCTAACACATGCCAGCGCATCGTAGATGTTGTGATCGGCGCGTTTGTTAATGTTCTGCCGGAATGCGTCGTAGGGGGCGCCAATGGAGCCAACACAACGACAGTGATTGCGGGCGTGAATCCCGATACCAAAAGGCAGTACGTCTATTTTGAAACGCTCGGAGGCGGGTTCGGCGGTCGCGCGACCAAGGACGGGAAAGACGGCGTCCAGGTTCACATCACCAACACGTCGAACCTGCCGGTTGAGGCTATCGAGACTGAGTATCCCCTGATCGTCGAGCGCTATGAGTTCGCCGAGGACTCAGGCGGGCAGGGGCGCCATCGCGGAGGTCTCGGGCTGCGGCGCGTAATCAAGCCGGTGTCGCATTCCGCTATATTCAGCGGATTTGGAGAGCGCTTCGTGAACGCGCCATGGGGTGTATTCGGAGGAGACGAGGGGAGACCTGGTCGGTTCACGCTCGTCTCGGCGTCTGGAACTTCCAAGCGGCTTATAAATAAGCCTTCGGGCATCGTCATCGCGGCAGGCGATGCGATTGTTATCGAAACGGCTGGCGGCGGGGGCTACGGACCGGCTTCAGAGCGCTCACTAGAATCGATCGCCGAAGACCTCGAGTCGGGAAAATATACCCGCGTCTAGGCCGTGATCATGGCGTCCGGTTTTTGACGGGGGATGCCGTCCGGCAAATCGTCGCAATCCGCAGTTGATTTCGCCCGGGCTTTCGATTGTCAGATTCTCCCACAGTGCTTGCCAAGTGGAGCAAGATCGAACCGCTGCTCGAGCGTATTGCAGCAGATGGGACGCTACCGGATTTGGCACGGGAGCTGTTCGCGCGAATATGCGCAGCTGCAAACGCAACTGAAAGACGTCGACTCCAAATTGATGGCTTGGCATCGGGCCGAGGAGTGCAGCCAGCGCCTGGCGCAAATCCCGGGTGTCGGCCCGATCGGCGCGTCACTAGTGGTGATGAAGACGCCGGCACCTGAGACCTTTCGATCGGCCCGACACTTTGCCGCCTGGCTCGGCCTAACTCCGAAGGATCATTCAACTGCCGGCAGGGTCAAGCTCGGCGTGATCACGCGCGCCGGCGACGAAGCCTTGCGCAGCGTGCTGGTGGCCGGGGCTACTGCTGTCATCCGGCATGTCCGACGCGGCCGAGGCACTGTCTCGCCCTGGCTTGTCGACCTACTCAAGCGCAAGCCGCCGAAACTCGCTGCCATGGCTCTAGCGAACAAGGCCGTGGACATGACGGGTGAAGTCCTAAACTTGCTGGAAATTGAGGGCGGGGGTGCATCCTTTACTGAGGAATCAGAAGCCCATGCCGGTTGGCGCGCAAC
>NZ_JAMYLZ010000055.1:0-21656 GCF_040318315.1 Mesorhizobium sp. M1227
CGTCATGTGTCCGCCGCTCCGCTAAACACGGGGGCTGCGCGGCGGACACGCCGATGTCACCGCAATGCCACGCCATTTTGCAGAACTTGACGCACACAACTGGCACCGCCCCTCACCTGCCTGCCGGCATCGCTCTCCCCGTAGAACGGGGAGAGGGGCGCAGCGTCAACCTCGCGCATCCGTTTCCCTGACGATTTGGTCCTTCCCCTGATTAGAGGTCAGCGCTATCGTCCAGGGCTACCCACGGGGGCGGGCAATGCGGACTATTGCAACATTGAGGCCGGCGATCCTGCGCCTCATAATCCTTTTGTCGCTTTGCTTGTTTGCAATGGAGCCAGTGAACTCAAAAGATGGCGACGTCTTCATATGTTCAGTAAGCGACTTCCACACATGGTCCGACATACCGTCATCAGATGACTCGGGATTCGTCGCAGCTAACAAGGCCAGGAAATTTGATATCCAAGAATTTGCCGATCACTTCATTGTAACCAGCAAATCGGGCACGTTCAAACCATCGTCAACGAAATACGATATCTTCCGACGAAACGTATATCAGATCGCTGCATTTGACAGCACGACATTTATGCTCGACACCTTCGTTATGAGGACAGCAAATATTGAAGGTCCTCCGACCAAGGCGCGGGTCACGCTACAAACTCCAACATATCTGAACACGTGGTATTTGGACTGCACCTTGCAGAATTGATGCCCGCAGAACCGATGGCTATTCGCGTTCAGGTTTTGCAGTCCATCAGCTAAATCTCTGACGTGCGAAGTCGCTAGGATCATTCAATCCTTTTCCGGCTCGTCGAATGAATGAATCCCGGCCGACTCATTGCCGAGTCTAGCGCCCGCTCTGAAACAACAAGCGTGTGGTTCGAAGCCATGCCGAAGTCATCATGTCCTGGCTGCCCATGGATCTTCATCCAGACGAAGGTTGGAAGTTCTGTTTCTGGCTGCAGCCGATGAAACAACTCCGAAGCAGTAACCTCGACGTCGGCAAACGTCGCCCCTGAAACTCGCATCTTCAGCAGCTCCAGCTCGGCTTCTTTGGTGACAAGATAACAGGGAAAACTCCTTATCAGGACATCACCTATCCAAACGTCAATCTCGTAGTGAAGTTTGTGCACAATCGGCGGGTGAACGCGGTTATCGAGAACCGTATTTTTGCCAAAATCACCAGCAACAAATGGCTCTACATAATAATAATCCATTTTTCACCTATATTTTCCGACAGGCGGCACGAAATGATGGCCATATTTCTTATCCATCATTGTAGAATGATCCAGAATCTGCTGCTCCGTTGGATACGGGTACTTTTCATAGAATTTGTCATTTTCGCCCCTAATGATAACAAGATGCAGAATATCATTTAAATCCTTAGGGATCCCGCGTAGATTTTCTATCGAATTGATCTTTTTCTTCGATAGGAAATTTAGAAGCCTCTTAAGTAATTGCTGCTCAGCCGGATGATGAATTACTACATCCTCGATGTTCACGTCGGGGTTCGCCTGAGCATACGCTTTCCTAAAGCCCCTACGCCTCCGCCCTCGCCGCCTTCTCCAGTGCCGCCAGTTGCGCCTCGTCCAGCGTCAAAAACCCCATAATATGCTGCACCACTTCGGCCCGCGCGTTGCTCAGCGCGCTGTGCAGCTCGAAGCCGTTCGGCGTCTTGGTCTTGGCCAACCACTCGCCATAGGACGGGCGCCGGTAATAGCCGGTTGCGGCCGCCAGGTCGGCCAGCACCATTTCGCCGTCCTGGCCCGAGAACACCCTGAGATAGGCCTTGGCTAGCGCATCCCGCGCCTTGGCCGGGCCGCCGGCCTGGCTGGAATGGGCGAAGCGTTTTTGGCTCATGCGCCCTGCCCGCCCGAAGCATCTTGCACAGCCTGCGGCATCAGCCCGCCGAGCCCGTCGAGCAGGCCGCTGTCGCGCGCCTGCACTGCCGCCGGCACGGCATCCCTGGCGACCTTGCCCGCGGCAGCCATCGCCGCCATGCCGGCCTGTTCAGCTTGAGCCTTGGCTCTGGCATCGCGTATTCCCGCCACTTCGTCCTGGCGGCGAAAAATGCGTTGCGGGCTGCGGCCGGCGCCCTGCACGATCTTCAGCGCCGCGTCGCCGTCGATATTGTCCATCACGCCGGGATCGAACTGCGCCATCTGCATGGCGGTGGTGACAACCTGGATGGTGTCGCGCGCCTCGGCCGAACGGCGCAGCACGTCGAGCGGGCCGGTGAAGGTCGGCCGCAACGCCTTGCCGGCAAGGCTCGCCGGCGGCAGGAAGCGGCTATCTTCCTCGTAAAGTCCCTTGTCCTCGAGAATGCCCAGCTCGCGGTCGAGATTAGAGGCAAAGCCGGCCTGAATGATCGAGCCGGACGGCCCGAGCAGCGCGCCCTTCTCCTCTTGCCGGATCAAGGCCTCGGTCGCCGTCATCTGCGGGTTCTGCACCAGCGTCTGGAACAGGTTGACGAACATCATGTCGCGGATCTCCTCGGCCCGGCTGTCGGCGTAATTGAAGGCATAGGTCGGGTTCTGGCCGGTGGCGATCGGCGCGATCAGCGGCCGGCCGGCATCGTCGATCAGCCCGGGATAGTTCTCGCCGGGATTGAGCACCGGCACATAGTCGAGCCTTGCCTTGGAGGCGGTCGCCGGATCGGTGATCTGCTGCAAGGCGCGCAGGCCGGAGCGCCGCACGGCGTTCTCCTCGCGCACCGTCGTCAGCGCCTCGATGGTCGGCGAGATGCCGTAGGGATCGCCCTCGTAGCGGCGCCAGTTGAAGCATGACACCGGGAACGAGCGAAAACCGCTTTCCCTGACGATCGCCTCCTCGTCCTCGATCACATGATAGGAAGCGAACGCCGTATCGAGATACTGGTAGGAGCCGCTTAGACTGTACATCTTGCGCTCGTCGCGCGGCTGGATGCACTGGATCAGCGAGATCTTCGTCTCGCATTTGGCGGGGTCGTCGACCAGGATTTTGATCCGCGCCGGCAGTCTGTCATAGCCGAGCAGTTGCGCGGCCTGTCTTGCCGTGCGCTCGTAGCGGCGGTGGAAAATGTCGACCTGCCCCCAGCGGTTGCGCGAGAGATAGCCCTCGACCACCGGGATCGAGGCATAGCGGATCAGCGTGCCGCCAAAACCTTCCTCGGCATAGAGATAGGCCGGGCCGTAGCGCACGACATTGCGCAGGCAGGCCTGCGTTGCCGGCACGAAGTTCGAATTGGCGGAATAGCGCAGCGAGAACAGGAAGTCGCGCAGCGCTTCCGCCCATTCCTTCTCCACGTCGGTCTCCTCGTCGTTGATGGCCGCGGTCGACAACCCATGCCATTTCTCCGACTGCGGGATGATCAGGCTTTCCAGCCCCGCGGCCAGCCGGTTGGCGGCCGAGTTTATGGTGTTGGCGTAGACCCGCGCACCGCGCCGCTCCTGCCGCTCGGCCTGCGAATCGAAGCCGGCCTTTCGGCTGCCGCTCCACATGTCGGGCGCATCGGGATCGCAGAATTCCGACACCGCCTCCCAGACATGCTCGTACTGGCTGCGCTCGCTCTCCAGTTCAGCCTGTCGCGACAGGATATCGCGAGCACGGGAATCGCTCATGGTCAGCCTCGCTTGATAAACTCAATTGGAAAAAAGAAGTGGCGGGCACGCCGAAGCGGCCGATCTCCCCACTTGAGGGGGAGACGTCCGGCAGGACAGAGGGGGTCGTCTCGCGTGGACCGGCGACCCCCTCTGTCGCCTTCGGCGACATCTCCCCCTCAAGGGGGGAGATCGGCAGCGCCTTATTCCGCCGGCGTCGTCTCCAGCGCGGCTTTGCGCCCAAAGCGCTGCACCACGAAACGCCCCATCTTCTGGCCGGGTACTTCGATCAGCGTATAGGTGATCCAGGACAGCAGGCACACCACCGGCAAGACGACGACAACAACGACCGCGAAGCGCAACGGCGCCGACAGCTCGTGGCCGAACTGGGTGATGACCAGAGCCGCCACCGGCTGGAGAACCAGCAGATGGATCAAATAGATGCTGAAGGAAAGCTCACCCATCAAATGAAAGAACCTGTTGGCGAGCGTCATGGCGATCTTTCTGGCCACGATGCCCGCCATTCCCGGCAGCATCCGGTAGAGAACCAGGGCAAAGAACCCCAGGACGAGCGCTTCCCGCATCAACAGCTTGCTCAGCCCATAGCCGCCGCCGAAGGGCAGCGCCGCCAGCAGCATGGCCAGTGCCAGATGCACGAAAGGCCGCTTCTGCCTTTGATGGACGACGCCCGCCAGCAGCATCCCGCACAGGAAAATCTGCATCTTCAACGGCAGGAACGACGGCATCGGAAAGTGCACCGACAACTGTCCCATCAAGAACACGATCGCGCTGCCGGTCGCGGCGGTCAGCATGGCCGCCCATAGCCAGTCAAGCCTGCGCACCAGCAGCATAATGGCCGGGAACAGCGCGTAGAACTGCATCTCCAGCCCGAGGCTCCAGTCGGGCAGCGGCGTGCGATAGGCGAAATTCGGCACCAGGCCGAACAGGAACAGCAGATGGGCGCCGATATTCTTCAGGCCGCTGTCGAGATAACGCTCGGGCGCCTGCGGCGACCTCAGCAGGAACTCGTCGATGACCATTCTCGACCCGTAGAGATAGGGGCCAAGCGCCAGGGCAACGAACAGCATGACGTAGAACAGCGGCGCTATCCTGAAATAGCGGCGGGTCCAGAATTTCAGCCAGGTTTCCGGCCTTTGCCAGGGCTCCTTGTCCTGGCGCAGCTGGTAGTGGAACACCATCAGGAAGCCGGACAGCATGATGAACAGATCGACGCCGAGGTCCGGTTCGCCAAGAATAGGAATCTGCCAGCCGGTCAACAGCAGGCAGTGCCCGATGAGCACCCAGATCGCGGCGAGCGCCCGAAGCCCGTCCAGGCACTCGATGCGCGATGACCGGGCTTCTGTCATGCCGAACTCCTCGATTGCCATGTTGCAATGCAGCATGGCGGCTGAGGGAGGAATGTCAACCGTGCGGAAGGAACACGATTTGCGCTGTGCTGTTACGGAAAAACGCGGAACACCGGAGGGCAATTGTAGAGGCATGCACTTGAACACCCGGGGCGCGAAGGATCGCAGCTTACGCGATCCCGGCAGGCAAGCTCCCGTCTATCTCTTCTTCACCAACCTTGCATGCCGCCGCCAGTACCACCAGGCCAGCACCCGGTTGCGGAACACTCTTCTCATGGCGCCCATGTCACACCCCCAGCAGCACGCGGCGCTGGCCGGTCAGCTCACTGGGCGACAGATCGGTCTTCACCGTGCCGGCAGTGCCGTCATTGGCCGCAAGCTGGGCCCGCAAGGCGGCTTCGCGCGCCTGTACGTCCTTGTCGGCAATGGTCGGTGTCGGCGGCAACGGCTTCAGCGCCGGCGGTTTTTGGAAGAGGCACATGGTTTTCTCCAGAGTGAGAGGCTCTTGTCCAGTCGTAGAGCAGAAAATCCTCGCCGTTCCTGCCATAGCCCGGCAGGCGGCAGCGTTGCGTGGCGCCCAGCCGGGCAAGCCAGCGCAGCGCCAGTTGATTGGCCGCCAGCGCTCGCGCCTCGACCCGCAATGCGCCGCGCGCGGCAACTTCAGGCCCGAGCACGGCATGAAAGAATTCCGTAATCCCAGGCACGCAGCGCCTCATGCGGCGCGTGCCCCAGCTCCAGGCGATCCATAAGCCGCCGCGCTGCTCGGCAGCGCCAAAACCGGCCTCCGGATTGCCGTCGAGCTCGGCGACATAGGCAAATCCCTGCAGCGCCATCAGCGCCAGCAGCGCCGGCGACCAGTCGTCGAACTGGCAGTCGATCTCGGCGCGGTCTTCGGGCCGGAGGTTGGCGGCGATATAGGAGAGATCGCGCAAAGTGGCGGGAATGATGCGGAGGGTCATGAGGAAGCCATGGCATGGGCTGTCTTGTAAAACGGGCGACAATCTGACTGCGAACGCAACCACATGGCCATTGAAGAAGTGGCTAAAGGCAGCCGTGCCCTACGCATCGGCACATTGGCAAAGGTCGGCCCCATTGATAAAGAAGCGAAGCGGGCGATCAGATGGGGGACAAATTCGCGTGGCACGAAAGACCATCAGGCTCATGACGCAAACACTTAATATGGAGACGCGTCTCTCAAATCAAATATCTAACGTTCAAGATAGGAACCCACTTCCAGCAGGCTACAGACTCGTTGTGAACGATTTAATGCTGAAGTGGAAGAGTGCTAGGCATCGTCCGGTTGGCCCGTGTGCGACTTACAATTGTCATGGATTAACATTCGCCTCTCGTCGAACGCAGATCACAAGCGCCCAAGAAATTGCATATATATTGGAGGACGATGAATATGTACGTATCCCTCTTCCCCAAGTTATGCCAGGAGACGTTGCCATTTATTACACGAACGGGGACGCAGAGCACTCGGGAATCGTAGTCGAGAAGGATCAATTTAGCCCCTGGATTTTAAGCAAATGGGGGCCTGCGCACGAGGCTATACACAGGCCGGCCGAATGTGAGTATGATGCCTCGGACGTTCGCTATTTTAGAGTTGCAAAATGAGCCGTTCTTCAGATTTCGATTTGCGCAACGCCGTTACAGCCTTCGTGGTTGCTAACACGCCACTTTTCCTGTTGCGAAAGCTTCAATCCGAAGAATCCCTAATTCGCCAGATCAACGAAAGTACATCTGAAAGAGCCTTGATTTCGAAACTAAAGGCTGCACTCCGGACAAAGCCAAAAAATCTGCACTCCGCCGTTCGGCCATACGTTTACTTGGTGGCGTTAGCTAACAGAGAAGCGTTTATGGCTTTGAAGCAGTTTGCCGGCCACCACTATGAGGCTTACCCTTGGTTTGAATATTTGACTGACGTGATTCTCCAAACTGGGCAGACAACAACGATGACGGAAGCCACATTGAATTTGGTTTTGAAACCATCAATCGAGAGTAAGTCGCAGTCGCAGGCGACGGCGTCACATTTGCAACTTGTTCAAAACTAATGAAGCTCATCCTATTTACCTGCTCCGACAGTTTGTCACTAGATGCTCGCTCGAATAGAGTAAGCATCTTCAATCTTATTGACACAATAGCAGCGCCTGCCTTCCCCGTCGCGGTGCCTAGCATGTCGCTACTTGCATGGTTTTCGAGGGAGAGAGGCGACAAAGAAGAATTTAAGATTGTCTACGAATGGATGCTGAACGGATCCAAGATAGGCGAAATGGACACGATGGGCCATTTTCAAGGGGCTCAAAAGACGCGGGCTCTAGTTGACGTTGGGGGCGTAGTAATTCCACAGCCAGGGGTTCTGTCAATTGTCCTAAAGATTGGTAACAAAGAACTGACCTCGTGGGATATCGAAGTTCAAAACATTGGAAGGATTTCGACGGCCCCTCCGACAACTTCCGGCTCCAAGTCCTCGCGATCCTCCAGCACTGAGGCTAAAGGGCGGACGACCACGAAAGTCAGCTAGCTTTTAAGTATCGGCTCTTTCTTACCCATGGCACCTGAAGCTTTCTTACCTGGTTACCTATCCCGCTCACCGAAACGCCCCCAGCGGATCGGCCTGCCCGGCCTTCCGCCGCGCGGCCTTGAACACCGCCGGGTCGACCACCGCTTCCCTCAGCATCATCACGCCGTAGCGGGTCGCCGCCATCAAATCGTCACGCAGCTTCACCACCTGGCCATCCCTGCGATGGTAGAGCCGGAACTCCTCGAACCACGGCAAAAGCGTCGAGAACACCTTGAAGCGGCCTGATTGCATGCGGTCGAGCATGTCCATCAGCCCGGCCTCGACCGATACCGAACCGTCGGCGAACTGCGCATGGCTGGCGAGCATGTTCAGCCCATGTGCGGAATATTGCTTCGCCAGTGCGGTGCCGGCGCCTTCCAGCGTCTCGCGGCGGCCGTCGCGCGGCCAAGCCCATGGCAGCCATTCGCCCCACGGTTTCAGCGTCAGCGCCTGCATTGCCGGAGTTTGCTGCGAAGCCCGGCAGGCCTTTGTGACATAGACCACATCGGCCTCCGTATCCCAGGCGAGCTCGACAGCCGCCGAGGGATGGTCCCAGCCGAAATCGAGCGCGCCGAGCCTTGGCCAATAGCGCGGCAGCGGGAACGGCTCGCAGGCGATCAGTTCCTCGGCCACCGGAAAGATGCGGCCGGAGCCGAGCACCGGAATGCCCTTGGCCCGCGCCTCGCGCTCATGCACCGGATAGGCGGCAATGATCTCGGCGCGCTGCTGCGGCGTATAATGTTCGGCATCGTCGATGGTCATGAAGGTGACGTGACGGGTCATTGTTTTTCACCCTCGCGGCATTGAATCGTGGTGGCGGGTGCGCGCTTCAACGCCCCGCCTCGCGGCTCCGTTTGCATCGCTCGGAACACCTGCCACGGAGCCGGTCGAAAAGTCGGGATCAGATCGCCCGACGTTTGATGCGCACGACTTTCGGCGCCTGTGCATCCATGAACATGTAGCACCGGCCTAGCAGCGCCTTTTTGCCAAAATCATCGAATACGTTCTGCCCGAGCGGCGTGAACAACACCTCGTCGGTCGTCAGTCCGTCCTGGTGGCGAGCCTCGATCTCTGGCCAATGCGCCTTGGCAATGTCGGTCAGCACGACGTTGAAGGCAGGATGATTGTAACTGACCAACAAATTGCCATCGTCCATATCAGACGGTTTCATGTCCGGGTGGTAGTTGTAGATCTCGGCAAGCGTCTGGATGGCTGCCAAGGATGCAGCGCCATCGGAAAGACCAGCCTCCGTCAGCACACAGGTGCCGTTTTCAAGGATGGCAAAGTCACGCTCCTGGTTGAAGTAGTAGCCAAAGCGCTCTTCGATGCGATCGATGGGCTGCGAAAACGATGGCCGCCATTTCGGAACGGGAGGAAAGGTCGCTGACATCTCGGCTCTGCCCGCTGATGATACTGCAATTGAAGACAGGCCGCCGACGAACACCATCCGCCTATTCATAGTCGTGATCTCCCGCCCAACGCAGTCAGTCTAGTTCCGGATCGTGACTTGGCAACCGCGATGATCTCGGCGCAGCGTGTAGTGTCCGGCATCGTCGATGGTCATGAAGGTGACGTGTTTCACCTTGTCCGCATTGAATCGTTTTGGCAGGCGCCGGACGCATGGTGTTGTTCGGCAAAGAAACTTTACGCGCTCGCTCAAAAGGCTTGGGTTCCTCGCCCCACGGAGTGGGGAGAGGTGGCTCGGCGAAGCCGAGACGGAGAGGGGGAATGGCGCCGACCTGTGCAGACAACAATCGAGGGAGCCAGCGTCTGGTGCTTGCCAAAGTCCCCTCTCCGGCCGCTGCGCGGCCACCTCTCCCCACTTTGTGGGGCGAGGAACCCAAGTCCTGCGATGTCACCTCCCCATCCCTCCCACCTGCTCCGCAGACAAAAACAGCAGCACCACGTCGCTCATGCCGAGCAACGGCGTGAAGGTGACGATGGTGATGCCGCCGGTGGCGTTGGTGCGGGTCAGCCCTTCGGAATAGATGTCGAGCGTCGGCTCCTCGTCGAACCAGACGCCGTGCAGCGTTTCGCCCTGCCATTTCTCGCGACCCTTCTCGTAGCTCTTGAACGACAGCACCGATTCACCGGCCTGGACGTCGCCGCCGCCGCCCCAGCGCACCACGACGCTGTCGAGCGCGCCCGGCGCCCGTCCCGCCATCGTGCTGACGAGGGCGTCGGCCGGGATCATGCCGGTGCCCCATGCCGCCTGCTGCTGCGGCGGGCCTATCAGGATGCGCTGCGGATTGTCGCGCGTGCTTTCGCCGGTGACGCCGGCCGCCCACATCCGAACCGGACAGTCGAAAACCTTGCCTTGCCACCAATCGGGATAGCGGCCGGTGAGGTGCATCGCCCATTCGGCGCCGCCGGCCCTGGTCTTGCCGAGCTGGTTGCCGGCCATGAACAGGCGCTCGCGATTGGTCGCGCCGGCGGCGTGGAACTCGGCCTGTCGGGGATAGGGCCGATAGGCGGCAAGCTGGTTAGTGCGGCGCCTCCGGTCCAGCTCCGCCAGCAGGCTGAGATATTCCGTCCTTGCCGCCCGGCTCTGCGAGGCCTTTTGCGAAGCCCGGCTTCTCGAGGAACGGCCTAAGGACGGCTTCGAGGCCGCGGATGCGCTGCCTGATTTCGTCATCGCTCAATGCATCCAGATTGTTGATGTTGACATTAAGATCCTTGGGCAGCACCGACAGCACGAGCTTCAGATACTGATCGGGCTTTTCGGCGCGCACCTCGGCGATGACGCCGGCGCCATGGGCGCGAAAATCGGCGCGGATCGCTTCGAGAAAGCCGTCGGCCAGCGTCTTCTTCGCCCGCCTGGTTCGGCTGCCGGGTGCTTGATCGTGCGGCTGCGGATCGCCGGCGGAAGGAGCCTTGGCCATGCCCTACTCCGCCGTCCCGGCGGACATCGGCTTCTTGTTGCCTGGCCGCACGATGCGCCTGCGCGGCTTGGCCTTCTTGCCGGCCCGTGCCGACTTCGGCTTCCGCAGCTGGCTTGCCGGTTTCGCATCGGTCGTCGTGCCGGGCTTCATCGCACCGGCGTCGGGCAAGGCGTTCAGCCTTGCCCTGAGAATTGCCACCGCGTTGCCGTCGAGTGCTCCCGACGGGAAGCCGAAGCCGCCGACCGCATCGACGGTACCGCCACGCACCATGCCGATCCGCACGCCGGCGGCGACCTGCTCGAAGCGGCCATGGCGGGCATAGGGTCCGGCGCCGGCGAACTCGCCAATAGCGCTGACGGCCTCGCGGCCGTCATCGTCGGTGATGATGGTGGCGTAACGGTTGGACATGGGGTGTTCTCTGAAATGGGCGCACGGGCGCGTTGGGAAATCTATGGACGATAGGTGGTTGCGGACCGGGATAGTCGGTCGCGTTCATTCGCGCCGACATACCTCGGCAGCACACGCAACATTCGGTCGAACAGGAGCCCGAAATGAAAAACCCGCCTCGGCGGGCGGGTCGTTGGAGCCAATTGGCACCATACCCAAATTAGTAGCATAGCTGCCGGCACAAAGCAAGAACAAAATGTGGCACGGCGGCAGAAAAATGCGCTGCCGACTTCGCATCCCCGTCGGTGAACGGATGGAAAGAGGGGCGAAAAGGCGGGGCATTGCGTGAGACTTGCGTTGATGGGATGGTGGTTGCGCTTGAGGGGAACGCGTCATGGGCAATGTCACCAGTCACTACGGCAGCGAGGGCAGCGACGGCATCGTCGATCGCATATTGGCCGCGATCCCGGACGCCGACCCGGCCGGCAAACTCGCGGCCGCGCAACTCTATCCGTTCGATCAGTTCCATGGCCGCGAACTGACCGCCACGCAGGAGCATGCGGCCCGTCTTGCTCCTTTGCCGACAGATCGAATCCTGGATATCGGCAGCGGCATTGGCGGGCCGGCAAGGTTTCTGGCCTCGGCCTATGGCTGCGAGGTCGACGGCATCGACCTGACACCAGCCTTTGTCGCCGCGTCGAGCCGATTGACCGCACTCAGCGGACTGGCAGACAAAGTTCGCTTCCATCAGGCCGACGCAACGAAACTGCCTTTTGGCGACAGCACCTTCGATGCGGCGATCTGCTTCTATGTCGGCATGAACATCGAGAACAAGGCCGCGGTCATCGACGAGGCCTGGCGCGTGCTGAAACCGCGAGGCAGGCTGATCTGGACCGAAGCCGTGCTCGCCGGCGGCGAGCCCTACTATCCAATGCCCTGGGCGGTTTCTGCGGCGACCAGCCACCTCGCCGATCGGGAAAAATTGAAAACCCTGTTTGTCGATGCCGGATTTCGCATCGACGAAATCGTCGACGAAACCGGCGAACATGTTGAGCTGGCGCTGAAGAGGGCCAATTCCGGCATCGTGCCCTCGCCGGCGCAGCAGCAGGCAAATGAAGTCGTCATGGGCGCGGAATTCCTGCAGCGCCGCCGCAACTACATCCGAAGCCTGAGTGACGGAAAGCTCGCCTCGCTCGCCGTGATCGTCTCCAAACCGGCCTGAAACAAAAAACCCGCCTCGGGAGGCGGGTCGTTGGAACCAATTAGCACCATACCCAAGTTAGTAGCATAGCTGCCGGCACAAAGCAAGAACAAAATGTGGCGCGGCGGCAGAAAAATGCGAATTCCGTTCAGCGCCTCGCCTTGTCCGCCTCCCGATTGACCTTCCAAGAAGACCGCTAGGCTGCATTCCTTCGCGGCCCCCTCTGTCCTGCCGGACATCTCCCCCACTTGGGGGGAAATCGGCTTTCGCGCCGGCTTTCGCCAATCTCCAACGTTGCAGGAAGAGCGCAGCGCCGAAACCGCCAATCTCCCCACTTGAGGGGAGATGGCCGGCAGGCCAGAGGGGGGTACTGTCCCGAGCGCTGTCCCGCCGACTTCACAGCCGGCAACACAAGCAACGTTCGATCGAAAAGAAGCCTGAAAACAAAAACCCGCCTCGGCGGGCGGGTCGTTGGAGCCAATTGGCACCTAAATTAGTAGCATAGCTGCCGGCACAAAGCAAGAACAAAATGTGGCGCGGCGACAAAAAACCGAATTTCTCTTCGGCGCCTCGCGTTGCCCGCCAGCCACTTTGTGGGCGCGAACGCAGCGTCGGCAATTGGCGCTTCCTCCATTTGCCGAGGCATCTCACCGGCCGACGAGCAGCCGCAGCCGCGGATCAGAACAGGCATTCGCGCGTTTGAACCCCAGCCAATGGGAGCAAAAGCCATGAACGTAGCCAATCTGCAACTCGAAGGCCTGCTGATGGCCATCGCATCGATCAATCAGGTCCTGGTCCGCAAGGGCGTGGTCTCCGTCGAGGAGATAGACATCGCCTTGCGCAAGGCCGAAGCCAGCGAGACCAACGAGGAAAGGTCCGAAGGCATGTCGGCGTCGAGCCGCGATGCCGTCAACTTCCCGATCCGACTGCTGGAGTTGGCCAATCAATGTCAGCCGGAGACGGACATGCCGTCCTTCTCGAAACTGGCACGCATGGTCGGTCAGATCAAGGAACCTTACAACGACCAGATGTGACGCGGCGACCGAGGATGACCGCCGCAGCAAGCTTTGGCATCACCCCCTGCCAAGCCTCAGCGCCAGGACGCGGCCCGGCCCGTGCACGGCGGCAAACAGCAGCCCGGCCAGGAAGGTGAAGTGATCGACGAAGAAGCCGAACTCCGCCTGGTTGCCGGCCCAGTGCGACGGCCCGTGGAAGGCAAAGCCGAGGAACAGCACATAGGCGCCGGCGACGAGTGCTGCCCATGAGAAGAAGGCGCCGGTCAGGAAGCATAGAACGAGGACGACCTCGAGCAGGGCTGCGCACCAGGCCAGGAAGAGCGGGAATGGAAACCCGGCCGCCGCGATATAGCCGGCGGTGGCGCCGATATCGACGAATTTGAAGATCACGGCCATCAGGAAGACGGCGGCAAAGATCAGGCGGGCGATAAGGATTGCCGCGGTCTGCCACGGCGACTGAACGGATGATTGAGCGGTTTCCAAGGTCATGATGTCCTCCCAGAGTTGCGATGGTTGTGCCCCAAGGACGCACCACCAGCCGCAAGCCCGACATCATCCCCCGAAAAACCTGAGAGATACAAGCGCCGGCACCAAAGTGGCGCCTTCCCTTCTCCCCTTGTGGGAGAAGGTGTCGCCGAAGGCGACGGATGAGGGGTGCTCCAGCTTGGCGCCGGCGGCACTCCGACCAACACCCCTCATCCGTCTCGGCGCTGCGCGCCGATCCACCTTCTCCCACAAGGGGAGAAGAAAGGTTGCGCTACCCCACCTTGACCCCCGGCTTGCTGATCGGCTCCCTTACCGTTCCATACTGGCTGCCCCAGCGGTCGGTCATCGCCCAGCGTATGTCCCAGAGTTCCGGGAAGAAGCGGTGGCGGGCGCCGGCTTCCAGCAATTCGACCGGCCGGCCCTTCAGCGATTTCGCGCCGAGGCCGATCGTGCGGTGGATGAGATAGAGGTGGTTGGCACGGAATTTCTGGAACAGCTCGTCGAACTCGATCAGCGCTTCGGCAACGACATAGCTGTCGCCGTGATCGTAGCCGGTATCGTAGACATCCTCGACCGAAAGGCCGCGGTCGTCGAGGTACGACGCCTTGAAGGCCCGCCACAGATCGGGCGGCAGGCGCAACAGCTGCTTGAAACCTGGCGATTCCTGGCCGCTGCCATTGCCGAGCTGCAGCCGGATCTGCTGGTATTCCTTGGGCGACATGGTTTCGAGCAGGTCGAGCTGCGCCGTCATCAGCCGCATCAGCCGGTGCACGCGCCCCATCAGCGTGACGATGCGATGCGTGTCCTGCTTTTCCAGGAAATCAACGACATCGACCAGCGTATAGGCGATGAGCTTCATCCACAGCTCCTCGACCTGATGAACGATCTGGAACTGCAGCTCGTCGGCATTCACCATCTCGGCCAGCGGCTTCTGGCAGGCCAGCAGCCTGTCGCATTTGAGGTAGACGCCATAGTCGCGCATCTCAGGCGTTTCGATGCGGGCATAATAATCCTGCTTGTCCATGGCCATGCTCCTTGCCGCGGCCGTTGGGCCGCAGGCGCTTGTTGGATCCCGTTCCCGAGTCTAATCGCCTTCTTGCCGAACATTGTCCCTTTCTGTTATTCGATTGGTGCAAAATGAAGGACAAACACTGCATCTGAAGCGGATAGGAAGAACGAATGATGCTGGATGCGGTCGACCGGAAGATCGTCGCGGCGCTCGAACGCGAGGCCCGTATCTCCTTTGCCGCGCTCGCCGACGAGGTCGGCTTGAGCAAGACGCCGTGCTGGAAGCGGGTCAAGGCGCTTGAGGACGCCGGCGTCATCCGCGGCTACTCGACCCGGATCGACCCGGCCAAGCTCGGCTTCGGCATCGAAGCTTTCATCCAGGTGTCGATCGATTTCGAACTGTCGGACGCCTTCGAGGCGGCGGTCAAAAAGCATCCGCTGATCCGCCGCTGCCACGCCACTACTGGCGAGGCCGACTATCTCCTGCAGATAGTCACCGTCGACATGATGGCGCTCGACAGGATGCTGCGCGAGGAGCTCAGCCGGCTGCCCGGCGTGCGGCGCACGATCACCTCGATGGCGATGCGCGAGATCAAGGGCGGCATCTCGTTCGCCAATGCCGTCGGGCATACGCAGACCAAGCGATAGACCGGTCAGGCCCTGGTCATCAATTCGCGTCCCAGCCGCTTCGGTTGCTCGGCGCGCAGAACCACATTTGTCGTCACCGTGCCGTACCGGCCGATGCTGTCGACGATGCTTTCAAGATCGGGCGGTGACGGGACCACGACCTTGACCAGAAAACAATCCTCGCCGGTCACCCGCAGCACCTCGACCACCTCCGGCAATTGGGCGAACTTCTTCAGGCAGGCCTGGATATGCTCATGCGTGGTGCGCAGGCGGATGACCGCCATGGTGCCGAGCCCGAGCGCTGCCGAATTGATCACCGCCTTGTAACCGGTGATGATGCCACGCTCCTCCAGCCGCTTCACCCGTTCCGAGGTGGCGGGCTGGGACAGTCCGACGCGGCGGCCAAGCTCGGAGATGCCGATGCGGCCATCCTCCTGCATGATCTCAATGATCGCCAGATCGGTGGGGTCGAGCCTTGGCCGATAATCGCCGTTCCGCATGATCGCCCTTTAATCCATCGGATTTCGTCGCTGCTTTCCGATGATCTCTCATTCCGCCACCTGGGAGAAGACCTAGAATTGCACGCGCTGCATCAGGAAAGAAGGGCCTCGCATGACCGACTTCATCATTGTGCCGGGCATCGGCGGATCGGGCAAAGCCCACTGGCAGGCACGTTGGCAGCAGGCAAACCCGGCGATGCGGCGGTTCAACCCGGCGAGTTGGGACGCGCCGGACCTCGACGACTGGGTGGCTGCGCTGGAAACCGCTGTATGCCAGGCAAGGACACCGCCGGTGCTCGTCGCCCATAGCCTCGGCTGTCTGCTCGTCGTACACTGGCAGCGGATCTCCACCCGCTCTATTGGCGGCGCGTTGCTGGTCGCGGTTCCGGACCCTGCGTCGCCGGCCTTCCCCTCCTCCGCCCGGGCCTTCGCCGACGCACCGCAACAACGGCTTCGCTTTCCGTCGCTGATTGTCGCCAGCACCAACGATCCCTACGGCTCGCTGGACTATGCCAGGGCGAAATCCGAGCGATGGGGCAGCGATCTCCATATCGCCGGACCGCTTGGCCACATCAATGGCGACAGCGGGCTCGGCGACTGGCCGGCGGGAATGGAGCTGCTGACAGCTTTTCTAGGTCAAACGCAGGCAATCGCCCGAGGCGCCGTGCTTCAGCCGTAACCGCACCAGGACGGCTATCGCGCCGCCGCCCTGATCTGGTTTGCGCCGCGCCTCAGTTCGATGCTGCGGCAGGCGTGCTGAGTTCGAGGAACGGTACGGTCGAGCCCGGGATCATCGACTTCGGCAATTCGCCGTTCCATCTCTCCGCCTTGGTCAGTTCGACCAGCAGCGGATTGTTGGCGATTGCGGCGGCGCGAGCCTTGATGGCGCCCGCGGTCGCATCGCCTTCGACCCTGGTCTTGTAGGCGCTGGCCTCGGCTTCGGCCTTGACGCTGTCGGCGCGGCCCTTGGCCTGGGTGACGGCGATATCGGCCTTGATCTTTTCCTGCTGCAGGTTCTGTTCCTGCTTCTGCACCTCGACCTGCGCCGTCATCCTGGCTTCGACCGCCTGCTCGTAGGCATCGGAGAAGTCGATGTTCTCGACCTGCACGCTGTCGATCATCACCGGCCCGTCGGTTACCGCCGCGATGGCCTCGGCGACGTCCTTGTTGAACTTCGCCCGGTTCTGGATAACCGACACCGCGTCGTACTGGCCGAACACCGTCTTGATCTCCTGCGGTGCCTTCCTGGCAATGACACGGTCGGCCAGCGCCTCGATCGATCCATAATTGGTGTAGACGTTGCTGACTTCGGCGGCCGGCACGTGGAAATTGACGGTGACGCGCATGTCGGCCGGCTGCTGGTCGCGCGAATAGGCCTGCATGGCCGGCAGGCCGCTGCAATCGTTCTGGTTCTCGCAGCCCCATTTGAGCACCTGCTGGCGCAGGCTGATCTTCTCGACACGCTGTAACCACGGCAGCTTGAAATGCAGTCCGGGATCAACGACCGAACTCAGCGCTCCGTTGGTCAAGAGCACGCCGCGGTCGCCCTGATCGATCGTGTACCAGGATCCAAACAGCGCAAAGACGCCGAGCGCCACGATGACGAGTGCGATCAGGCCGGAACCGATCGACCCCGATGCTATCCCCGGCTTGCCCTGCGGACGGCTTGAATTACCTTGCGTTTCGGTCATCACCCCACCCCAACCTGATTGCCCGTGCTGCTTTTGCCCACAATAGTGGCGGCATTGCAATCCTCTGGATATGGAAAGACCTTCGGGGCAGCCGGCCGGACCGGCGGGTGGTTCAGGGTGGCCAGCCGATTTCCCCTGCAGCCGCGGCTGCGGGCTGGGACGCGTTGCCTGGCGTCTGCTTCTGCCGTCCGGCATCGGTTCTGCGCTTCGGGCAATCCTCGTAGTCGTGGTCGCAGATTGCGAAGGCTTGCGCACCGGCAAGGTCGATTTCGCCACGGAACCGCTGCCGCCGCATGAAAGTTATCTGCTCATTGCAACGGGAGCACAGGACATGGCCGACGACCCGAACCGCTACGAGACCGGAGCGAGGAAATATCCGGCAAAGACGAGCCGCGACGCGGCCGACGAATTTTCGCAGGATGCGGCCGGCAACAAGCCACCTCCCGGCGGCATGGGATTGACCAGGCCGGCTGACGATTTCGATGACAGGACCCTGCATTCGGAGGGCCAGAACCCGCCGCGCGCAGCGATCCGGCCAGACGGCAAGGCCACCGCCAAGAAGCCCGGCAAGGACGCAAGACGATGAACGTCGCCAATCTTCAGCTCGAAGGATTGATGATGGCGATCGCGGCCGTCAACAACGCGCTGGTCCACAAGGGCCTGCTGTCGGTCGACGAGGTCGACATGGCGTTGCGCCGGGCCGAGGCGGCGATGACCAGCGAGGAGCGTCTCTATGAAGACATGTCGCCATCCAACCGCGACGCCGTCTGCTTTCCGCTCAGGCTGCTGCAGGCGGCCAACAATGCCCAGGGTGAAACCGGCGTACCGTCCTTTGCCGAACTGGCCAGGATGGTCGGCCGGACCAAGGAGCCCTATAACGACCAGATGTGATGGAGGACGCCATGGCCGACGACAAATCCAAGACCAAGCAGGATCGCAAACTGGTCTCAGGCGAAGAGCCTTACGAGGTCGCTGCCTTTGCCCGCAAATACGGCATACCGCAAAGCGAGGCCGCGACCATCATCAAGCGCTACGGCCCCTCGAGGAGGAAGCTCGACGCGCATATGGCGAGCCGCAACGCCTGATCCAATTCTAGCGGTGGCCGCCGTTCACGCCGGAAGCGTCCCTGCCCTGCCGCCTTGTCGAGAGTATCGGCACCGTCAGCCGTGACCTGTCGGGTTCGCCCCTGTGGGGATTCAACGCCTGGTTTTGACAGCCGCGGAATACTCTCGCGGCGCAACAACTCATTTACCTCGACGCTGTACCAGTCCGATGAGCAAAGCCGGGGGGTCGGATGCAGGAACAATTATTGCGCTACGAATGTGTCATGGAGCCGAACGGCCGATGGATGGTGTGGGACATCGTTCACGATCTGCCGGCGCAATTTTCGCAAATCGCGCTGATCGGCCTGAGCCGTCGTGAAGCGGTTTCGCTCTGCCGGCTGCTCAACGAGACGAGCCGTTCCGAGACGCGGCAGAGCCGGGCCTCCTGAGAAGCATGCTCTCAGGCCTGCCCAAGCGCGAGGGGATCTACATGCGATCGACAATATTCGGTCTGGTCCTGCTGCTGCCGGCCGCCGCCCTGGCAGAACCGATCGAGACGCAGAAGATCATCACGGCGGCGACCGGCGACTGGAACGGCGACGGCGCCGCCGATCTGGCGATGATCGTGGAGACCGAGCCCGGCCATCCCATGGACATGTATTTTTTCCTCAAGGATCGCGATGGCGATTTTCTAAAACCTGCCGGGGTCGTGCATGAACAGATTTACGGCGAATGGAAGGATTATGACCGGCCGGGCCCCGCCACATCCGACACCGAGCCCGAACTCACCGCGCTCCCCAACGGTTCGATCAAGCTCTATGTTCCGGCGATGGAGATCGGCAGCGAGCGGACCAATAAGACGCTGACGCTCGCCTGGCGCAACGGCACGTTCGTCGTCGCCGGTTTTGCCTACGATTATTGGGATTACATGGACGACAATGTTGCCGGCGACTGCGACTACAATGTGCTGACCGGCAAGGGCAAAAGCAGCAAGAAGCTGGCGGACGGCAGCACCAGGCAAGCGACCGTATCGGTCGAAGGCAAGGTCATCCCATTTGCGGAATGGACCCCGGGCACTGGCTTCAGCGCTTGCGGAGAGTGAGAGGTTTCGGTTGCCTCACTGCAGCGGCGGCTTCCACAGCAGGCTGTTGCGATCGGCGGACTTGACGCGCAGCCAGGTTTCGCGGCCATCGCGCAGCACCCGGAGCGGGATCTCGGCACCCGCCGGGCCGCTCTTCCAAAGCTTGCGATAAAAATCGGCAAGCCCATCGACCGCCGTGTCGCGGACATCCGAGATGACATCGCCTTGGCGAAGGCCCGCCTGGGCGGCTGGACCGCCCTCGGCGACGCTCATCACCACGACCTTGCCGTCGCTCTCGGCCGAGAAGGCGCCGAGCCACGGCCGCGGCGGCCTGGCGACCTGCCCGCGCGTCAGCAGATCGTCGAGGATGGGCGGCAGAAGATCGATCGGCACCACCATGTTGATGTCGGCGACCTCGCCGTTGCGGCTCATCTGCAGGCGCAGTGAACCGATGCCGAGCAGCCTGCCATCCGCGCCGATGAGGCCGGCGCCGCCCCATGAGGGGTGAGCCGGCGCCGTGAAGATCGCCTCGTCGAGCAGATATTCCCAATAGCCGGCGAATTCCTGCTTGGTGACGATCCGCGCCCGCACGGAGCGGCCGACGCCGTCGGCGAGCACGACGGGATCGCCGATCTTGGCCCTGGACGCATCGCCGAGCGCAATGGCGGGCAGCCCGAGCGGCGCCAGCGCCTGCACCAGGCCGAAGCCCGACTCCTGGTCGTAGGCGAGCGCATGGGCGGGAACCACGCGCCCGTCCTGGTCGGCCAGCCAGACCTCCTCGGCCTCGGTGATGAGATAGCCGATGGTGAGTACCAGCCCGTCGCCGCGGATGACCACGCCACTGCCCTCACGGCGGGTGCCAAGTGTATTTGCCGTGAAGGCGTCCTCTGGCACGGTGGCGCGGACGGCCACGATGGATCGCAAAAGGGGTTCGATATTCATGCTTTGGTTCCTGGCAATGTTCGCAGCTGATATGGGCTATAGGTATGGCGCAGGTGATCAGGCGCAAGAGGTGGCGCCGGCTTTGGCGTGGACCGGCGCCGCGCCGTTCGCGCCGGGGTTTTGCAACAGCGCCGGCAGCCCTATCTGTACCTACGGCTATCCCAAGCTGCCCTATGCAAAGTTCCTCCGCCATTGCCCACGTTGATATCTGATATCCTCCCAACCCAACCCTTCCAAAGGCCTCCCAAATGAACGACTACGCAACGGACCAATACACCCCGCCAAAAGTCTGGACCTGGAACAAGGCAAATGGCGGCGCTTTCGCCAGCATCAACCGGCCGATCGCCGGCCCGACGCATGACAAGAAACTGCCGGTCGGCAAGCATCCGCTGCAGCTTTATTCGCTGGCGACACCGAACGGCGTCAAGGTGACGATCATGCTGGAGGAACTTCTGGCGCTCGGCCACAGCGGCGCCGAATACGACGCCTGGCTTATCAGGATCAACGACGGCGACCAGTTCGGCAGCGGCTTCGTCGAGGTCAACCCCAACTCGAAGATCCCGGCCATGATGGATCGCAGTGGGAAAAAGCCGGTCCGCATCTTCGAATCCGGCTCGATCCTGCTCTACCTCGCCGAAAAATTCGACGAATTCCTGCCGACGGAGCAGCCGGCTCGCGCCGAGACGCTGTCATGGCTGTTCTGGCAGATGGGCTCGGCGCCCTATCTCGGTGGCGGCTTCGGCCATTTCTACGCCTATGCGCCGACGAAGATCGAATATGCCATCGACCGCTTCGCCATGGAAACCAAGCGGCAGATGGACGTGCTCGACCGACGCCTCGCCGAAAGCGAGTATTTAGGCGGCAACGACTATACGATTGCCGACATTGCGGTGTGGCCCTGGTATGGCGGGCTGGCCAAAGGCCGTATGTATGACGATTCCGGCGAGTTCCTGCAGGTGGAGCAATACAAGAACGTGCAGCGCTGGGCCGACGCCATCGACGCGCGGCCGGCGGTCAAGCGCGGCCGCATGGTCAACCGCACCTTCGGCGAGCCTTCGATGCAGCTGCACGAGCGCCATGACGCCAGCGATTTCGAGACCAGGACACAAGACAAGCTCGCGGCGGCCAAAAGCTAAGCGGACGACTGAAACTGCTGATCTCCCCCCACAATGGGCAGGGCTATTGCAGATGGAAAGCCGAGGCTTTCGCTCTACGACGTACCCCCACCCCTAACCCCTCCCCACAAGGGGGAGGGAGACTTCCGTTGGCGCTGACCTCGGCAAATTG
>NZ_JAMYLZ010000056.1:0-20747 GCF_040318315.1 Mesorhizobium sp. M1227
CGCCATGCTCTGCTCGAGCCGAACGACGCTCAACGCGAGCGCGACGACCGGTTCTTGATCTCTACCTCACCCCATGCGCCCATCCCGCGCAGCGGGTTCGTTCCCCGGCCCGAAACGGTCATTCCGGATGACAGGTTGCGTGAAGCAGTCCGCGCAGTGCAGGGTGGCGCAAGAAGGATGGTTCAGTCGAAGAAGCCTGCATCCTCGTCCCGGAGATATTTCCTGGCTGCTTCGGCGTCGATATCGAGGCCCAGCCCCGGCGCTTCCAGCAGGTCCACCATGCTGTCCTTCACGATCTGCGACGGCAGGCCGATTACGAGGTCCTCCCACCAGGGGTCGGAGGCGCTCGGGCATTCGAACGCGATGTAGTTGGCGGGCAGGGTGGCGCAGACATTGATCAGCGCGCCGAGGCCCAGAAGGCCGTTCGCGGTGCCGTGCGGTGCCATCAGGATCGAGTGCATATAGGCGTGCTCGGCGACCCATTTGAGCTCGGCAATGCCGCCAATATCGGCTGGATCGGGGCCGATGACGCGCACCGCCTGCGTTTCGATCAGCTCCTTGAAATTGTGCCGCAGGTATATCTGCTCGCCGGTATGGATTGGCGTCGAGGTGGAGGTGGTCAACTCCCGATAGGCCTGCGGATTGACCCACGGCACATAGTCGCCGGTCAGCATGTCCTCGAGCCACATCAAATTGTACTTCTCGACCGCGCGAGCGAACTTGATCGCATCGGGCAGCATCCAGCCCGGGCCGCAGTCGAGCGCCAGGCTGACCTTGTCGCCCAGCACTTCCTTCATCGCCATCACGCAGTCGAGCATATGGTTGAAACCGCGCTCGCTGATCACGCCCTGGTCCATGGCACCGTGATAGCCGGCCTTCTTCTGCGTCACGCCGTAGTGAAAGCCCTCGATGGTGTCCTTCATGTTGGAATGGAACGAGATTCCCTGCTTGATCATGAAGAAATTCTGCGGCTGCTCCATCATCCATTTCACGTCAGCGGCGTAATCCTCCGGCCGGTTCCCCGTTCGCTTCTGGCGGATCGAGCCGTTATAGACGCGCACCTTGTCGCGCACCTTGCCGCCGAGCAGTTTGTAGGCCGGCACGCCTGCGGCCTTGCCGGCTATGTCCCACAGCGCATGCTCGATAGCGCTTACCGCCGCGCCATAGGGCTTGAAAGAGCCGCGTTGGCGGATCTTCAGCATCACCCGCTCGACATCGGTAGGGTCCTCGCCGATCAGCGCCTCACGGAAATGCAGCACCCAAGGCTTGAGATAGGTCTTGGTGAACTCGACTTCGCCAAGGCCATAGAGGCCCTCGTCGGTAACGATGCGGACTATTGGGTGTTTGCCGATGACGGCGCAGCGGAGATCGGTGATCTTCATCTTCGGTTCTTTTCGCCTCAGCTCCAGATACGGTCCCAGGAATACTCGTCGTCCCAATGATCCGTGGGCTGCCAGATGCCGGTGACACCCGGCTGCAGATGCTGCGAGATCACCTCGTCGACGACGTCGTCAATCCCCAGGCCAGGTTTGTCCGGAACAGTGATAAAGCCGTCCTTCACGAGCGGCTTGGGAAGGCCGGTGACGATATCGTCCCACCAGTCGACATCGGCAGAGTGGTATTCGAGCGCCATGAAGTTTTCGGTCGCGGTCGCGACATGTGCCGCGGCCATTGCGGCGATTGGACTTTCGGCCATATGGATGGCCATTGCGATGCCGTGGTCCTGGGCCATGTCGCCGATCTTCTTGCTCTCGAGGATGCCCCCGCTGGTGAGCAGGTCCGGGTGGATAATGGAAAGGCCGCCGCTCTTGAGCAGAGGCTCGAAGCCTTCCTTAAGGTAGATGTCCTCGCCGGTGCAGATCGGCACCGTAGTGGCGGCCTGCAGTTGCCGGAACTGCTCGGTGTACTGCCATGGGATCACATCCTCGAGCCAGGCCGGCACGTATTTTTCAATCCGCCTGGCGAGCCGAATGCCGTTCTGCAGCGAGATGTGGCCGACATGGTCAATGGCGAGCGGAATATCCATGCCGATAACATCGCGAACCTCGGCAATGTACTGTTCAAGCAGGTCGAGGCCCTTGTCGGAAAAGTGGAGGCCGGTAAACGGATGGGGGACGTTATGCAAATCGTAAGCGGCATTGCGGGCGCGCCGCTCCTCCATGGTCTTGACCGGGCCGCGGCCGGGATGGATGCGGTACCCTTCAAGTGAACCAGCAGGGGAGACGACCGCACCGGGTACATCCGCGATCTGCATCAGCCCCAGATCCATCTTGAGGAAGGTGAAGCCGAGCGCCATGCGCTGCTTGAGGCGCTTGCCGGTCTCGGTGCCGCTCGGCACGGTAGCGTCGGTGTCGCAATAGACGCGCACCTTCTCCCGAAACCGGCCGCCGAGCATCTGGTAGATGGGAACGCCATAGGCCTTGCCGGCGAGATCCCACAACGCGATCTCGACCGCCGAGACGCCGCCGCCTTGCCGGCCATGGCCACCGAACTGCTTGATCCGGCGAAACAGGCGGTCGATGTCGCAAGGGTTCTCGCCAAGCAGCCGGCTCTTCAGCATCAGCGCGTAGGTGGCACTGGCGCCGTCGCGCACCTCGCCAAGCCCGACGATGCCCTGGTTGGTGTAAATCTTGAGCAGGGTCGAGGTGAACGGCGCGCCGACGATTTCGGCTACCCGCATGTCGGTGATGCGAAGCTGGGATGGCTTGGAGTTCGCGTTTACCCGATTGAGCGCTTCGTCGGCGCCACCTCTCTTTGCCATGACTTATCCTCGTTTTCGGCTTGTCGTCCCGCACCCTGGGCCGGCATTTGGTCTTGCTAGCCCAACTCAATCTCGTAGGCCTGCAGGTAGTCGCGGTCCATCTGAATACCGAGACCAGGCTTCGACGACAGCTTGAGGCTGCCGTTCGAAATGTCGAGTGGTCTGTCGATCAGGTGATCGTATTTGCCCAGGTTGCACTCCGATGTTTCGAGTTTGTAGAAATTGGGGACGGTCATCATCACCTGCGCTCCCGCAACCACGTTGATCGGTCCCGCGGCGTCATGTGGCGAGACCGGCACGTAGTAGGCTTCGCACAGCGCAGAAATCTTCTTGAGTTCGGTAATGCCGCCGGTCCAGGTAACGTCGGGCATGATGTAGTCGGCGAGCCTGTTCTCGAGTACCGGCACGAAATCCCACTTCGTGTGGCCGCGCTCGCCCCACGAGATGGCGGTATTGACCTTCTCACGCACCTGCTTGAGGGCGTTAAGGCTCTCGGGCGGGCAGGGTTCCTCAAACCAGTCGATCTGGCCGGCCTCCTCGAGGCTCCGACAGAGGCGAATGGCGGTGGGGACGTCGAAGCGGCCGTGCGCATCGATGAGAATGTCGACATCGGGTCCTGCCGTTTCGCGGATCAGAGCCGTGAGGTCGGCGGCTTCGCGCTCGTCCTTGCGGGTCATGCTGCCATCGAGGTAGCCGTCTCGCTGTTCGCGGGGCAGGCCATCGGCGCTGCGGCCCTGGTGGGGGTAGGGATCGAACTTGAGCGCAGTGTGTCCGGACTCGACAATGTCTAGAATTTCGCGGACCACAGCCTCCTTGCTGGTGAATTTGGCCTGGTTGGGATGGGTGTAGAGCGCGATTTCATCGCGTACCGGCCCGCCAAGCAACTCGTAAATCGGCTTGCCAAGGACTTTGCCCCGGATGTCCCAGAGGGCAATATCGATGGCGCTCACGCATTCGACAGCGGCGCCGCGGCTTCCCATGTAGGTGAAGCTGCGGAAGATCTTGTGCCAGAGATGCTCGATACGCGCCGGATCCTCGCCTGTCACGGCGACGCCGATCTGCCGCAGGATCGTGCAGAGAGCGCGGTTGGCGAGCCTTGTCGTGGTGGTGATCTCTCCCCAGCCGCTCACTCCCTCGTCGGTCGTCACTTCGACGAACAGGAACTCTCCCCAGTAAGAAGCACCGGACTTGATCAGCCACGGCCGAATGCTCGTGATTTTCATCTCAACTACCTTTGCCTGGAAATGGTCAGCTAACGATGTTCTGGACTGGACATTCTATCCGGCCCGAGCGGCGTTGCGCGCTCGCATCTGTTCGAGAATATGCCGGCCCGAACCCTCGACATGGCGGGAAACGAGTTCGGCCGCCTTGTCGGCCTCTCCCGCCTTCACAAGCGCGATGAGTTCGCGGTGCTCGCGCATGATCGCGGCACGTCGCGCCAGCGTGAAATTGAAACGACGGCTCACGGCTCGCAGCACTTCGCGGTGCTTCCACCAAAGCTCGGCGGCGTGGCGGTTGTAGTGCCGCTGGTACATCACGGTGTGGAAAGCGGTATCCAGCTCACTGTGCCTGAATGTGTCGGCGAAGTTGTTCTCTTCGATCAGGCCTTGGAGACGTTCGAGTTCGGCGATGTCCTCGCCGGTAGCCATATTCACAAACCATCGTGTCAGGGCTGGCTCGATCAGAACACCGATCTCGTAGATATCCCGGACAAAATCCTGATCAATGGGTCGCACGCGCGCCCCGCGGTTGGCGACAAAGGTGACAAACCCTTCGCCGCGCAACAACTGCAGGGCCTCGCGCACAGGATTGGTCGAAGTGCCGTGACGCCGGGCGAGATCGGTGACGACAAGCCGTTCGTTGGCAGCGAGCCGTCCCTCGATGATATCTTCCCTGATCAATTCATAAAGCGAGGCGCCCTCGCTGGAGGCCCCGATGGGATCGGTCCCCACCGGTGGCATCGCTTTGAAATCGCTGATTTCGGCCAAGGCCGGGCTCCCCAATTTAATACATACCTTGCCCGATATCACACACGGCTTTCGCAAACAATGTACGATCCAGCGCGTTGACAGGCAATTCACGATCTGAAAACGTACCAAGCGATCGAGAGGATACACTGAGCTGGCAGAAGCATCCTCGCGATCGAAACGAGCAAGGACCGCTTTAGGGCGGCATGGGAGAACCAGGGAGGATACCTATGACGAGAATTGCGCTCGGCAGTGCCATCCTGCGCGGCACTGTCGCCACTGCTTTGATGGCATCCCTGACGTCTACATCGGCGCTGGGTGCACCGCCGGTCGACCTGAGCAAGTGGTCGCCGGAATATGTGCGCTCGATTGCGGGCACACAGGATTTTGACACGGCGGCCGATTGCGCCAAGGTCACCCCGCTCGACTACAAGGGGCGACTGACTTTCTGGTATCAGGGCGTGTTCGAGGGCGACCCCGACCTCCTGCGCCAGTACTACAAGGATTTCTTCGAGACCTTCCGCAAAACCTATCCGAACATCCAGCTCGAGGAACAAGCCCTCACCTATAACGACCTTCTCGACAAGTTCCGCACCGCGCTCCTGGGCAATGCCGCGCCTATGGCGGTCCGCCTGCAGATCCTGGGTGGTACCGAGTTCGCCTCAAAGGGCTATCTGCAGCCGCTCAAGCCAGAGGACGTGGGGTATTCGACCGAGGATTTCTGGCCCGGCGCCATGAAGGCAGTGACCTGGGAGGGCGTGACCTACGGCATTCCGACCAACAATGAGACGATGGCGTTCATCTGGAACGCCGACATCTTCAAGCGGGCCGGCCTCGATCCGGACAAGCCGCCGGCAACGTGGGACGACGTGGTCAAGTATTCCAAGCAGATCCACGACAAGCTCGGCATTGCCGGATATGGCCTCGTGGCTCGCAAGAATGCCGGCAATACGCCGTACCGCTTCATGCCACAGCTGTGGGCCTATGGCGGAGGTGTCTTCGACGAAGCGACGCCGAACCCGACCTATGAGCAGGTCCAGCTCGATAGCCCGCAAAGCAAGGCAGCGCTGCAAGCCTCCTACGACATGTATGTTCGCGACAAGTCGGTTCCGGTTTCGGCACTCACCAATCAGCAGGCCGATAATCAGCCCCTGTTCGTCGCTGGCCAGCTCGGCATGATGATCTCGCACCCGTCCGATTACAACGTCATGCTCGACCTGCAGAAAAAGGCGACGGGCACCGACAAGGACAAGGCGCAGACGGTCATCGACAACATGCGCTACGGCCTGATCCCGACTGGTCCCGACGGCAAGCGCGCCGTCGTGTTCGGCGGCTCGAACATTCACATCCTGAAACCCGAATATGTCGAGGGCGGCAAGGTAGACGAGCCGGCCGCGAAAGCTATCATCTGCATGTGGACGAGCCCTGAATGGTCGCTGAAGATGGCCTACGCCGGATCAAACCCTGGCAACCTCAACGGCTTCAAGACCAAGTGGATGAAGGAACGTCTGGACAACATCAAGTTCCTCGACGTCACCACCTCGATGCTGCCATACGGCATCCCGTTCCCAGCTCTGCCGCAGGCCCCGGAGATCATGAACATCATCATCCCGGACATGCTGCAGAATGCCCTGACCGGAGCGATGACCGTCGACCAGGCAGCGGACGACGCGGCCAAGAAGGTAAAAGACCTGATGGGCGGACTCTAGTCCAAGCCACACCTACGACCTGGACCGGCTGCGCCGCTGGCGCAGCCGCAGCGTTCCGAAGAAAAAGGGCACGCCACAAGTGACGATCGTGACCGGCAAGGCCGAGGCTCGCCGAAGATTGCAACCCGGTTGGTCCGGCGCGCTGCGGAAGGTCTGGGAGCATCGCGCGGACTACGCGTACGTGCTCCCAGCGATCGCCGTGATGCTCATCGTCATCGCCTATCCGATCTACTACACGGTCGAGCTGTCGTTCTTTAAGACACCGCCTGGCCTGCAACTCCGCGACAAGACCTTCATCGGCTTCGATAACTACACGACCATCCTCACCAGTCAGGTGTTCTGGAAAGTCACCTGGAACACGCTGATCTGGACTCTGGGGTCAACTTTCATCTCCTTTGTCCTGGGGTTTGCCACAGCGCTGGCGCTCCACCGCGACTTCATCGGCCGTGGTGTCCTGCGCGCCGTCCTGATCATCCCTTGGGTCATCAGCGCCGTCGCCGCCTCCTACATCTGGAAGTGGATCTACCATTCGGACTTCGGGATCATCGGCGCGGTGCTGGTCGGCCTCGGATTGGCCGCCCATCCGCCGAATTTCATCGACAATGTCAGCACGGTGCTGCCCTCCCTGATCGTCGTCAATATCTGGCGCGAGTTTCCGTTTGCCATGATCATGATGATGGCCGGCCTGCAGACAGTCCCCGACCAGTTGCTGCGTGCCGCAAAAGTCGACGGTGCCAATGCATGGCAGCGCTTTTGGCACGTCACCTTCCCGCACTTGCGCAACGTCTCGGTGGTGACGATGCTGCTGCTCGCGGTGGCCAACTTCAATTCCTTCATCATCCCCTGGATCATGACCGGCGGCGGGCCGTCGAACGCATCGCATATCTGGATAACCCACATTTATGAGCTCGCCTTCGGACGGCAGCGCTGGGGCGTGGCATCGGCCTATTCGGTGCTCCTGTTCCTCACGCTGATGACGCTGGGCTACTTCTACGTCCGTGCGTTAAGCGGCAACGAGCGGAAAGAGGGGAGCGCCTGATGAGCACGATTGCCGAAACAGCGCCTCGAGCCCAGACCCGTCGCCGCATGCGCGTCGACGGATGGCGGTGGGCCGGGCGCATATTCCTCGTGTTCATGCTGCTTTATACCGCGTTGCCGATGATCTGGATGCTGATCACCTCGATCAAATCCGGATTCGCGGCGACACAATTCCCGCCGCAATGGTGGCCGGACGAACCTACCCTCGCCAGCTACCAGAAACTGCTCGATCCGCAGAACAGCGTCGGCCAGGACTTCCTCCGCTTCTTCTGGAACAGCCTTTTCGTGTCGACCGTCACGACAATCCTTTCGGTGATCGTGGCTGTCCCAGCGGCCTACGCGTTTTCGCGCTTCAGTTTCCCCGGCCGGAATTTCCTGTTCTTTGCCGTGCTGCTGCGCAACATGTTCCCGGCGGTGATCTTTCTCGTGCCACTCTTCATCCTGATGCGCGCCATCGGTCTGATAAACACGCATGGCTCGCTGATACTCACCTATCTCACCTTTGGCCTGCCGCTGGCGATCTGGCTGCTCAAGGGCTTTTACGACAATATCCCGGTGCAGCTTGAGCAGGCGGCGCGCATCGATGGCGCAACACGGTTCCAGGCCTTCATCTTGATCGTGATGCCGCTCTCGACGCCGGGGATCATCGCCACCGCAATCTATTCCTTCATCGGCGCGTGGAACGAGTACATCTACGCCTACACCTTCCTCTCCAAGAACGAGCAGTTGACCCTGCCGGTCGGCATCCAACGCTTCTTCTCGGAAAATACGACGGACTTTCCGGGCCTGATGGCGGCCAGCTTCATGATGAGTGTGCCCGTCGTGGTGCTGTTCCTGGTCCTGCAACGATACTTCGTACGCGCCCTTACAGAAGGCGCGGTCAAGCACTAGGGAGTTGCCGATGGCCCACGTGGTCCTCCAAGATCTCGTCAAGAGCTATGGCAGCTTCAAAGCTGTCAACCACGTTTCGCTGACGGTCAATGACGGCGAGTTCGTTGCGCTCGTCGGCCCTTCAGGCTGCGGCAAGACAACCACGCTCAATCTCGTCGCGGGGCTGACCCCGATCACAGCGGGCGACATCATCATCGGCGAGCGCGTGGTCAACGACCTCGACCCCAAGGACCGGGACATCGCAATGGTGTTCCAGAACTACGCGCTCTACCCCCAGAAATCGGTCTACAAGAACCTGGCGTTCCCGCTTCAGATGCGCAAACTCCCCAGGGACGAGATCGACAAGAAGGTCAAGGAAGCGGCGCGAGTGCTCGACATGACGCACCTGCTCGAGCGCAAGCCGCGCGAACTGTCGGGCGGGCAGCAGCAGCGTGTGGCCCTTGGCCGTGCCCTCGTTCGCGCCCCCGCCGTGTTCCTCATGGACGAGCCACTGTCTAACCTCGATGCCAAACTGCGCGTGCAGATGCGGTCGGAGATCAAGCGTTTCCACCAGGACCTCAAGGCGACGATCATCTATGTGACGCACGACCAGCTCGAAGCCGTGACCATGGCTGACAAGATGGCGGTGATGAATGGCGGCTACCTGCAGCAATACGATTCACCGGCGCAGGTCTTCGCCCATCCGGTGAACATGTTCGTGGCCAGCTTCATCGGCAGCCCGGCGATGAGCCTTATTCCGTTAGAGGCCTCGACGGCAAACGGCAACACGGTGTTGACCGGCGCCGAGGGCTGGCGCCTTGAGCTCTCACCGCGCAATGCCCAGAAGGTGGCGAAAGCGACGACCAGGAAAGTCGTGCTCGGCGCACGTCACTCGACGATCAAGCTCCACAAGAGTGCGGTCCCTGGTTCCATTCCGGCCAAGGCCTACACGGTGGAACCGACTGGAGACGTCACCTTCGTCCAGGCGTTCCTGTCCGGCGCCATCGTCAACGTCAGCGTGCCGCCGAACATTGCCGTCGCGCCCGACGAGCAGATCTGGCTCGAGTTCGACCAGGAGCGGATGCATCTGTTCGATGGCGAAACTGAAATGGCCCTCAAGGCCAACTGAGATAGAGCGAATGCGTGTGAAACGTGGGCGTGGATGACTGAGAAACTTAAGATCACCGCGATCAAGCCCTATCCGGTGTGGGTAGGAACGCGCAACCAGATGCTCGTCAAGGTCGAGACCGACCAGGGCATCTTCGGCTGGGGCGAGAGCGGCTTGAGCGGTCGCGAGAGGGCCGTGGCCGGCGCGGTCGAGCACTATCGCGAGTTTCTCATCGGCCGCGACCCGATGCAGATCGGGCGGATCTGGCAGGAGATTTACCGCAGCCAGTACTTCGAAGGCGGACGAGTCCTTCAGGCGGCGATTTCCGCCATCGACATCGCCCTTCACGACATCAAGGGCAAGGCGCTGGGCGTGCCGGTCTACGAGCTGCTGGGCGGCAAGCAGCGCGACCGCATTCCCACTTTTGCCTCGACCGGCGACGAGGCCGAGGGCGACGTTGCCATCGAACGGGCCCGCGAACTTCGCGCGCAGGGGTGGCAGGCGATCCGCTTCTTCCCCTTCGGGCAAAACAGCAAGGACATCTTCGAGCCGCGCGAGTCCATCGGCGCTACCGCGGGCATGCTGAACAGGGCGCGCGAGGCGCTGGGCGACGACGTGGTCCTCGGCCTCGACTATCATCATCGGCTGTCGGTGGCAGAGGCCGCGAGCTTCTGCAACAAGCTCGGTCGCGGCGTGCTTGATTTCCTCGAGGAGCCGATACGGGCCGAAACGCCGGAGGCCTATGAATCGCTGCGCACGATGACCGAAATCCCCTTTGCCATAGGCGAGGAATTTGCCAGCAAGTGGCAGTTCCTGCCCTACATCGAGCGCGGCATCCATCAGTTCAACCGGCTCGATGTTTGCAATGTCGGCGGGCTCACCGAGGCGATGAAAATCGCTGGCTGGAGCGAGGCGCATTATGTGGACCTGATGCCGCACAATCCGCTTGGTCCAGTGTGCACGGCCGCGACCGTGCATCTCGCTGCCGCGGTACCCAACTTCGCGTGGCTCGAGACCAGGGCACCCGAAACAAAGCTGGGCTTCGACAATTCCGACTTCTTCCCCGTGCAACCACGGCTCGACGGGACCGATTACCCGGTCGGCGATCTGCCGGGGCTCGGCGTCGAGGTCAACGAAGTTGCGGTCCAGACGCAGAGTTTGCGTTTCTGGGAAGCGCCTCACCTTAAGCGCCGCGACGGTTCTGTTACGAACTGGTAGTTCCATTCAATCGGAGTCCACAATGACACATACTTCCGACATCATGCGGCCGCCTAAAGACCTGATCGACGCGCTAAGGCAGATCGGCGCCGCGACGGTTGCCGGCACGCTTGGCCATATGGGTTTCCGCAATCCGCACATGGTTGGTCCGGTGGCGCAAAACCACGGGAAGTCGATCGTCGGGCCGGCGCTGACGCTGCAGTTCCTGCCGCAGCGGCCGGACCTCTTCACCGAAGGAGAATATGCCGATCCGGAGACACAGCTGCACCGGCACGTGCTCTATCACGCGCAGGAGGGCGATGTGGTCGTGGTCGACGCGCGCGGCGACATGAGCTCGGGCGTCTTCGGCGATATGATGTCGACGTATTTCAAGGGCAGGGGCGGGGCCGGTATCGTCATCGATGGGTGCATGCGCGACCGGCCCAATGTCGAAAAGCTCGACCTGCCCCTATGGCTGCGCGGCTGGACGCCAAACTATCATGTGCAGACCAGCATCTATCCCAATGCCGTCAACGTTCCGATTGCCTGCGGCGGTGTCACGGTGATCCCGGGCGACATCATCGTCGCCGACGACGACGGGGTGGTGGTGCTTCCCGTCGTGATGGCCCCGAAGGTGATCGAAGAATCACAGAAGCATCATGATTGGGAGGAGTTTTCGCGAGCGAAGCTCATGGAGGGCGGGCCGTTGCAACGCTACTATCCGCTGCATGACGATGCCCGCGGAGAGTACGAGGAGTGGCGCAAAACAAATCGCCTGGAGAACCCGAGTTAGTCAGCAGGCCTTGGCGATCAGTTTTGCCAGGCAATCGCCAGCCTCGGTCCCCGGCACGCCAAGATCTCTGACACTGTCCATGTGGTTGCGGTTCGGGAGCACATGCGACGTTACCAACGATCCCTGCCGCAGCAAGCTTGCTTTGAATCGATCGGCTTGCTGATGGAAGGGTGGCGTCTCGTTGGCTCCGACCAGAACCGCCGCCTTGGTTTGAGCATCATGCCGACAGGCGAGAGGTGTGAACATGGCGACTTCCTCGTCGGTTATTCCAATCTCGTTGGCGAGAAAGGAATCCTGGAGCGGCTTCAAATCATAGAGTCCGCTCAGGAGAAGGGCTGCCTTCACATTCGAGGGGGTATGCTCGCCCTCGAACAGAAACGTTGCAAGATGGGCTCCTGCCGAATGACCACTGACAGTCAGGGCCGCCGGGCTTCCGCCATGATCGGCGATGTTGGCCAGGACCCACTGCTTGGCGCGGCGCACCTGGTCGACGATCCTCGCCATTCGGACCTTGGGCATCAGAGCATAATCGAGGATGACGGCGATGGCCCCGGCCTGGGTAATCGTCGTCGCGATGTATGAGTAGTCGCGCTTGGAGAACATTCTCCAGTAGCCGCCATGGACAAAGATGTGCACCGGTAGCGCCGTTCTTTTGCCCGCAGGAAAGAACAGGTCCATGGTCTCGGTCGGATCCGGTCCGTAGGCCACGTCAGCGGTCATCGGAATGGCGGCGCGGGCGACCTCGCTGCGGTCAACAATGTCCTGCACGATTTGGTCAAAATCAGCAACGTGGTCGCGGATGCGAAAAGGATCGCCTTGCATTCTTCTTCAGCTCACATGCTGACGGCGAGGTATTTCGCCTCCATGAACTCGGCAATGCCGTGATGCTGCCCTCCCTCGCGGCCGAGCCCACTTTGCTTGACGCCGCCGAAGGGAGCTGCCGGATCAGACATCAGCCCGCGGTTGAGAGCAATCATCCCGGCCTCGATGCGGGAAGCCACCCGCATGCCGCGCGCCAGATCGCGCGTGTAAATGTAGGCAGCAAGCCCATATTCGGTGTCATTGGCGCGTGCGATGACCTCGGCCTCCGTTTCGAAGCTCGAGATTGGCGCCACCGGCCCGAATATCTCCTCATGCGCCATCTTTGCGTCGCCCGGCACGTCGCGAAGCACCGTCGGAGGGTAGAAGAAACCGCGCCCGGACAGGACTGAGCCGCCGCACATGACCCGCGCGCCGCGTGTGACCGCGTCGACGACAAGGCGGTCTATCTTCTCGACCGCCTTTTTCGTGATCATTGGCCCGCATTCCGTGTCCGGATCAGTGCCAGGGCCGACCTTGAGCGACGACATCCGCTTCTCGAGGCCATCGCAGAAGGCTTCGTAGACGCCGGATTGCACATAGAGGCGGTTTGCGGCCGTGCAGGCCTCGCCGGCGTTGCGCATCTTGGCCACCATTGCACCATCGAGCGCCGCTTCGAGATCGGCGTCGTCGAACACAATGAACGGTGCGTTGCCGCCGAGTTCCATCGAACACGAAACCACATGCCTGGCAGCCTCTGCCAGCAGAGCGCGACCCACACCCGTCGAACCGGTGAAGGAGAGTTTGCGCACCCGCGGATCGGCCAGCATGGCGGCTGTCAAAGGCCCGGGACTGGAGGTTGTCAGGACGTTGACCACCCCTGGTGGAATGCCCGCGTCCTGGTAGAGCGCGGCGAGCGCATAGGCGGTGAGGGGTGTCTCACTGGCCGGCTTCAGGATCACCGTGCATCCAGCGGCAAGTGCGGGCGCGATCTTGCGCGTCGCCATCGCGGCAGGAAAATTCCAGGGCGTGATCAGGATGCAGATGCCGACGGGTTCGTAGTCGACCACAATCCGATTGGTGCCGGAAGGCGCAGTACCGAATTCACCGGTAATGCGAACGGCCTCCTCGGCATTCCAACGGAAAAATTCCGCGGCATAAGCGATCTCGCCGCGGGCATCCCGCAGGGCCTTGCCGTTTTCCAATGCGATGAGAGTAGCCAGTGCCTCCGATCGGTCCGTCATCAGTTCGAAGCAGCGTCGGAGGATCTCGGAACGCTTTCGCGGCGGCGTTGTTCGCCAGTCATCGGCTGCCTTGGCAGCGGCTTCAACGGCAGTGGCGGCGTCGTCCACGGTCGCATCCGGCACAGCGGCGATGACAGCCTCGGTCGAAGGATCGACGACCGGAATCACCCTGCCATCCGCGGACTGCCGCCATTGGCCGCCAATATACAGCCCGTGCGAGATTGTGTGGAAGTCGCTGATGCCCTGATCGTCAGCCAGAACCTGTGAAAACGTGTTCATCTCGATATTCCCGATTGTTACATGATGCTGGCGAGGTCGCCATCAAAGGCCGCCTGGACCAGGTGTCGCATGGTCCGCAAATCAAATGGACGCGGGTTGTTCTTGATGAGGCGCTCGATACCGATCGCTTGTTCCGCCGTCCAATCGAGCTTATCGGCGGGCAGCCCCAGCTCGGCTAACGAGGAGGTGATCCCGATTGCCCCAAACAGCCGGCTGACTTCGGCAATGGTCGCGTCGGCCAACTCGTCGGGCGTCCGGCCTTTACCATCGAGGCAGAGCGCGTTGGCGATCTCGGCCATCTCGGTCGCTGCGGCTGTTTTGTTGTACTTCATGACGTACGGCAACATGGTGGCGACACCCAATCCGTGAGCGGTGTGGGTTATCGCGCCAACCGGATATTGCACGGCATGCGCTGCCGCTGTGCCGGCCGTTCCGAACGCGCAGCCGGCTGCAAGTGCACCCATCATGACGTCGGCCCGGGCGTCCTCGTCAGAGGGCCGGCGGCATGCCGTTTCAAGGCTTCGGCCAAGCAGCTTGATCGCCAGCAGGGCGAAGTGATCGGTCAAGGCGGTTTTGCCGATAAAGACATGGTTCTGCGGAAGGCCGGGATCGGTCCCACGCCTGGCGGCGGTGAAGGCCTCGATTGCATGCGTCAGCGCATCGGCGCCTGCGATTGCCGTCAATCCCGGCGGGCATGTCATCGTCAACTCAGGGTCGCAGATGGCCGCGGCCGCGATCAGATACGGGCTTGAGATGCCGACCTTAAGTGTGCGATCCGGATCCGAGATCACGGCGACCGGGGTCACTTCAGAGCCCGTGCCGGCTGTCGTCGGCACCGCAATCAGCGGCAGCATCGGGCCGGGCACCTTGAACTCGCCGTAGTAATCCTGGAGCTGACCGCCGTGACTGATGAGCAGCGCGGCGCATTTGGCCAGGTCGAGACAGCTGCCGCCGCCAATGCCGATCACCATGTCGGGCGCGAACTTCCGTGCTTCCTCGACGCAGACGGCAACGGTGTCCCGGGGGACGTCGGGCAGCACACGGTCATGCACCAGTACGTCTAGCGAGGCGGCTCGCAGTGCCGCGATAATCTCAGCGAACTGGCCCGTTGCGGCAAAACGTTCATCGGTGCAGACGAGCGCGCGACGCCCGAGCCTGGCCGCGACAACCGGAATGACGTGGCGTTGGCCCCTCCCGAAGAGGATTTCGCGTGGCAGCCTTATCGCAGCGAAAAGGCTCATGACCTGCATCCTGTGATGATGTCTGGAAAGGCCGCTGGGGCGGCACGCTGCTCCCGCAGGGCTACCGCTAGCGCCATGCTTTGTCTCGTAACCGCCGCAAATGATATCCTCTATAAAATCGTATAGGATATAGGATTGCATTAGCCAGAGCATCGTGTTAGCAACTCAATGTGTCAAGAGGCAAAACATGCAGGCCATGAACTTACTCAATGCGGACGATACGAACCTCGGCGGCGGGCGTATCCAGCGCTCCAGCAGCCTGGTTGAGGACGTCTACGAAGCGATTTTTGCGCAACTCATGTCGCTGAAGATTGCGCCGGGCTCGCGCATCACCGTCGACAGTCTGGTCAAGGAGTTCAACGTATCCCACACGCCGATCCGCGAGGCGCTCGGCCGGCTCGAAGGCGAAGGCCTGGTGCTGAAGACGCATCTGATCGGTTACCGCGCTGCGCCGCAGATCACGAAACGGCGGTTTGACGAACTTTATGAGCTTCGCCTGCTGCTCGAACCTCATGGCGCAGCCAAGGCAGCCGCGCTCATGGACGAGGTAAAGCTCGCGCAGCTTCAGACGTCGGCCGGCGTCATGGCGCGCCGTGAGGGCAAGGACGAGCGCCTGCGGTATTCCAACTTCGCCCGCCAGGATGCCATTTTCCATGACAAGGTCATGGAATTCGCCAACAACGAACTCGTGCGCGAGACACTGGCGCACCAGCATACCCACTTCCACATATTTCGCCTGATGTTCCATTCGCGCGTCACCGAGGAGGCGCTTGATGAGCATGAGGCCATCCTGGCCGCTTTCGCTGCGGCCGATCCTGCCGCTGCCGAGCAGGCGATGCGTCGCCATATCGAGCATTCCCGCGACCGTTTGTTGCTGGCGTTCGACTGAGACTGTCCCGATGTCCCCGCACCCGCCGTTGACGGTCATCACGCAGGCCAGTGCCAACGAAGACTACTTCCCCGATTCACCCTTCTAGAAACTCAAACCTACCAGGCGAGTACAGGTCTCGCCCGGCCGTTGTCACAGGAAAGGAAGTACCATGCCAGGCAAAAAGATCCTGATGCTGACCGGTGAATTCACCGAGGAATACGAAATCTTCGTCTACCAGCAGGCGATGGAAGCGGTGGGCCACAGCGTCCACGTCGTGTGCCCAGACAAAAGCGCCGGAGACCTGATCAAAACATCGCTGCATGATTTTGAGGGCGATCAGACCTACACCGAAAAGCTCGGCCACTATGCGCTGATCAACAAAACCTTTTCCGACGCGGAGAAGCAGTTGGAGCAATACCACGCCGTGTACTGCGCCGGCGGCCGTGGCCCCGAATACATCCGCACGGACAAGCGCGTACAGGCGATGGTGCGCCACTTCCACGAAACCAAGAAGCCGATCTTCACGATCTGCCACGGCGTGCAGATCCTGATTGCGGTGGACGGCGTCGTGCGTGGCAAGAAGGTCGGCGCACTGGCGGCTTGCGAGCCCGAAGTGACGCTTGCGGGCGGCACCTATATCGACCTGTCTCCAACGGAGGCATATGTGGATGGCACGATGGTTTCGGCAAAGGGCTGGACGGCCCTTGCAGCGTTCATCCGCGAATGTTTGAAGGTGCTGGGAACGGAAATCCGTCACGCGTAAGCGTTTGCTTCCGACGCGTTCCAGAGGATGCGTCGGTTCCCTTGAAGGGCGGGTCGACTACATCATTCAACAAGTCCGATAAGCGAACGCGTCAACGTTGCTCTTGCCGACGCCAGGTGCGCTCGGCAGGCCCGCTCAATCCGGTCAGATTCGCGGCTTTCGAGCGCATCGATATAGGCGAGATGCTCGAGGATTGCCGCCTGGTTGCGCTGCTTTTCGTCCTGCTTGTTCCACTGATAGTGGTAGTGAAAAATGAACGTGATGATGTCGTAGAAATCATCGATGAAGCGGTTCGGTGATGCCTCGTTTATGAGCCGGTGAAACCGGTTGTCCAGGCCGGAGAAGTCATGAAAACGGCCCTCAATTCGCTCCAGCAGGTCGGCATGCGCCATCTTGAGCGCAGCGAGTTTCGACCATAGGGGAGAACTGTGCGGCTGTAGTGAAAATAGTTGCGCCGAACGCAGTTCGAACATTACTCGGATCTCGAAGAGCTCAAGTGCAAAGCCTTCGGTGAAGCCCTTGAAAAGCCAGCCTGTATTCGGCCGTTTCTCGATCAGTCCAAACCGGCTGAAGCGGATCAGGAATTCGCGAATTCCGTTGGTCGCAACGCCGAATTGGCGCGCAAGCTCGAGCTCATTGATGCTGGTTCCAGGCCTGGTGTCGCCCCGCAGCATCCACTCCATGAACTGCTGTTCGACATGCTTGGCGCGAGGTGTGGTTTCGGCGTCCGGATAGTAATCGTTGTCGCTGACCGGGCGGCCCGTCGACCTGAGGCCGTGGCGTTCGGTGATAAGTTCGCGGTGAACCAGTTCCCGCAAAACCTTTCTGACGGTTGTGCGGCTGACGCACATTCGCCGTCTAAGCTCATTTTCGGAAGGAAGTTCACCGGCCAGTTGCCCGTCGCGCAGCATATTCGCAGCTCGATTGAAGGCCTTCTTGTAGACGGTGTCGGTTCTCATCGGATTTTCCTTGGGAACTATAGCTTGTCCTTTTATCATGAACTTTATCCATAAAAAACAACTTGACCCGGCCCGGCCGGTTGTTTTTTATCGATAAGAAGAGGACCTGAACACGAATTGAATTTTTGACGACACGGCTCGTACAAGCCGCGGCGGGGAGGGGAAATTTGCCTGAAACGGGAAACACCGGCACGACTGTCGGCGAGGCCGCGTTGCCGGCATCGAGGAAGTCAGAAGCCGTTCCCGGCCTTGCGCTCGGCCTGATGCTGCTGAGCGCTGGTCCGGTGGTCATCCTGGTGCTGCTGATCGCCGTTCTCAGCTTTCTGTCGCCCTATTTCCTGACGGGACGCAATCTCAGCAACATCCTTGCCCAGACGGCCGTCATCTCGGTTGTTGCGATGGGCCAGCATCTGGTCATCCTGACACGCGGCATCGATCTCTCCGTCGGCTCGAACCTTGCACTGGCCTCCGTCTTCGGCGCGCTGAGCTTTCATGCCGGTGCTCCCGCCATCATCGTGATCGCCGTGATGGTTGGCTGCGGTGCCGCGGTCGGCGCCATCAACGGGCTCTTCTACGTCTTCGGCCGGCTGCCGCATCCTTTCATCATCACGCTGGCGACATTGAGCATCGCCAAGGGGCTGGCCCTGCAACTGGCCGATGGCCGCGCCATTCCTGGCATGCCGGATTCGATCGATGCGCTTGGCCGCGAGGCGGTTTGGGGCCTGCCTGGATCGGTTTTCGTCGTTGCGGGCGTTGCCGCGGTTCTTTCCGTCATGGCTAAAACCATGGTCTGGGGGCGCTGGATTTATGCCGTCGGCGGCCGGCCCGACGCCGCGCTGCGCATGGGCATTCCCGTGTCCTGGGTGCTGGTTTCGGTCTATGTCATCTCAGGGCTGTGCGCCGGCATCGGTGCCGTCATCCTTGCCGGCCGCACCGACGCCGGTTCGCCGCTGTTCGGCAATCTGCTGGAACTGGACACGATCGCGGCGGTGATCATTGGCGGCGCCAGCTTTCTTGGCGGTCGCGGCCACCTCGGCCATGCCTTGATCGGCGCCATCATGATCGGCGTTATCCGCAACGCGCTCAACCTGCTCAACGTCAATGTCTTTTTCCAGCTCATCGTCATCGGCGTGGTCATCGTGATCGCGGTCGAGTCCGACGTGCTGCGCAATTACCTCGAAGGGCGTGTGCGTGTCCTGCAAGCCGGAAGGCAGTCATGAGCGCCGCTGCGGATAACGCCGATCACGCGGTCACGGCGGACAGTCCCGTGCTGGCGGTACGCGGTGCTACCAAGCGTTTCGGTTCGGTTCTGGCCCTCGACGATGTCAGCATCGAGGTGCGGCGCGGCGAGATCGTCGGCCTGCTCGGCGACAATGGCGCGGGTAAATCGACGCTGACCAAATGCATCAGCGGGGTGCACCAACTCGATGCCGGCGCGATCCTTTTGGACGGTGCGCCAACGCAGATACGCTCCCCTGCGGATGCGCGCTTCGCCGGCATCGAGACCGTCTATCAGGATCTGGCGCTGTTCGACAATCTGACGCCGGGACAGAACTTCTTTGCCGGTCGCGAGCTGGCTGGCCCGCAATGGCTTCCGCGCGGCCTGCGGTTTCTGCAGCAGCGCCGGATGGACGCCGAGACCCGCGCTCTGCTGGCAAACCTGAAAGTTGCGTTGCCGCGGCTGGATGCCGTCGTCGCCATGATGTCGGGTGGACAAAGGCAAGCGATCGCCGTGGCCCGCTCGACCGTGTTCGCCCGCAAGGTTGTCATTCTGGATGAGCCGACCGCCGCACTCGGCCTGCGTGAATCACGCCAGGTGCTCAATCTGGTCGCTGCGCTGCGCGACCAGGGCAATGCCGTCATCCTGATCACTCACAACATGGAACACGTCGTCGAGCTCGCCGATCGCGCGGTGGTGCTTCGCCAGGGCCGCAGGGTCGGCGAACTGGTGCCGACCAAAGGCAACAAACAGGAACTGGTTTCCATGATCGTTGGAGCCTGACCCGTTCGAAATTTGGGGACCTTTCAGGTCCGCAAATGCCTGAAGCGTCTCCCGCCGGGAGGCGTCTCAATCCAAGGGAGGAATACAATGCCAATGAACCGAAAACTGTTCGCAGGGCTGGTGATCGCTGTTGCGTTTTCCGTGCCGGCTTCGGCCGCAGACAAGATCAAGGTTGGCCTGATTACGAAATTCCCGGTGCCGTTCTACTCGACCATGGAGGACGCCGCCAAGAAATACGCGGCCGCTCATCCGGAGATCGAACTGGTCACCGGCCAGGGCCAGGCAGCTACCGACATCGAAGGCCAGATCGCTCTGATCGAATCCATGATCACGCAGGGCGTCAACGGGCTGGCAATCACTCCGGTCGACCCGACGGTCGCGCCGGCGCTCGACAAGGCGGTGGCCGCCGGCATCAAGGTGGTTCTCGTCGACAACAGCATTCCCAACTGGAAAGGCCAGACGGCATTGGTCTCGACCAACAACCTCAACGGCGGCAAGATCGCCGGAGAGTATCTTAAAACGGTGCTCAAGAGCGGTGACAAGATCGGTATCCTGCAAGGCGTTCCCGGGGTGCCGGCTCTGGATGACCGGGTCACGGGCATGATGGAGGGATTGGGCGACGTCAAGGTCGATGTCGTCGGCAAGGGCGCAACCAACTGCACGCTGGAACTTGGCACGTCAGTGACCGAAGACATCCTCACCGCCAATCCCGATCTCAAGGCGATCTACTCGGCCTGCGGTCCGCCGATCCCTGGCGCCGTCAAGTCGATCAGCAATTCCGGCATTGCCAACGACAACCTCATAGTGGTCGGCTTCGACGCGTGCTGCGGTGAGATCGAAGCGATCAAGTCGGGAGCGGAGGACGCCAGCGTAGCTCAATTTCCAGCGAAAATGGGTGAGCTTGGCATCGACACCGTCGTCAAGGCCATCCGCGGGGAACCCGTCGAGGCCAATGTGGATACCGGCGCCGGACTGGTGACGCTGCAGAACGTCAAGGACTTCGAGTGATCCACCAGCGGTGCGGCGGGGTGGGCCCCCCCCCCACAAAAAGTTTGCCGGGGACCGCGTATGAAGGGGGTGGAATTTTATTAAAGGGGGTGTATTATAAACAAAAACCAGCCCCCCACACCCAGATGATAAGGGGGTT
>NZ_JAMYLZ010000057.1:0-20555 GCF_040318315.1 Mesorhizobium sp. M1227
AGCCATACCGACGAAGCACGTCGGCACACACTTTCCCAAAATCTTCCTGGTGGGTGTAAGTAACTATCTCATCAATACAACTATACCAACGAACCGCTTGCTCATCATACTGTCGTACGACATATATTGGCGGCCGCCCGGGCACCATGATCAAAGGAAACGGTGCGAAGTATCCACCACTGCCATCGTATCCGCTGAGATACCGAAGATGACCATGGGCAGTCACCACAAGGGCGTCTAGCCCCGCGCTCGCCACTGCCGCTTGTACGTTATGCTGCCGACGACCGTACTCTGACCTCGGAAAGGGGGTACCGGTCAGAGGTATCGCTGAGGGCATCGTCACCATATCTTACCTCAAATGATTTGCCATGTAGTGGTTTGGTTCGGAACAGTACGCATCGGCCCGATATTAGAAGCCGTCGCTCACTTTTCCGGACTTTGGGTCAGGCAGACATTCAACCGCCCTAGCGGCTTCCGTCAAATGCAGTTTTTATATCGTTGTCATCTGGCGGCGAGATGCAGCAGATGCATAGCGGTCGATGAGGATAATTCCTGCTCCGCCACAAATGCCGCGGTGAAGTGCTTGCCAACTAACCTGAAAAATTCATGGGGGGTTGGAGGATGTGGTGCAAGCCGTTGAAATGAGGTAGGATTTTGTTGCTTACGCCGATCCGCGCCATTTCCCGGAGAGCACACCCGCCAAGAATGGTCCTACGCTGCCGCTGACCGGTTTGTCATCTGTTCGCGGCAAGTCCGTCGTCGCGCGTTTCGACGGCGGCATGCTGTCGTCCAACAGTGGGGTTCTCGCTCTGGCCGAGGTGGAAAAGCGGCTCCGGGTGGCTGACCGTCTGGCGCGCTGCATCGATGATCCGCGCTGCCCGGACCAGGTCGTCCACAGCCTGGCAGATATGATCGGCTTTCGCATGAAGATGATCGCCGCCGGCTACGAGGATGGCAACGACGCCAACCGGCTGCGCTCCGATCCGGTCTTCAGGATGGCCCAGGATGTGCTGCCTTCGGGTCGGGACCTGGCGTCTCAATCGACGATCTGCCGGCTGGAGAATCTGCCCGGCGTGCGGGAGCTGGTCGCGATGGGCCGGGCGATGGTCGACGTCGATTGCGCTTCGTTCCGGCAGGTTCCGAAGCGGATCGTGCTCGACGTCGACGACACCTTTGACGCCCTACATGGCGGCCAGCAATTGCGCCTGTTCAATGCCCATTACGACGAATACGGCTTCCAGCCGATCGTGGTGTTCGATGGTGCGGGACGGTTCGTCAGCGCGGTGTTGCGACCGGCCAAGCGGCCGAGTGGGGCTGAGATCCGCGCTCACCTGCGCCGCCTCGTGCGGGCGATCCGGAGCAACTGGCCGAACACCCGGATCCTGATCCGCGGCGATAGCCATTATTGCAGCCCCAGGTCATTGACTGGTGCCGCGCCAACGACGTCGACTTCATCCTCGGCCTGGCACCCACCACGACCCTGCGCAAGCATGTCGCGGACGTGGAGACCAGTACGACGGCTCGCTTCGAAGCGTCGGCGAAGACGGGCAAGAGCCGCGTCGAGCGTATCATCGCCCGGGTCGAGGTCGGGGTGCCGATAGCCGCTTCATCGTCACCAACCTCGCCGGTGGAAAGGCCAAGGCGCTTTACGAGGATGTCAACTGCCGGCGCGGCGCGGCCGAGAACCACATCAAGTTCTGGAAGACGCATCTGGCCGCCGACCGCACATCCTGTTCAAGCGCGACGGCCAACCAGTTCCGGCTGTTCCTGCATGCCGGCGCCTACTGGCTGATGTGGGGCCTGCGCGCCGCGATGCCGAAGCGCTCGAGTTTTGCCGTCGCGCAATTCGACACCCTGCGATTGCGCCTCATCAAGATCGCCGCGCGGGTGGTCGAGATGAAAACCCAGATTCGCCTGCACCTGCCGACATCCTGTCCCGACCAGGGCATCCTGCGCATCGTCCTCAGTCGCATCCCGCAACTCGCGACATAAACAATGCGGCGCAGACGTCCGAAACAAACCCGCTGACCTCAACCCGCAAACCCTCGCCTTCCATCATGACGGATCACCGCCGGCACCTGATGAGGCTTAGGAAAACGCATCGCAAAGGCAACCAGATCGCCGCTTCAGGCCGCCGAAAGCTCATCGCGCGAACGAGGCCTCTGCGGCGCGGCGGATATGCCGATTGCGTCAGGGACGGTCCACAGCGAACCGTAGTGGTCGAGCGAGGCGAGACCACCTAATCGGGCTCCTGTGCGGGCCGGACGCTGGCTGCGGATGCTCTCATCCCATCCGTTCCGAAGCGTGCGAGCCCGGTGAAGCGGGGAACACCACGGTCTTGTTCCCGTTGAGGAAGACGCGGCGGTGGATATGGGCATGTACGGCGCGTGCGAGAACCTGGCTTTCGACGTCGCGGCCGAGCGAGACGTAGTCTGACGGGCTCTGGGCGTGAGTGACGCGTACGATGTCCTGCTCGATGATCGGACCCTCGTCGAGATCGGCGGTGACATAGTGCGAGCTCGCACCGATCAACTTCACGCCGCGTTCAAACGCCTGCTTGTAGGGGTTTGCCCCTTTGAAGGACGGAAGGAACGAATGGTGGATGTTGATGATGCGGCCTGACATCTTCTCGCACATCTCATCCGACAGCACCTGCATGTAGCGGGCAAGTACGACCAGCTCTGCGCCGGTCTCTTCGACGATGCGCATCTGGTGTGCTTCGGCTTCGCGTTTGTTCTCCTTCGTCACTTTGATGAAATGGAACGGAATATCGTGGTTCACGACGAGCTTCTGATAGTCCAGGTGGTTGGAGATCACCGCCACGATGTCGACGGGTAGCGCTCCGATGCGCCACCGATATAGGATGTCGTTGAGACAATGCCCGAAGTGCGAGACCATGATAATGACCTTCATGCTGTGGGTCTCGTCATGAAAGGCGCATTCCATTCCGAACGCCTGGGCGGTGTCGGCAAACCCGCTGCGCAACGGGTCAAGGTCAACGCCTTCTTCGGAGATGAAGCTCACGCGCATGAAAAAATTGCCCGTTTGCGCATCATCGAATTGCGAACTGTCGGTAATGTTGCAGCCGTTCTCGGCGAGGTAACCTGCGATGGCGGCGACGATCCCGCGCTTGGACTTGCAGGTGACAGTCAGGCAGTATTTTTCCATATCGAACTTTCTCGTGCGTGCAAAGCAGATCCGTTCGGGCGTGTCAGCGAGACTGCCCGAAGGGAAGGGGCTCATAAGGTCAGCCCCTCGGGCGCGGGCAGCGCGTGAGAACGGCAGCTGGCCATGACCGTGTTGGCGAGCAGACAGGCGATGGTCATGGGACCTACTCCTCCCGGCACTGGCGTTATCGCGCCCGCTTCTCCGCCGCGCTGCTGAAGTCCACGTCGCCCACCAGGAGTTGCTTGCCATCCCGCACGATGCGATTGATGCCCACATCGATTACCGTCGCGCCTGCCTTGATCCAGTCACCGGGGATCATCTCCGCGCGGCCGACGGCGGCCACGAGGATATCGGCCCGACGACAGATTGATGCTAGATCGCGTGTACGGGAATGAGCAATGGTTACGGTGCAGCTGTCGTTGAGCAGGAGTTGCGCCATTGGTTTTCCGACGATGTTCGACCGCCCCACGACTACTGCTTCGAGCCCGGCCAGATCGCCCAGACAGCTGCGCAGCAGCATCAGGCACCCCGCCGGGGTACACGGCACCATCGCATTTTGTCCCGTGCCGAGAAGCCCGACATTCGAAATGTGAAACCCATCGACATCCTTTGCCGGATCGATCGCATTGACCACAAGATCGGCGTTTAGATGCCTGGGTAGAGGGAGCTGGACGAGGATACCCTGAATCTCCGGATCGGAATTCAGCTGCTCGACTAGAGCAAGCAGATCGGCCTGAGACGCTTCAGTAGGCAGCTTGTGCTCAACACTGTTCATGCCGGCTTCGATAGTCTGCCGTCCTTTGTTGCGCACGTAGGCTTCCGACGCCGGATCGTCGCCTACCAGAACCACAGCCAACCCCGGCGTAATGCCGTGCTGCTGTTTGAGCCAGGCCACATGCTCAGCCACTCTCGAACGTAGCTGCGCCCCGGTCGCTTTGCCGTCGATGATGTGGGCGGTCATGTGACCTTTTCCTCCAGCCGCTTCGCCGCCGTTTCCAACGCATGCCAGAGCGATCCGGCGGACGAGCGCGCGCCCAGCACGGCAACATGAGCTTCGCCGCGGCGGATTACGAAACAACTCATATGCTCAAGACCGGTACGCGTTGCGCGGCCTGGGTCAAGGTCCGCGGGATCGAGGTTGACAAGCTTCGACAGCAATGTCTCGAGAGACCTTGAGCCGGCCCGCGAAACGATCTCGAACGCGACCCAACCATCGGTCTGCTCGGTCACCGAGCAGCCGGGGGCCACCTGCTTCAGCTCCGCGGCAAAATCCAGCTCGGCGCGGCCTTCGTGCTCGACCATCCACTGACCCGGTCCGGTCCATAGGGCGGCAACCCCCTGCCCTTCAACCCAGCGGCCGGGTCTGGGAAGAGTGAGACCGAACGGGGTGGGCTCAACGGTTCCGAAGCGCAGTGCCAGAGAGGCAAGCGCCAAATCCGAGTTCTCGCGGATCTCCAACAGCCCGAACGATGCGAGGCGTGGTTGTGCGGCACCGAACGCTGTGATGGGTCTCAGCTCACTCACGAAGACGTGCTCCTTCAGCAGGATCGACAAAATGCGCCGGCACGACGCGCAGGCGCGCGCTTTCGCTTTCGAGAGGGTTCGCGGCCACGATCACCTCGCCCAGCCGTTCATCGCCTTTTTCAAGAAAACCGAGCCCTATCATCGAGCCTACATGCGGGCTGTAGCAGGCCGAGGTGATCCAGCCCTGATCGGTATCGAGATTCTGCGGCGCGTCCTCGGCAAAAAGATGCGAGCCGCTGACCACCTTGCCGGCCGGATCCAAGGGCTGCAGTCCCACCAGACGGCGTTTATCGCCTGCCAAGCCCTCGCGCCGCGACATCACGGCGCCGACGGAATCCTTCTTCTGCGACACCATGTTGCCGAGTCCGACCATGGCGGCCGTGGTCTGTCCGTTCAGCTCGGCGCCGGCGGCATGGCCCTTCTCGATCCGCAGGACGCCCAGCGCCTCGGTGCCGTAGGGCGTCGCTCCGAGATCGGCACCCAGTTCCATCAGCCGCTCCATCAACGCGTAGCCGTGTCGTGCGGGAACCGCAATTTCATAGGCGAGTTCGCCCGAAAACGAGATGCGGAAGAGCCGTGCGCGCAAGCCGCCGCAGACGGTCAGCGCCGCGCATGCCATGAAAGGGAAGACCTCGTTCGACAAGTCGAACCCATCAACGATCCGGGCGAGCAGGGCGCGCGATTTCGGCCCGGCGACGGCGATCTGCGCCCAGGCATCGGTCGTGGAGATCAGCTGGACGTCAAGCTCCGGCCAGAGGCACTGCCGCGCAAATTCCATGTTGCGGTAGACCAGACCGGCGTTGGCGGTCGTCGTGGTGACCACATAATGATCCTCGGCCAGCCGCGCGCAGGTGCCGTCGTCATAGGCAAATCCGTCTTCGCGCAGCATAAGTCCGTAGCGGACTCGGCCGATCTTCAGCGTGGCCATCATGTTGCTGTAGAGCCGGTTGAGAAATTCGCCCGCGTGCGCGCCCTGGACATCGATCTTACCGAGCGTCGTCACATCGCACAGACCAACGCCGCTGCGCACGGCCCTGGCCTCACGATCGACGCTCTGGCGCCAGTGCGTTTCACCTGCACGCGGAAAATATTGGGCACGCATCCACTGGCCGACTTCAACGAATACCGCGCCTTGGGCTTCTGCCCAATAGTGGGTCGGCGTAAGGCGGCGCGGTTGAAAATGCGGGCCCGTATCGCCACCGCCCAGCACCGAAAGCGCGACGGGCGTGAAGGGCGGGCGGAAGATCGTCGTTCCAGTTTCGGGGATAGACCTTTGGGTCAGCTCCGCCATCACGGCCAAACCGGTCACATTGGCGGTCTTGCCCTGGTCCGTCGCCATGCCCAGCGTCGTGTAGCGCTTCAGATGCTCGATCGGCCGCATGTTCTCCGCATGGGCGAGCTTGATATCTTTCACCGTCACGTCGTTTTGGAAATCGACCCAGGCGCGTTTCTTGCCTGGCACGTGGAAGATGGGCGCAATTGTGTAGCCTTCCTCCTCAGCGCGCGGTAGATCAGGCAACCGCGGCTCGATCCCAATCTCCTGCAGCGCTGACTTCGCCGTTTCCGAGCCCGAACGCAGCGCCGCAGCCGTCGAAAGATGTCCTGCTGCTGCGCCCGCCGGAAGCAAGCCAGAAAGCCCATCTTCACCGGGCAGGAACGCCTGCAATGCATCGTTCCAGACCGGCCGCCCGCGATGATTCGAAAAGAGATGCACGTTCGGATTCCAGCCGCCAGACACACCCATTGCGCCGCAATCGATCCATTCGAACTTGCCGTTTGCGTGGACCTGGATCGCAGTCAGGCCCAGCCGTCCGCGCGAGCCGGTCACCATGCCCCCCGCGATCAGGCGGTAGTCACCGCAAGCCTTCGCCTTAGGGCGCGCGTCGATCACGGCGGAGACATGGACGCCCTTGGCGGCGAGATCGCGCGCGGTGCGATGACCGTCGTCATTGTTGGTGAAGACGGCAACCGTCTCGGACGGGGCTGCCGCCCAGCGATTGGCGTAAGCCCGCATCGCGCCTGCCAGCATGATCCCTGGACGGTCATTGTCGGCAAAGGCGATGGGCCGCTCTGTGGCACCTGCTGCCAGGACGGCGCGTTTGGCCGTGATGCGCCAGAGTGTCTGGCGCACACGGTCGCCCGGCTCCGGAAGGTGATCGGAAACCCGTTCCACTGCGCCATAAATTCCGTGATCATAGACGCCGAACACCGTGGTACGCCGCTTCACCCGAATATTCGGCAAGCAATCGAATTCGGCTTCCAACGCGGAGATCCAGTCGCTGGCTCGTGCTCCGTCCAGCGTTTCCGTCTCGGAGAGAAGCCGCCCACCCAGGCGGAAATCCTCGTCGGCCAGTATCACACGCGCGCCGGAGCGCACCGCCGTCAACGCCGCCGCTAACCCGGCCGCACCCCCGCCGATGACCAGCAGGTCGCAATGCAGGTAACCCCTGTCATAGGCGTCGGGGTCCGGCCGCATCGAGAGGCTTCCGAGGCCCGCCGCTTTGCGGATGGCGGGCTCATAGAGCTTTTCCCAGAAGCCTTTCGGCCACATGAAGGTCTTGTAGTAGAAGCCCGCCGTGAAGAAGGGCGACAACAGGTCGTTGATGGCCAACGCGTCGAACCCGAGGGAAGGCCAGCGGTTTTGGCTGCGCGCCTCCAGTCCGTCGAACAGTTCGACCGTTGTCGCGCGTGTGTTAGGCTCCTGCCGCGCGCCCGAGCGCAGTTCTACCAAGGCGTTCGGTTCCTCCGACCCAGCAGACAGCACCCCACGTGGGCGGTGATACTTGAAACTGCGCCCCATCAGACGCAAGCCGTTGGCCAGGAGCGCCGAGGCGAGCGTGTCGCCGGGATGGCCGTGATAGCGCTTGCCGTCGAAGGTGAAGCTCAGGGCCCGCGAGCGGTCGATCAGCCCACCTGATAGACGCGTCATGCTCCACTCCCTTTCCGTGCAAGCGCTACATCCCTCGCCAGCTCTGCACCGAGGACTTCATGGGTAACGGTGTCGCGCGTGACCACTAGCCAGGAGCGGTCGCCCTGTTCGTGGAACCACAACTCTCGATGCACGCCCGCGGGATTATCGCGCAGGAAGACGTAATCGCAGAAAGCGGCCTCAGCATCGGCCGCATTTGAATCCGGACGGTCGAGCATCCGCGCATCGCCCAGATACGTAAATTCCCGTGCATCGCGCGGGCCCAACAATGGATGGGGGATTAGCATCGGACGGCCTTAGTGGAGGTTGGGCTGCGCGCCGGCACCGCGCTCGTCGATCACATGGCCGCGTGCGAACCGGTCGAACCGGTAGGCGCGCGCGATTTCGTGGGGAGAGCCGGTGGCAAGAAGATGGGCGAAGGCGTAACCGCTCGCAGGCGTCGCCTTGAAGCCGCCATAGCACCAGCCGCCGTTGAAATACAGGTCGTCAATATGCGTGCGGTCGATGATCGGCGATCCGTCCATCGACATGTCCACGACGCCGCCCCACATGCGCAGGAGCCGCGCCCGTCCGATCATCGGCATCAACGCCATCCCGCCTTCAGCGACGTCTTCTACCACCGGCAGGTTGCCGCGTTGGGCATAGGAATTGTAGCCGTCTATATCTCCGCCGAAGACAAGCCCGCCCTTGTCGGACTGGCTGATGTAGAAATGGCCCGCCCCGAACGTGATCACTCCCGAAATGGTGGGCTTGAGCCCCTCCGTGACGAAGGCCTGCAGGACATGGCTTTCGATCGGAAGCCGCATTCCGGCCACTGCCATCACGCGGCCCGAGGAGCCTGCCACCGCCACGCCTACCTTGTCGGCGGCGATATAGCCGCGCGATGTCTCCACGCCACGCACCTTGCCGCAATCGATCCGGAAACCCGTCACCTCGCAATTCTGGATCAGGTCCACGCCGTGACTGTCGGCGCCGCGGGCATAGCCCCAGGCCACGCCGTCGTGCCGCGCGGTACCCGCACGCTGCTGCATCAGGCCACCTTTGATCGGGAAGCGGGCGTTGTCGTAGTTCAGGAACGGAACCATGGCGCGCAGTTCCTCCCGGCCTAACAGACGGGCGCCCGCACCAGCCAACATCATGGCGTTGCCACGCCGGCGGAAGGCGTCGCGCTGCGCATCCGTGTGAAAGAGGTTGATAATGCCGCGCTGGGAGACCATCGCGTTGAAGTTGAACTCCTGCTCCAGCCCTTCCCAGAGCTTCATCGAGAACTCGTAGAAGGGTTCGTTGCCGGCAAGCAGGTAGTTCGACCGAATGATTGTCGTGTTTCGCCCCACATTCCCGGACCCGAGCCAACCCTTCTCCAGCACGGCAACGCGGGAGTGGCCGAACTTCGTCGCCAGGTAATAGGCCGTCGCCAGGCCATGACCGCCCCCGCCGACAATCACGTAATCATAGAAGGGCTTGGGGTCGGGATTCCGCCACAGCGGCCGCCAACCGGTATGCCCCTTAAGCGCTTCAGCAAAGACGCGGAAGCCCGAAAATTTCATTGCGATAACTCCTTGAACTGCCGAGACTATGTCACGGCAACAGCAAAGCGCTGTTTCTGAAATTGACATCCGTGAACGCTTTTCGGACATGAGCAGGATGTATGGATGGAAGGATTCCCACAGGATGATTGACGAAAATCGTCACGGCAGTCCGCATCGATACGGCTTCCTGCTGATCGAAGGCTATGCTCTGATGTCCGCGGCCTCCGCGGTCGAGCCGCTGCGCGCCGCCAACCTGCTTAGCGGACGACCCCTTTACGAGTTCCGCTTCATTTCAGCTCGCGGCGGCTGGATGCGGAGCTCGGTCTCGGGCGCGTTCGAAACAGAACCTGTTTCGGAAGCAGGTACTGATTTCGACATTCTCTTCGTCGTGGCTGGTGGGGATCCGCTGATTTATCGCGACGGCAGGATTCTGGGTTGGCTGCGCCGTCTTGCACGTTCGGGGGTGCCACTGGGCGGGATATCAGGCGGGGCGGCGATCCTGGCCGCGGCCGGTGTCATGTCGTCGCGCCGGTTCACGATCCACTGGCAACACATCGACGCGATGCGCGGGGTCTATCCCGAGGCGCTCATCGAGCGGCGGCTCTTCGTCATCGATCGCGACCGCTTCACCTGCGCGGGCGGCATGGCCCCGCTGGACATGGCCCACGCACTGATCGCCTCGGATCATGGTGTGGAACTGGCGCGTGCGGTCAGCGAGTGGTTTATCCACACCGGCATCAGGCAGGCCGAGGCTCCGCAGCAGTTGGACCCGGTGCGGAAGTACGATCTACACCATCCCGCCCTGGTCGCCATGGTCGAGTTGATGACTAGCCACATCGCCGACCCGCTGAGGCTGGAGGATTTGGCCCACCTCAGCGGTATCGGGGCGCGACAATTGGAGCGGCTGGCTAAGGAACAGCTGGAACAGAGCGTAATGCAGTTTTATCGGTCTCTGCGTTTAGAGAAGGCCGACGAGATTCTGCGACAGTCAAACCTCCCGCTCGTCGAGGTGGCGCTTGCCACGGGCTTTTCCAACCGCAGCCATTTCTCATGCGCCTTTCGGGCTCATTTCGGCATGGGCCCCGCCACCCGACGCAAACAGCGCCGCCTCAATGAGGCTGGAGAGCAGACTGATCAAAGAGCCTGAGCTGAAACTCGGCCGGGACTGCGTTGAATGTTCTCAACAGGCTCAGCATTTGGCGAACACTGGTCCTAGGCCCCTAACTTGTGGAGGAAGGGCAGCGGCGTGCTGCGACTGGCGATCTTTGAGCCGCTCCTGCGGCTGCATAAGAGCCTGCGCGAGAGCCTGGCCGATCTGCACCGCCTCGTCCTCGGGGCGGTTCGGACCGATCCAATCTGCCGTCGCTCATGACCATGCCTGTATTAAACCCGTCACGACAGTCACCTACAGGCCGACGATCGATGACCCCCAAGCGCGCGCATGCAGATCTGCTCTTGCCAGGTCGGCTCTGTGCTTCAGGTGAACGCCGTCATCCGGAAAGGCGTTGGGCATTCAGCGAGCTGAACCGATACCCCATCTCTTCCGTGAACCTCTTCCACTTCATTTGTCCGTCCTTCAATCGAGGCGCACTCTAACTCCAGGTGAAGGAAAAACTCAGTGGCATGTATGGACGTATATGGACCCCGCCCGATTGCAACAGGTTGGCTGAATCCGGTTGATGGTCACAACTGCTGACGTATATCCGGCTTCTTCATGCGGCTCGATGTTCAGCGCCGCGAGCTCGATGGGTTTTCGCCCGCTTCCACCTCAACGGCCCCCAGACATCGGCCGAAGCCGTGCCGGTCCACACACCACGTTCTGGAAGCGACGGGGTGACCGTTTCGCCATCTCCTGCCATTTTGCTGCAATTGCCGAGGTGGGACCTCCTTCTCGCTCTCCAGGGACCGTCAGGCTGCTTTCACCGACAGGTCCGGCTGATAGGCAGCATTACCCGAGAGCATCGACCAGACGATCCTCGCATTCTTGTTGGCGAGCGCGACCGCCGCGACATTGGGATGGCGCCGTTGCCGCAACTTGCCGAGCCACAGGCTTCGCGGATCCTGTTTGCCGCCGGCGCGACCCAGAGCGGCGCGAGCGCCATGGATCATCAGCGTGCGCAAATAACGGTCGCCGCGTTTGCTGATGCCGAACAGTCGGGCCCGTCCTCCACTTGATCGCTGCTTCGGCACAAGGCCCAGCCACGCCGCGAACTGGCGACCGTTCTTGAAGCAGGTTCTGTCACCGACAGCTGCAATCAATGCCGTCACCGTTATCCGCCCAATGCCTTCGATCTTGCCGAGGCGTTGGCACGGCTCGCTGTTGCGGAAGATTTCCCGTATCCGGCGATCGTAGGATGCAATTCGCCGATCCAGTTCAGCCAATTCCTCCCGCAGATCCCTCATGAGAGAACGCACCAGCTCGCTGAGGCGGTCATCGCAGCCTGCGATGACCTCGGCGAGGCCACGTCGCAACTGGGTGATGTCCCTCGGGATGACGATGCCGTGCTCGGCAAGAAGACCGCGCAGCTGGTTCACCAGCTTGACCCGATCCGATACGAGGATATAGGGATCGCCCTGCTTGCTGGATCCGGCCGAGCCTATCCTTTCCTCCGGACGAGTTCTGTCGCGGCACGAGGCCAAGCCAAGCCGCGAGTTGCCGGCCGGATTTGAACAGGGAGGTGTCTGTCACGGTTGCAACGATCGCGCTGGCTGTGATCGGACCGATTCCGGGGATCGTCTCCAGACGCAGGCTCTGTTCAATCGAGCGATGCCAGGCATGAATCTGACGATCCAGTTCACGGACCTTCTCATGCACCAACCGTAACTGCTCAACCAAGGGGACAAGCGCAGCCCGGGCAACCGGCGGGATAAGCTCGTTATTCTCGTCTTCGGCGAGCCCGATCAGCATCCCGACGCCGGCAATGCCCTGGCGCGTCACAATCCCGAACTCGGCCAGGTGGCTGCGCAGCGCGTTCACCAGCATGGTCCGCTGTCGGACCAGAAGCTCACGAACTCGATGCAACATCAGCACACTTTGCTGTTCCTCGCTCTTCACCGGAACGAAGCGCATCGACGGCCGCGTCACCGCCTCGCAGATCGCCTCCGCGTCCGTCGCGTCATTCTTCTGCCGTTTGACATATGGCTTCATACAGGAGGGCTGGCATCAGCCGGATCTTATGACCCAGCCCCATGAAAACGCGGGCCCAGTGATGGCTCGTTGCGCAGGCTTCAATGCCGATCAGGCATGCCGGCAAAGACACAAAGAATGCAACGACATCGTCACGACGCAACTTCCGGCGCACAACCACCGCGCCCTCCGCGTCCACGCCGTGCACCTGAAAGACGTGTTTCGCGACATCCAGACCGATTGTGCTAACCCTTCTCCATGAACGGTTCTCCCTCAGTGCCTTTCGACAACCACACTTTGGCACATTGCGATGCCGGAGCGGAGGCCGTCCACCACATAGGTCAGAGTGCCGGGAAAGGCCCGGGTTCTGGCAAGGTGCTTCACAGCGGGAAGCAGGATTGCCATATGCCTGTCGTGCCACAGGCATGCATGCGGCCTTGCATGCCGAGGCGTAGGGCAGACCGGTCGCCTCAAGGGTAGGCAGAGCATCCATGTCGGCCCGGATGCCGATGGTGCGATTGCCCGTTGCGGCTCCGCCCCGGATGACCGCAACCACCCCGCTTTCGGCCGGTGCCAGTTGCGACCTCGTCGCACCCGAAGCTGCGTAGGAGGTCGGCAACACGTGCCGCCGTGCGGTCGAGGTCAAACAGAATCTCGGAGTGGGGGGAAATCGCACCGCAATTCTATTGGTTTTCCTCCACCGTCTGGAAAGCTTGGAAGATAATGTTTCACCGGAAGCGTCAAAAAATCGCGGCTTAGCAGAAATCTCCTTGATCGATGCTGTTCGGTCAGGTCGCGGCCCTCGGGCAACCTCTTCAGAAACGGCTCAACAGCAAACCAGAGCGGCGAGTTAGCAGCGCGACGCAGCCGAGCGACGCCACAGTGAACAGTATCAGCAGCGTGGCAACCGCTGTGACAGTTGGATCAATCTGAATCTCAAGTCTGTTGAACATAAGTTTCGGAATAGTGAACTCCGCACCGAATAGGAATAAGATGATGCAAGAGATCGTCGTCAGGCTCGCTATACGCAGCGTTTTGCCTATTCCTTTAAGATAGACAGGTGTCTCGAAAAGATACAAGTAGTGCCGCACTGTCGGAGTCGGATTCGAAAAGCTCCATCCGAGCATCGTCAAGACCGGCAGATCGAATGTGAGCAGTACGAAGAGCACGAGCGGCGCCAGCATGACAGCAAAACGCAGCTTTCCAGTCTTCATGCCCACTTCTCCTGCTCCATAAAAATCGCGAGACGCAACGCAACGCGACTTTCGCGAATGAAACCCTTACGCTTGGCACCGAGCCCACCTGAAAACAGCTTGCGCTCGGTGCCTGCGTCGTTCCCACTTCGGATGCGACTTCAAGTTCAGATCACTGCGTTAAGCTAACGAGCAAGCTTCCACTCCTGCCAACGCCGCTCGACTTCGTCGCCATGCTGAAACCACCACTTGCTATCCGAAAGGAGCTAGCGGTCCTTGTTTTCGGGCGAAGTAGGCACCTCTTCCTTGAGCTGGTCAGAAAGATGCTCCGTCAACGGTGGACTGTTGCCGGGTTAAAGACCCGTTTCGCATAGATCGCCTGCTTCTCGGGGATGGTCCAATCATGCAGCGCCAACATGGCCGCCTCCACCTGAGGGGCGGGCGCCCCTTTGGCACGCCCCAGAAGGTAATGTCCAGCAAGGCCTGGTTATAATCGCACTCCAGTCCAGGCTTCGACATGATCCGACCATTCCATGCCATGCAATAGGGCACCTCATTGTCCGCTAGCAGCTCCGTAGGCTGCTGACCCGACGTCCACCAGACGGAGACATCGGGCGCGATTCATATCCAGGGACCGGAAGGCTCGGTCCACATCGAGTGGGTACACCTTATTGAGCGGAACGCCATCGGCCAGCAGTGCTATCGGAAGCACGTAGTCGGGCCGGTCCGCCAGGCAGCGCTTTCCGGGAAACTTGTTGACGTTCCAGAAATCCTCCCAGGTTTCAATCGGTACCGTGCCCTTTTTCCAAGCCATGCCTGTTGAGAAATAGCTCATCCCAAAACCGTATTCGCGCCGCATCTCCGGGAACATGGGGAGGGGATTAATTTGGTCCCAGTTAAGCTTCTCCAGCAGGCCGAGAGACACCGCCTGCTCATAGGTCCGGCCATTTAGGTCCCATAGAGAGACCGGGACGTTTCCCGATTCGACCATAGCACGAAGCTTGCCGAAGCTGGTTGGCGAGATATATTCGACTTGAATGCCGGTGCGTTCGGTAAACGGCTTGGAGAAGGCTTCGACAGCAGCATCGTGACTTGCTCCTCCCGAGTCTCCAGCTATGTATTTCTTCGCGGGCTCACTGGCCGCCGGAGTGGGGTGCATTACTGTAGCGAGTGACAAGCAGGAGATCACCAGCGCAGCTGTCGCTTAGGAAAGAGATGCCGTTTTCATTAAGGTCCTCCTCTGGGGTCAGCCTGTTATTCTTCTTTATCCTGGATGAGCCATGCATCCTCAGGCCTCCAGGAGAGACATGCGCGATCCCCCGGAGAGAACCGCGGTACCACGTGCTGGCACGACGCGATGACGGGGCCGACAGGCGGCGCTTCTACCGCGTAGCGGACGATCTCGCCCTGATAGACCACGTCGGCAACGTGGCAGTCGATGCAAAACCGGTTGGCTGGGGCCTCGGTCGCCGGTTGGAGGTAGATGCGCTCTGGCCGGACGAGCATGGATGCGCGTCTTCCGGGTGATGGGTAGTCACCGGCGAGCGGCAATCTCGTTCCCCCGTCTAGCGCAAGAACGGCTCCATTGCTCTCTCGCGCAATGATCCCGTGGAACAGATTGGCGGCGCCGAGAAACCCGGCGACGAAGCGATTGGCTGGTTGCCGAAAAAGCTCTGCCGGACTACCGAGTTGCTGGATCACTCCCTGCGCAAGCACAGCGATGCGATCGCTCATCGATATTGCCTCATCTTGATCGTGCGTAACCAGGACGGTAGTCACGCCCAAGGTTCCTTGCAGGCGCCGTAGCTCTAGCCCTACCTCTTCTCGCAGCTTTCGGTCGAGAGCTGCCAACAGTTCGTCGAGGAGCAGAAGCTTCGGCCCGAACACGAGCGCGCGGGCGATGGCGACGCGCTGCTGCTGACCGCCGGAAAGCTGGGATGGCTTCCTGTTCTCGAGGCCATTCAGGCGCACAAGCTCGGTCGCCCATTCCACGCGATCCTTTATGTCGCGCCTGCTGATGCCGCGAACCGCCAAAGGGAAAGCGATGTTGCCCGCCACGGTCATGTTCGGAAACAACGCATAGGACTGGAACACCAACCCTATGTCACGTTGCCCCGGAGGAACGTGCGTGACGTCGCGCGATCCAATCACAATGCGACCGCCCGTTGGTTGAATCAGGCCGGCGACCAACCCCAATAGGGTAGACTTACTAGAACCGCTGGGGCCTAAAATTGAAAGAAATTCACCTTCCGCCCCGTGACATCGACATCTGCGACGGCGCATACCGTCCCGAAATGCTTGCTGAGACCCGATACCTCGATCGCGGGTGGACGGCTCGCGGGCGCCAGAGTGACCCGCTCGCTGTATAGTTGATGGCTGATCATTGGAGCCTCGGAATGTAGCCTATTCTGTCCAGCACATGGCCCGCCATAGCGCGGCATTAGCAATGAGAAGTCTGGCAATCGGGAGCGACGCTCCTTCCCGAACATCCGGAACGTGCCATCGTACTCCTCAATCCTTAGAGCGGTGAGCGTTCTGCCGGTATCAACCGCAAACCCCACACATCCGTTTTTCCTTTTTCAGTTTTTGCGGAGCCCAAGGATTTCGCGTGCCTGGGCGGGTGTGGCCACACGGCCACCCAGCCCATCGACAATCTGGATTCCTCGCTCGACAAGAAGCGGGTTCGTTGCGAAGCGCCCGCGGTCGAGATAGTGGTTGTCCTCCAATCCGACACGCCCATGGCCCCCTAGCAAAACTGCGCTCGCAAGCATGGGCATCTGGTTGCGCCCTACGCCGAAACCTGCCCATGTGGCTTCTTTCGGAAGCTGAGACCGCATGTATTGCATGGATTCCAGCGTGTCCGGGGCTCCCCACTTGATCCCCAAGGCGAACTGGTAAAGCGGCTCACCGTCCACCAACCCTTGCCTCACGAGCGACTGCGCTAGCAGAAGATCGCCTGGATTATAGCATTCGATCTCCGCCTTCACGCCAAACTCGCGGAATCGATCACCCATCGCGCGAAGGCTTGGCGTCGTGTTTAGGTATACGTGCTCACCCGCACCAGTTCCCTGAAGGCCACACGTGACGTTCAGGGAGGAAATATCCGGCCGGGAATCCGCCAAATGCTGGGTCCTCCGGTCGATTGTCCACATCGAGCTTTTTGCGGCCGGTGTCGAATTGGTTTCGTCAGCTTCATCTGGGAAATACTTGCAACCTCCGCCTGAGCTGAGATTGATTACGACATCCACGCCGCTATCGCGGATGCGATCCACGACTTCGCGATATAACGCAGGATCGTATGAGCCTTTGCCCGTTTGCGGATCACGCACGTGAATATGGCAGATGCTGGCTCCCGCCTTCGTCGCTTCCACGGATGCAGCTGCAATTTGCTTCGGCGTGACCGGATACTCAAGTTCGCGGGGATATTTCGGATTTAAGTCTGTCGCGCCGGTCACGGCGCAGGTCAAGATCACCGGGCGGTTCGACTTGCTCATGGTTCTACTACCTTCATTGATTCAGAATCCGGCTCGTACTCGCATATCCGCAGCAGCCTGGCTCGAATATCATCCGGGATCGGCACTTTCGTTCTGGTCTCAAGACCAAACAGCACAGAGACTGCTTCCAAGCGCGCCGCCACGCGTTGAGTTTCGGCGTCAACCAGGATGTGCTCAAAGGTGAGTGAAGTCTTCCCGACTCTGTTCAAACGGGTGCGACACTCCACGGCATCCCCGCTGCACAGCTCTCCGAGAAAAGTGGTCGCTTGATGAGCCGCAACCGTTCCAAGGCTACGCGCACCCATCCAACGCCACGACATACCGCAGCGCGCGTAGAAAACGCCGACCGCGCTATCGAAGATTGCGGCGAAATGTTGCACGTTTAGATGCCCGTTTCCGTCGCATTGTGACGGCGAAATTGTGCTGCAATAAGTGAGGATACCGCGTTCCATTACCTCATTCCCGACGCTATCGATCAGTAGATTGGATCGCCTTCCCACTCGTTGTGCCCGTCTACAGACACAAATTGTCCGGAGACGACTGAAGCGCGCGGCGAGGCAAGGAATTCGACCATTTCCGCGATATCGCCTTCGCCGACCGGCCGCCTCATTGATATGAAAGACAGGCGCCGCCTTAATTGCTCCTCGGACGTCAGACCGTTTCGCGCGGCGGCAGCCTCCAACAACATCTTCCCGCGCGCGTTGTTGACAAAACCTGGAAGCACGGCATTACAGGTTATTCCGAATGGCCCGAGTTCTCTCGCCAGAGCAGTAGTGAGCGCCATGAGCGCACCCTTAGTGACGACATAAACACTGCGCTGCGGAAGGCCGATCTTCACCGAGGTCGTGGAGATATTCACGATTGCGCCAGAACGCCGCTCTTTCATCCCGGGCACGATTGCGCGCACGAGATAGAACGCGCCGTGAATGTTGACATCGAAGACTCGTTGCCATTCTTCGACGCTGAAGGCCTCGACCGGCTTACGCGCTCCGCCGAGACCAGCGTTGTTGACCAGAACATCAATGCGTCCGTCTCGCGCCAACACATCGGCGACAAGTCGATCCATGTCCCCAGGATTTCCAACATCGGCGCGGTGGGCGGTGATGCCGCGCTCCCCGCCGGCCCGCTCGAGCGCTGAGTCATCAACATCGCATATGTGAACGCTGTCCCCTTCAGCAGCAAATCGCTGGGCGATTGCCAACCCAATTCCACCGCCGCCCGCTGTTACGACAACCGATCGTTTCACTTTAGCCTCCTAATGTTTTTTGTAATTTGTCATTACAAAGTTGGCATGTCAACGTTCTTGTCCTCCTGAGAGATAACTTGGGCCCTGTCGAGTACCAACTCGGGGACGAGTACGCTGGCCGGCAGACACGAGCAAAGCCATTATTGGTGAGAGGGGTCTTCGAAAACGCGTCCGGTGGGGCCCGCCCGATATTGCCGTCGACGATGCCGCGCTCGGCTTCTGGAAGACGCTCGACGAGGTGTTTCCCGGCACCAGGCACCAACGCTGCTGGGGTGCACAAGACAGCCAATGTCCTGAACAAGGTGCTGCTCTCGGGTGCAGGCTGATATTTATCAGCGCGCCGACACGCTCAGCAGTTGAAACGGCGATTGATATGTTCACTGAAAAATACAGCGCGAAGTACAACAACGCGGCCGACTGCCGTCTAAACGCCAGGGTTCAAGCACCTCAAATACCGCTAACCTGGAGGATTGGCTCTCCGCCTTCAGCGGTTGGCCTGGCGCCTGGCAAGATTCACCGCATCGGTCAATTGCTGCGTGTAAGGATGCTTTGGCGCTCGAGGTCACCGATGGAATCTTTGTCCGCCTCGTCGCGGCGATTGTGACGTATCGCTTGTCATGACGAATGGCATGTGTCAATTTCAAGATATAGCGCGTCGGCTGCTAACACGAGTGCTCGGCGGTGAAATGACGATCGGACAGAAAGAGAGTCTGAAGCCCGTATCATTTCGGCCGGACCGCTTGGAGGAAGCTCCAGCATGTCTGAAACTTGGTTGATAAGCGGCTGCTCGGCCGGTGACATCGGCCCATGCATCGAAAGTCTTTACGCATTTGCTCAAGCTTTTCGCCTGCGCCTATCAGAACATTCTTGCCGGGCTAAAGCCTTAATAACGACTGCAGCGCGTCCTCCGACCTGGTTTGGGGCACGAAACCGTATCACGGATTGCGTTAAACCAGATTTGTGGCTGAGACGTGCCGGTTTGCAAGACGGGAAACAAATAGATGGTTGTTAGTTCAAGCTCGGAGTTGAAGCCCCTCGACAAGGCGCCGACGCTTGCCGATCGCGCTTACCTCTCCCTTCGCCAGGCTTTAACAAGCGGCCATTTCGCACCGGGTGAAAAGCTTACGATTCGTGATGTGGCCGCCATGCTGGATATCAGCATGACTCCAGCCAAAGAGGCGATGAGCCGACTCATCGCGGAAAAAATCCTGCGAGCGGGCACTCAGCGCTCCGCGATGGTGCCCCACCTTAACACGCACGAGGTAAGAGACCTTTACCTCGCGCGTATTAGCCTCGAGGCAAGCATCACCGAGGAGGCTGTTAACCGTCTGACAGAAAAACAAATTCTGCAACTGGAAGCAATGCAAGGCGAGATGGAGACTGCCAGTGCAGAAAGTGACTACAAGCTGTTACTCCGCGTAAACGAACGCTTTCACCTCACAATCTATGAAGCGGCGGGGATGCCAGAAACGTTCGATATCATACGCGGCCTCTGGATGCGCCTTGGGCCTCACTTGAACATAATATTCTCGAGGCAAGCGCCCACCAGATCATTCCCCGCTCATGTAAGACTATTAAAAGCCATTCGTGCTCGAGATCCCCTGGCGGCCGCCGCCGCGGTCCGTGATGACCTTCGACTTGGTGCCGAGCGGATGTGTCAGATGTTAGCTGACGCCGAGAAGGAAGAGTCACTGTCCCAGACAGGCCGATCACGGATGCCTCGATGAACTAAAATTTCTTAAGGCATCTCAACTTTTCCAGGAATATCTCCGTTTTCACGCTCAGGATTTCCTAATCTGACCTGCCACGGGTAGTTTCCTCCATGTGAGATTAGAGTCCGACCTCGATCGAAGGACGGACTGATGAAGATAAAGCAGTTCACGGAAGAGCAGATCATTGCGGTTCTGCGTGAGCATGAGGCGGGGGCAAAGGCGGGCGACCTGTCGCGCAAGGCGACCCGGTATAACTCGAAGCGAAGTATTGCGGTATGGACGTCGGTCAAGTCCGGGAACTGCTGGATAAATTCTGGGCGGGGCTCCTTTGCCGCTGCTTTCTTGTCGAGGTCGCAACTGGACCTTCCTTGGCTCGGACTCCGGCGGCGAGCGCGCCGCGGTCTTCTACACCCTGATCCAGACCTGTAAGTTGAACGGCATCAATCCGGAGGCCTATCTCGCCGACCTGATCGGCCGCGTCAGCGACCATCCAGCCAATCGCATCGACGAGCTTCTCCCCTGGAACTGGCCGCCTGCCCGGCCTGCGGTTCCGAGCGGCTGCGCAGGATCAGCGATGATGAACGCGAGGTGCTGGAATATGTGCCGTCACACTTCAAGGTCGTCGTGCATGTG
>NZ_JAMYLZ010000058.1:0-19962 GCF_040318315.1 Mesorhizobium sp. M1227
CCGTCATGTGTCCGCCGCTCCGCTAAACACGGGGGCTGCGCGGCGGACACGCCGATGTCACCGCAATGCCACGCCATTTTGCAGAACTTGACGCACACAACTCTCCGGTCCAAACACTCCCAAGTGGGGGAGATGGCCGGCAGGCCAGAGGGGGGCTGTCCCGCCGGCGTGACTAATTGATCCCACGTAAATAGCTCGCCAGCGCCACCGCGTTATTGTGCTTCTCGTCATGCGCGCCGTAGAGTAGCGTCACCCGGCCTTTGTCGAGCAGAGCGCACAGCTGGCCGACCGCCTCGCCGTTCCGGTCGAGCTCATCGCGGTATCGCCGCTGGAACTCCGCAAAGCGCGCCGGCTGATGGCCGAACCATTTGCGCAACCCATTGCTTGGCGCGATGTCCTTTAGCCATAGCGTCAGCGCCGCGTCCTCTTTGCGGACGCCGCGAGGCCATATGCGGTCGACGAGCACCCGCTGCCCGTCATCGGGCGCCGGCGGCTCATAGATGCGCTTTACCGCGAGCTCCATTGCCAACTCCGCATGGGCCAGCAGGCGCCGCTGCTTGCTGGCCTTCGTTTAGAGATCCCGGGCCTAAACCCACTCGCCCTTGCGCATCACCGGCACGCGGCTGCCGTCCTTATGGACGCCGTCTATGTCGATCTTGTCCGAGCCGATCATCCAGTCGATGTGGATGAAACTCTTGTTGCCGCCGCGCGCCGCGATCTCGTCCTGGCCGAGCGAGGCGCCGTCGACGAAGCACTTCGAATAGCACTGGCCGAGCGCGATGTGGCAGGCGGCGTTCTCGTCGAACAGCGTGTTGAAAAACAGCAGCCCGCTCTTGGCGATCGGCGAGGAATGCGGCACCAGCGCCACCTCGCCGAGACGGCGCGAGCCTTCGTCGGTATCGAGCACCTTCTGCAGCACATCCTCGCCCTTCGTGGCCTTGGCCTCGACAATGCGGCCCGCCTCGAAACGCACCGCAATGCCGTCGATCAGGGTACCCTGATAGGACAGCGGCTTGGTGCTGGTGACATGGCCTTCGACTCGCCTTGCATGCGGCGTGGTGAAAACCTCTTCGGTCGGGATGTTGGGGTTGCAGGTGATGCCGTTCTTGGCGGTCGAGGCGCCGCCCATCCACTCGTGGCCGTCGGCCAGCCCGACGGTCAGGTCGGTACCGGGGCCGGTGAAATGCAGCGCGTGGAAATTGTGGCCGTTCAGCCATTCGGTGCGGCTCTTCAACGCCGCATTGTGCGCCGTCCAATTGCCAATCGGGTCTTCGACATCCACCCGCGAGGCGGCAAAGATAGCGTCGGCGAGCTTGGCCACGGCGACGTCGTCGGCGTCGTCCGGGAATACCTGCTTGGCCCAGGCCTGATCGGGATAGGCGACGATGTTCCAGTTGATGTCGAAGCCGGTGATCTTCTCCAGCGCCGGCTGGTAGGCCATCGAATTCGCCTTGTTGGCACGCGCCACCTTTGCCGGGTCCTGAGAAGAAAGCAGCGACGGATCCTCGCCGCGCACGGCAAGCCTCGCCGCATTGTTGGCGAAGGCTTTTGCCATGCCTTCATAGAGCCAGCCGGCGGCGCGGTCGAAGCCGGCGTCGGCGCCGTAGCGGAAGCGCGCGAGAGTGATCTCGTCGTCGTTGAAGATCGGCGTCACCAGGCCGGCACCTGCCTTGTAGGCGTGCTCGATGATCCGCCGCGTCAAAGGCAGCGCGGCAATAGACGAGGTCAGCACCAGATCCTGCCCCGGCTGCAATTGCAGCCCGACCTTGACGGCGACCTCCGCCAGCCTGTCGAGCTTCACCGGGTCGATGCTTGCGGAAACGCCGCGCGAATGTGTGGTCATGATCCTGCCTGCCGTGATTGGGGACTGTTTCTTACATAGACCGGCGCTGCCGACCTTTCCACTCTGATGACGCCGGCAGCCCTAGCTGGCCCTCTCGAGCGACCTGAACTGCGCCATCGTCGCCTCGATCTCTTCGCGGATCCAGGTCTTGAAATCCCTGACTTTGCGGCTTTCGCTCTTGCTGGCCGAGGTCACCAGCCAATAGCCGAGGCCGCTCTGGGCGCGTATGCCGAACGGCGCGACGAGACGTCCGTCGGCCAGTGCGTCGGCGGCCAGCAACTGCCAGCCGAGCATGACGCCGTGACCGGCAATCGCCGATTCCAGGCACAGCATCGGATCTGTGAAGCGCGCGCCCTTCATGAAGGTGACCGGCTTCACCCCGGCCGCTTCGAACCAGCTCTCCCAACTGATCATCGATCTTTCGTCCGTGATCGCACAGGTCAAAGCAAGGTCCTCGATCGATCTCAGCTTGCTGGCGATCACCGGTGCACAAACCGGAAACACCTCCTGCGCCAGCAGCAATTCGGCGCGCCCGCCCGGCCACTTGCCGTCGCCGAGCCGAATGGCGACGTCGATGTCCGAACGATCGAGATCGGCAAGCCGCACCGAGGCATCGATGCGCAGGAGCACGTTCGGATGGCGGGCAAAATGCCGCGACAGCCGCGGCAGCAGCCATTTCGAGGCGAAAGCCGGCGCCACCGAAACCACCAGCGTGCACTCCGAGCTTTCATCGGCAAGCGCCATCGCCTGCGCAAGTTCGCGAAACCCTGCGCTGAGCCGCGCGGCAAAGGCGGTGCCGAATTCCGTCGCCACCAGGCCAGCTGGCGTTCGTTCGAACAGCGCCCGGCCGAGCTGCTTTTCTGTCCGGTTGATCTGCTGGCTGACGGCGCTGACCGAGACGTTGAGCTCGCCGGCCGCCGCCGCGAGCGAGCCCAGGCGGGCAACGGTTTCCACAGCGCGCAAGCCGTTGAGATGGACGCGGTTCAGAGTAGCCATACAGTTTTTCTAAACTGGAGCGGCGGAAATCTCAATTGCCAGACGCTAACGAACGGCGGATTCTAAGTGGGTTACGCAGAGTGAGGAGGCAAATCCGATGAAGATTTTATCATGGCTCGGCGCCTTTTCCCCGATCGGAACGCAGCCGCACCGGCATGACAGCGAGGCCATCAATTGGGTGACCGATCCGCTGTCGCATCCGGTGCTCGACACCATGTCGGAGCGCGAACTCGCCGACATGCCGTTCAGGCTGACCGCGCGTCGTACCCGCTTCGAGACGGCCCCGCCAAGGACCTGCTGCGGCTGAACAAGGACTTGCTGGCACTTCAGGTGAGCCGGCCGCCGACGCGGCTGCGCAGCCCTTCTGGCCCAATAAAAGGCGGATTGTCTCGCCGGCAGGCGCACCTATGGTGCACCGCGATGAACATCGCTTCGCCGTTGCGCCTGGCAATCGCCGGCATGATCGCCCTGGCCGTCGCCATGGGCATCGGCCGTTTCGTCTATACGCCGATCCTGCCCGGCATGATGGAAGAGCTCGGCCTGTCGCCGGCCGATGCCGGCTGGATCGCATCGGCCAATTATCTCGGCTACCTCGTCGGCGCGCTTGCCGCCACCGGCGGCTGGGCGCAAGGCCGCGAGCGTCAGCTGATGCTGGCCGGCCTTGCCGCCACCGCGATCCTCGCCGGCCTGATGGGCCTGAGCGGTACCATGCCCGGCTTTCTCCTCATCCGCTTTCTTGCCGGCCTCGCCAGCGCCTTCGTGCTGGTCTTCATGACCAGCATCGTTTTCGGTCATCTCGCCGCGGCCGGGCGAAACGACCTGCAGGCGCTGTATTTCGGGGGTGTCGGCCTCGGCATCGCGGCGTCCTCGGCGCTGTTGGCGCTCCTCGTCACCGAACATGCCGGCTGGGCGGCGGGCTGGCTGTGGTCGGCGGTGATTTCGGCCTGCGGCTTTGCCGCCGTCGCCTTGCTGGCCGGCGGCACCTCGGCCGCGAACAGCACCACCGGGAGCGAGCCGGCACTGCCGAAAGACCGGTCGCTGGTGAAGGTCATTGTCGCCTACGGCCTGTTCGGCTTCGGCTACATCGTCACGGCAACGTTCCTGGTCGCCATCGTCCGCCAGGGCGGCGGCGGCCGCGTCTTCGAGGCCGTGGTCTGGACGGTCACCGGCCTTGCCGGTTTCCCCTCGGTCTGGCTGTGGCAGAAGCTTACGGCCAGGATCGGGCTCTATGCCACCTACGCACTGGGGTGCCTGGTCGAGGTGGTCGGCGTCAGCGCCAGCGTCGCCATGGGCGGGCGCACCGGGCCGCTGCTCGGCGGCCTTCTTGTCGGCGGCACCTTCATCGCCATCACCGCGCTTGGCCTGCAGGCCGGCAGGCAGCTTGCTCCGCAAGCACCACGCCGGATGCTGGCGGTGATGACGGCCGCCTTCGGCCTCGGCCAGATCATCGGCCCGATCGTCGCCGGGCTGCTTGCGCAGGCCTCGGGCAACTTTTTCCTTGCCTCGATCGTGGCCGCCGCCGTCCTGCTCGCTTCCGGCGCGATCGCCTGGTCGGCTGCGCCAAAATCGCCATGATTATGGTCTTGCTCGGTTGCGGGCATCGGGCACGGGCATTTTCTTTCCCACTAATGTGTGACTTTATGCCCGCTGACCAACGCCGCTGATTTGCGCCGACCGAGGATTTCGCCACAGTGTTCGTATCGTTTTTTCCGCAGCCGAAGCTGTTCTTCAGTTCCTTGGCCGTCTGGAGCCTTGCCGCTATCCTGTTCTGGTTTTTCGGTGGCGAACAGCTGGGCGCTGTGTTCGGCTTGCCGCCGACTGCGGCTGATGCACCGCCCATTATCGGCATCGCCGTACTCTGGTCGAACCCGTTTCTGTGGTTCTATCTCTATTTTGCTTTTTGCGTTGCCGTCTTCTATGCATTCTGGAGCTGGTACGCACCGCATCCGTGGCAAAACTGGTCGATATTGATCAGCGCGGTCATCCTGTTCCTCATCTATTTCAATGTACAGGTCAGTGTCGCGGTCAACGCCTGGTATGGGCCTTTCTTCGACTATATCCAGGGATTGATGTCGGGGACTATTAAATCCACCGACGCAGAGTTTTATGCCGGATTGGCCAGCTTTTCATGGCTCGCGCTGATAGGAATGAATGTGCAGGTCGTCAATGCCTTCATCGTGAGCCACTGGATATTCCGCTGGCGCACCGCGATGAACAATTACTTCGTGGAGAACTGGAGCAGGCTCCGGCACATCGAGGGCGCCTCACAACGTATTCAAGAGGATACGATGCGGTTCTCGCAGATCATGGAAGATCTGGGTTCCAGCTTTGTCCAGTCGATCATGACCTTAATCGCATTCCTGCCGGTGATGATCCAATTGCAGAGCCATATCAGCGAACTGCCAATCGTCGGTGCGATTCCGCAGCCTTTGGTCGTTGCCGCATTGGCCTGGTGTCTGTTCGGAACAATCTCAGTCATGGTTGCCGGATTGAAACTGCCGGGCCTGCAGTTCCGGAACCAGCGTGTCGAGGCAGCTTATCGTAAAGAACTCGTCTATGGCGAAGATCACGAAGATCGAGCTCAGCCTGCAACCACTGCCGAGCTGTTTTCAAAGGTTCGCCACAACTATTTCCGGCTCTATTTTCATTACATCTATTTCAATGTTGTGCGTTACACCTACCTGCAGGCCGACAATATCTTCGCAATGCTGATCCTTGGACCATCCTTTGTGGCTCACAGAATAACTTTCGGAGCCTTCCAGCAGATTTCCAATGCGTTTGGCCGAGTAACAGGATCGCTCCAATTCCTGCTCACTTCGTGGTCGACCATCGTTGAGCTGCAGTCGGTGCACAAACGCCTGCGCGCCTTCGAGGCTACGCTCGAAGGCGAGCCGCTGCCCGAAATCGACCAGCGCTATCTGGAACGCGAGCAAGCCGGGCTGCGTCCTGAGGACCAGCCGGCAAGCTAAGACTGGCGGGCGGCGGGCGCTAGCGGCTCAGCCGCCCACCGCCGCCTGCCTTTCGCCTCGCCGCGAAACATAATCGTGAAAACTGATGCACTCGACGTCCGCTTTGATGCAGAGCTCGCCGGCAAAGCGTTCCAGCGCGTTCCAGTAGGCGCCGTCATTCATCAGCGTGAAGTGGAAGCCGAGCTCAAGCGGAATGCGCTTGCCCTGGTATTGCGCATCGAAGGCGGCGCGGAACGCGTTATAGGTTCGGTCAGCGAACTCTTCCGCCATGCTCGGCCGCTCGAAGCCGCCGGAATGTCTGACATAGAGATTGTAATCCATGGCGATCACCCGCCTTGAGCTCGGCCCTTCCGGGATCTGCGGCAGCGAAAAGCGCGTGATGCCGTTGACGGTCGGTGGCTCAACCGGCCCACGCGAGACGCCGCTTGCGTCGAGCAGGAAGCCGGCCGCGGGCAGCGCCTCGTAGAGCGCCTTGTTTGCCGACAGATAAGGCGCGCGGAAGCCGACCACCGACTTGCGGGCAAAATCGCGCCAGCCCTTCGGTTCGGGAGCGATGCCGTTGATCGAATACGCGTTTTCGAGAATATGCTTGAACGAGCCGAACTCGCTCAGCCAGTCGGCCTTGCTCCAGTCCTTGCCGTCGAAATGGCCGCAGCCATGGCTGCCGATGTCGTGGCCCTCCGAGGCGGCGAGGTTGATCTGCTCGAGCCGCTCGGCGACTTCCTGTTTGGAGGCGGCAAAGCCGATGTTCGATTTGCCTTCTGTCTTGCCGGGCGCGGTGTATTCCTTGCGTGTCTCGGGCGACAGCAGGAACACGCAGGAGACAAAATAGGTGAAGTGCGCACCTGTGCGCTCGGCCAGCGCCCGGCTGCGCTGCCACTGCGAAATGTCGCGGGCGCTGTCGAATGAGATAATGACGATCTGCTTCGGTTTTGCGGGCGGCGCCGGCGGGTCGGCAAAAGCCGCGCCGGCAGCAAACACGGCAATGGAAAACGCAATAACGCGGGACAAACGGGGCAAAGGCATCTGACTTGATTAGGGAATGTAGAAGCACCGCCTACCGGCGAAATATGGCACGGGTACGATCGACCTGTACGGCCGCCGTTGGCGGCGACTGCCTCGTGAATAGGCGATTTTCCTGCCGAACCCCTTCCATGCCGGCAAAATTTCGCTAAAACGCGGGCTCATCAACCGCCCCGGCCGGGGCATGAATGGTTTTGATCCATGTCGGACGACAGTTTTATCCGCGAAGTCAACGAAGAGATTCGTCGCGACCAGGCGCATGCGCTGTGGGACCGTTTCGGTCCCGCCTTGCTCGTGCTGGCCGTGCTGGTGGTGCTCGGCACTGCCGCTGTCGTCGGCTACCGCTATTGGGACGAGACCCGCGCCAACCGCTCGGGCGATGCCTTCTCGCAGGCGCTCAAGCTTGCCAATGACGGCAAGAACGACGAGGCGCTTGCCGCTCTGGAGGCGTTGGAGAAGGACGGCTACGGCGCCTATCCGCTGCTCGCCCGCATGCGCGCCGCAACCGTCAAGGCGGACAAGGGCGACGTCGACGCCGCCGTCAAGGATTTCGACGAGGTCGCCGCCGACAACAAGATCCCCTCCGGCATTCGCGACATGGCTCGTCTCAGGGCAGCGCTGCTTCTGGTCGACCACGGCTCTTTCGCCGATGTCTCTAGCCGCGTCGAGGCGCTCACCGCTGACACCAATACCCTGCGCCATACGGCGCGCGAGGCGCTTGGCCTTGCCGCCTGGAAGGAAGGCAAGGCGGCGGATGCATTGAAGCTGTTCGACCAGATCGCCGCGGACGACGGCGCCCCGCGCAACACACGCGAGCGGGCGACTTTGATGTCCGAGCTGATCCGCGGCTCGGGCGGCGTGTCGTAATGCATGTCGCCCAAAAGTGCGCAGCGGTTTTGGGATAACGACATGCATAGCAGATGTAGGGTCGGATGACCTTCAAAGTCGCCATCATCGGCCGGCCTAACGTCGGCAAATCGACCCTTTTCAATCGGCTGGTGGGAAGGAAGCTGGCGCTTGTCGACGATACGCCCGGCGTCACTCGCGATCGCCGCGTCCATGCCGCAAAGCTCTACGACCTGCATTTCGACGTCATCGACACCGCCGGCTTCGAGGATGCGGCTGCCTCGACGCTGCCCGGCCGCATGCGCGCCCAGACCGAGATCGCCATCCGCGAGGCCGACCTGATCTTTTTTACGATCGATGCCAAGTCCGGGCTGATGCCCGACGACAAGACGTTCGCCGAGATCGTGCGCAAGTCCGGCAAGCCGGTTGTCGTCGTTGCCAACAAGGCTGAGGCGCGCGGCGCCCAGGGCGGCATGCTGGAGGCCTGGGAGCTCGGCCTTGGCGAACCGATCCCGGTCTCGGCCGAACACGGCCAGGGCCTGCCCGATTTGCGCGACGCCGTGATCGCAGCACTTGGCGAGGCGCGCGCCTTCGGCGAGGACGAAGAGGCCGGCGAGGATGAGGTCGCCGCCAGCGAGGTGCTGATCGGCGAGGACATCACCGACCCGGACGCCGAGCCGAGCTATGACGACACCAAGCCGATGCGCATCGCCGTCGTCGGCCGCCCCAACGCCGGCAAGTCGACGCTGATCAACGCGCTGATCGGCGAGGAGCGGCTGTTGACCGGCCCTGAGGCCGGCATCACTCGCGATTCCATTTCGGTCGACTGGGACTGGCATGGCCGCCGTTTAAAATTGTTCGACACCGCCGGCATGCGCCGCAAGGCCAGGATCCACGAAAAGCTCGAAGTGATGTCGGTGCAGGACGGCTTGCGCGCCATCCGCTTTGCCGAGATCGTCATCATCGTGCTCGACGCCACCATTCCCTTCGAGAAGCAGGATCTGCAGATCGCCGACCTGATCATCCGCGAAGGCCGTGCCCCGGTGATCGCCTTCAACAAATGGGACCTTGTCGATCATCCCCAGGAGTTGCTGGCCGAGCTGCGCGAAAAAACCGAGCGGCTGCTGCCGCAGGCGCGCGGCATGCAGGCGGTGCCGGTGTCGGCCGAGACCGGGCGTGGCCTCGACAAGCTGATGGATGCCGTCATCCGGACGCATCGAGTTTGGAACAGCCGTGTGTCGACCGGCAAGCTCAACCGCTGGCTGGAAGGCATCCTGGCGCATCATCCGCCGCCCGCTGTCGCCGGGCGTCGGCTGAAGATCAAATATGTCACGCAGGCCAAGACGCGGCCGCCGGGCTTCGTCGTCTCCTGCTCACGGCCGGATGCGATGCCGCAATCCTACGTCCGCTATCTCTCGAACAGCCTGCGCGAGGCTTTCGACATGCCCGGCGTGCCGATCCGCATCGCCTTGCGCACCTCGGACAATCCTTTCGCCGGCAAGGCAAAGAAGCGCCGCTAGGCGCCACTTCTCCTTTACGCCACTTTGCGCAAGACAGGCGCCGATTGCGTCTGCGGCAACGCTTCGAGCGCTGCCTGCAGCAGGATGTCGCCGAGCCGCGCTGCCACGGGGTCGGGCTCGGCCTCCTTGCGGTGCAGGAACAGCGCCATCTTGGGCAAGGCGGGCAGCCCGGCGATCTCCGGCGTCATCGCCCTGACGGTGGCCGGCAGGCCGATATCGGTGCGGATCGTCAGTCCGAGCCCGGCGGCGACGGCTGCCCAGATGCCGCCAAGGCTCGGGCTGGAGAAGGCCATCCGCCATGCCAGGCCGGCGCGGTCGAGCGTTTCGGTCGCCACGCTGCGCAGCAGGCACGGCGCTTCGAGCGCCACCAGCGGCAACGCCTCGCCATCGCGCAGGCTGGTCTCGATCTGTTTTTCCGGGCCGATCCAGCGCATCTGGACGTCGGCGACATGCCGGCTGTAGGGCAGCGTCGCGCCATTGTGCCAGGCAAGCGCGATATCGAGGCTGCCCGAGATGATCCGTTCGGCCAGCTCGTGGCTGCGTGCGATCCTGGCCTCGATCTTGACCTTGGGATGGGCGCGGGCGAAGCGCCCGAGCACCTCCGGCAGCACCGCCTCGCCGAAATCCTCCTGTAGCCCAAGCCGCACCCAACCCTCCAGCTCGACATCGTGGATGGCGGAGGCGGCCTCGTCATTGAGCTCGATCAGCCGCCTCGCGTAGCCGAGCATGGTCTCGCCCGCGTCCGTCAGCGCCAGGCCACGTCCAGATTTGCGGAAGATCGGCGTCGCCGCCTGCTCCTCCAGCTTCTTCAATTGCGCACTGATTGCCGAGGTCGAGCGGCCGAGCCGGTCGGCGGCCTTGGCGAAGCTGCCCAGCTCCATGCCGGTAACGAAGCTGCGCAGAACGTCGAGATCGAATGTCACGCGTCGCATGCCAATAATCCTGATATTCGGGACATTACGTCAAAAACTTCCTGATATTCAGTACGAAGCTATGGCAGTAGAGAGAGCGCGTCAAGACCGAATGCAGCCGACCCATGCAGGAGCTGAACTATGTCCGCTGTCGCCACAGGAGCAGATTGCAAACCGCTTCGCCCGGCCGCCGTTCCCGCCCCGTCAGAAGCGGCGGTGCTTCGAGCCAATCATCGCTGGAAGGTGCTGGGCATCGGCGTCGCCGCCAATGCCTGCTTCTCCGCGACCTTCTCCGGCATTCCGGCGACGGCGGTGTTCCTGCGCTCGGGCTACCATCTCTCCAATGGCGAACTCGGCCTGGCGCTTGGCCTTCTCGGCCTGGGCGTGGCGCTGAGCGAATTGCCGTGGGGGCTGCTGACCGATCGCTGGGGCGACCGCCGCGTGCTGCTGACGGGGCTCGGCGCAACCGCGGTCTGGCTGCTTGTCATGGCCGCGCTGGTCGTGCCGTCACCGGCCCATATTCCCGGCATCGCGCTTCTCGCCGCTGCCCTGCTGGTCACCGGATTGCTCGGCGGCAGCGTCAACGGCTCCAGCGGCCGCGCCATCATGGCCTGGTTCGGCGAAGGCGAGCGCGGCTTTGCCATGAGCATCAGGCAGACGGCGGTGCCGCTTGGCGGCGGGCTTGGCGCGCTGGTGCTGCCAGCGCTCGCTTCAGCCCATGGCTTCACGGCAGTCTTCGGACTGCTGGCGGCTGCCTCCGCGGTCTCGACCTCGCTCGCCTGGCGCTGGCTGCATCAGCCGCCGGCGCATGACGATGCCAATTCGGGCAGCATGGCATTGTCGGCCGGCCCGGCGCCGCTGCGCAACCCGGCCGTCTGGCGCATCGCAACAGCCATCGGCCTGCTTTGCTTTCCGCAGGTGGCGGTGCTCACCTTTGCTTCTGTGTTCCTGCATGATTTCGCCGGCATGGGAACAGCCGTGATCAGCGCCAGCCTGGCTGCCGTCCAGGTCGGCGCCATGGTCATGCGCGTCTGGAGCGGCCGCTACACCGACCGTCACGGCAACCGCCGGTCGTTCCTGCGTCTGTGCAGCATGCTGAGCGTGGCCGCCTTCACCGTGCTTGCCGCGCTCGTCTTGTTGGCGGCCCAATTCTTGTCAGGCCAAGCGCCGATGCTGTCGCCGGCGATCGTCGCGATGCTGGTCGTGGCCGGCATCTGCGTCTCCTCCTGGCATGGCGTCGCCTACACCGAGCTTGCGACGCTGGCCGGCGCCAGCCAGGCCGGAACGGCGCTCGGCCTTGCCAACAGCCTGGTCTTCATTGCCTTCTTCCTGGTGCCGATCGCCGTTCCCGGGCTTCTCTTCCTCTGCTCGTGGGCAGGCGTCTGGCTGGGTGCGGCTATTTGCGCGCTGATCGCCTGGCCGATCTTTCTTCCGTCAAGCGATGGCCGCAAAAGCGCCTGACTTCGACACGAGATGGGAAAACAACGTTCTAAGCTGTTAACGCCCCATCAAGGTTAATGCATCATTGTAGCTCTCCAGTGGGGTCCGTTGCGTTTCTGGAGAGTTCCGTGCATCGACGTGTTTTGACGCGGCTTGTCGCCGCCGCCGGTGAGAAAAAGCGTTCCTTCCTGTCTCCCCTCGTTATTGGCCTTGGCATCTGGATCGGCTTTCCGACGGTCGCGGCCTATCAGGACATGACCAGCCTGGTCTCCGGCCTGGAGGCGCCGAGCGTCCGCTGGAACGCCTATGTCGAGAAGTCCGTCGCCGGCTCCGTTCACGCCGCCGAAATGCCCTTCCTCGATTCCAGCAGCACCGGCTCGCTCTCCGGCTCCGGCGTCCAGTTGCCCGGCATCGGCGCCGTTTCGTTTCGCGGCAAGGGCAGCATCGCCGGCACGACGCCGGACGAGAACCGCATCACGCGTGCCGACAAGAAGGGCCGCATCATCCAGGTCTCGCCCGTCTCGCCGCCGAAGAACTTCAATGCCGGCTCGATCTTCGAGCGCACCTCTTCGCTGCTCCGCCCAAGCATGGACAGCGGCCTGAGGATGGCTTTCGCCAAGCCCGAGATCAAAGGCAAGGAAATCCAGATCGCCGCCGCCTTCCACACGCGCATCGACAAGAAGCCGGATCCCGGCGTACCGGCGATGCTTGCCGCGCTGGTCAACAATGATCATCCGGACGTGCTGGCGACCGCCTACGCCTCGTCCGCTCCCGATTATGCACAAGCGTCGCCCTTCGAGGCCTTGCTGCAGGACGAGGACCCAAACGACGGTCGCTTCATTCCGCCGCTGAGCAAGGGCGACCATTCCTGGATGCAGACGCCGCTGCCGGCGAGCGTCTTTTCCAAGCCGGAGCAGGCATGTCTCGCCAACGGCATCTATTTCGAAGCGCGCGGCGAATCCGTGCGCGGCCAGGCCGCCGTTGCCCAGGTCATCCTCAACCGCGTCCGCAACCCCGCCTATCCGAACTCGATCTGCGGCGTCGTCTACCAGAACGACAACTGGTTCAACCGCTGCCAGTTTTCCTTCGCCTGCGACGGCCGGAAGAAGCGCATCGACAACCCCGCTGCCTACAAGACCGCCCAGGATGTCGCCATGGCCGTCACAGCCGGCAAGATCTTCATTCCGGAAGTCGGCTCGTCGACCCATTATTACGCCAACTACGTCCATCCGGGCTGGGCGCGGACGATGCAGAAAATGACCAGGATCGGCCTGCACATCTTCTACCGCACCTATGGCGGCGGATGGAGCTGAGCGCTCGGGCAGTCCTTGCATCTTTCGCGCGAGAGCGGCCGATCGAAGACGCATCGCCGCGGGGATTCGGCCACGGCCCGCCGGAGACTGTGTCGGGCACGATGTCGCACCCAGGCAAGTATCTGATTTATAACGGAAAAATACTTGAGCTTGAACGTCCGCCCGTGGCTTGACGGGCGCTGACCCTCTAACTATGTTGCCGGCGACTTTAAGAAGCGGACGGACGGTGACGGTCTGACCGGGCAGGGGGGTTGCGTGGCCGACAAGAATGGGCCAGACGGAACCGGCAAAACCGGCCGCGGCAAGCAGCATGAAGCCGACATCCGCGACGACGATCTTGAGCGCCGCCGGCGCGACCTTGAAGCATCGCTTGCGACAAGGCGGCCGGACCGGCTCGAGGGGAAAGACGACGCGAAAGCGGGCAGTGCGGCCGGGTACGGCCAGGCGCTCAAGCTGTCCAGCGAGTTCATCGCCGGGATAGTGGTTGGTGCCGGCATCGGCTGGATCATCGACCGTCTGGCGGGGACAACGCCATGGGGTCTGATCGTTTTTTTGCTGCTGGGTTTTGGCGCCGGCGTGCTCAATGTCATGCGCTCAGCAGGGCTTATGGCAGAATTCGGACAAAGCGATAATCCGCGCGATCCGAAAGAATGAATTAGCGCGCCACTCACCGGCGCAATGAACGCATAGTAGAGTCGCGTGCGACTTTGATGGGGATTAAAAGTGGCTGCTGACAAGGTCGATCCAATCCACCAGTTCCAGATACATCCGCTTGTTCCGATTCACATCGGCGGCTATGACCTGTCCTTCACCAATTCGGCGCTGTTCATGGTCGCGACGGTGGCTGTCGCGGCGGCGTTTCTCTACCTCAGCACATCGAGCCGCAGCCTCATTCCCGGCCGCCTGCAGTCAGTTTCCGAGATGGCATATGAATTCGTCGGCAACATGCTGCGCGATTCAGCCGGAACCCAAGGCATGAAGTTCTTCCCCTTGGTGTTTTCGCTGTTCATGTTCGTGCTCGTCGCCAATTTGCTCGGGCTTTTTCCTTATTTCTTCACCGTCACCAGCCACATCATCGTCACCTTCGGCCTGGCTGCGCTGGTGATCGGAACCGTCATCGTCTACGGCTTCATGAAGCACGGCTTCGGCTTTCTAAAGCTGTTCGTACCGCAGGGCGTGCCTTTAGTGATGATGTTCCTCGTCGTACCGATCGAGGTCATCTCGTTTTTGTCGCGACCAATCAGCCTTTCTGTCCGCTTGTTCGCGAACATGCTGGCTGGTCACATCACCCTCAAGGTCTTTTCCGGCTTCGTCGTTTCGCTGAGCGCGCTTGGCGCGGCTGGCGTGGCGGGTTCGATCCTGCCATTGGCTATGGCGGTAGCGCTGACGGCCTTGGAAGTGCTGGTGTCTTTCCTGCAAGCCTACGTCTTTGCGGTTCTGACCTGCATGTATCTCAACGACGCTTTGCATCCCAGTCACTAGGGAATTTCACCGGCGGATTTACCGTCATTACAAACTGCAACGACAATGAAACCACAAGGAGTTTGACATGGAAGTAAATGCAGCAGCTGCAATCGGCGCGGGCATCGCTTGCCTCGGCATGGGTGGCGCCGGCATCGGCCTCGGCAACATCTTCGGCAGCTATCTGGCGGGCGCGCTGCGCAATCCGTCGGCCGCCGATGGCCAGTTCGGCCGTCTGATCTTCGGCTTCGCCGTGACCGAAGCGCTGGGCATCTTCTCCCTTCTCATCGCCTTCCTGCTGGTGTTCAAGTAAGAAACACCGGGCCGACGAAGAGGGGGCGCAAGGTGCGCCCTGACTGTATGGACAGGGGAATGCGATGTTCGTGACATCTGCCTTTGCGCAAGAGTCCGCGCCCGCCGTCGAAGGTGGCAGCGCTGGCACCGGCGTGCCCGCCGAGGCGCACGGCACGTTTCCGCCATTCAATCCGGAGACATTCCCCTCGCAGCTTCTATGGCTGGCGATCACCTTCGGGCTGTTTTATCTCTTCTTGAAACGGGTGGTGATGCCGCGCGTTGGCGGCATCATCGACGTGCGCAACGACCGCATCACGCAGGATCTCGATCATGCTGCCCGGCTGAAAGGCGAAGCCGATGCCGCCGTTGCCGCCTATGAGCAGGAATTGGCGGAAGCCAAGGGCAAGGCCAATGCGATCGGCCAGCAGGCCAACGATGCGGCCAAGGCGGAAGCCGAAGCTGCCCGCAAGACGATCGAGGCAGCGCTTGACCAGAAGCTTGGCGAGGCCGAGGCGCGCATATCTTCCATCAAGGCCAATGCCATGAAGGAAGTCGGCACGATCGCCGAGGACACCGCTTCGGCCATCGTCGAGGCGCTTGTCGGCGGCAAGGCCAGCAAGGCCGAAATCGCGGCCGCGGTCAAATCCGTGGCCGGGTGAGGAGCGCATCATGGACGCCACATCTCTCGCGACGCTTTGGGCAACGGTTGCCCTCGTAATCTTCCTCGGCATCGCCATCTACATCAAGGTGCCGGGCATGATCGCCAAAGCGCTCGATGCGCGTGCCGACAAGATCAGCTCCGAGCTCGAGGAGGCGCGGCGGTTGCGCGAAGAAGCCCAGCAATTGCTCGGGCAATACCAGCGCAAGCGCAAGGAAGCCGAGCAGGAGGCCGCGGCCATCGTCGCCGCGGCCAAGCGCGAAGCCGACATGCTTGCCGCCGAGGCGCACAAGAAGACCGAGGACTATGTCGCCCGGCGTACCGCTTTGGCCGAGCAGAAGATCGGCCAGGCCGAGCGCGAAGCAATCGGCGAAGTGCGTGCCAGCGCCGTCGATATCGCGGTGGAAGCCGCGCGCGCGCTGCTGGCCGGCAAGATCGACGCCAAGGCCGGCGCCGACCTGTTCAACGCCTCGCTGCAGGATTTGAAATCGAAGCTGAACTGAACGGCTGCATCAACAAGTCATCGAAGCCGCCCGGGAAACCTGGCGGCTTTTTCTGTGGGCGAAAGCGGCTGAGCGCGTAATCTCCCCCCTTGAGGGGGAGATGTCGCCAAAGGCGACAGAGGGGGTCGGTACGTCCTGGCGCGACGCCCTATGGAACGAAAGAGAACGTTGGCGCTTCACGCGAGGCGACCCCCTCTGGCCTGCCGGCCATCTCCCCCTCGAGGGGGGAGATCACACCTTGCCGAATCGCTCAATCCAAACCCGAAAAACCCTCTTCCTCGAGCACCTCGGTGCCGCCGAACCGGAACGGCGCGAAGGAGGCGCGGTGCAGCCGCGCCACTGGCCCGTGCAGATCGATCGCCGTGCGATGGCGGACAGTGGCGTAGCCCATATGCAGCTCGAAGCCGTAATGCGCATGATGGCTGCCGCAGCCGCACATCATGCGGTCGCGCATCACCTTGGCGACGATCGAGGCTGCGGCGATCGACTGCGAGCGCTGGTCGCCCTTGATCAGTGCTTTGCCCTCGCAGGGCAGGCCGGGCGGCACGTCGCGGCCGTCGGCCAGTGCCAGCTTCGGCCGGATTGACAGGCCGGCCACGGCACGGCGCATCGCCTCCAGGCTGGCCTTGAGGATGTTGGAGGCATCGATGCCTTCGGCGCTGACCGAGGCCATCGATACGGCGAGCGCGGAGCCGAGGATTTTCAGGAACAGCGCCTCACGCTGCAAATGCGTCAGCCGCTTGGAATCGTCGAGGCCGTCGGGGATGTTGGCGGGATCGAGCACCACCGCTGCCGCCACCACCGGCCCGGCGAGCGGGCCGCGGCCGGCCTCGTCCATCCCCGCCACCGGCCAAAGGCCTTCGGCCATCGCCCTCGTCTCGAACGAGAAGTCGGGTTTCTCGACGATTTCGAAGAGAAGCGGAGAATCGGAACGCGGGCGAGCCATGGTGCGGCGAGGTTCGCATCGGCTCCGATTCTCCGCAAGTCCCCTCCGGGTCGGGCGGGGCACCGGACCAGGAGGGGGCTACCGTCTGCAAGCCCGGGGACAGGACAGGCCGGACGGGATTTTTCGCCTGCTGCGGCCGCTTCAAGCGGCTGGCGCGAGACGCTTTGTCACAGCAGCATCAGCTGCTCGGTAGCCTTGGCGGCGGGGACGAACTGGTCGGTCCTCAGCGAGCGCCGCTCGGCATTGAGGCCGAGCCGTTTGGCAGCTATCTCGAAGCGCCGGCCGATCTGCCAGGCATAGGGGCCGGAGCCCTTCATGCGCTTGCCCCATTCCGAATCGTAGTCCTTGCCGTCGCGCATCGAACGGATCAGCGACATGACGTGGCGATAGCGATCGGGATAATGGCGCAGCAGCCAGTCCTTGAAGATCGGCGCGACCTCCAGCGGCAGGCGCAGCAGCACATAGCCGGCCTCGCGTGCCCCCGCTGCCTGTGCCGAATCGAGGATGCGCTCCATTTCCGGGTCGGTCAGTCCGGGGATGATCGGCGCGACCATCACCGAGGCCGGAATGCCGGCATCCGAAAGCTGCCTGATCGCCTCCAGCCGCTTGGTCGGCGTCGACGCGCGTGGCTCCATGGTGCGCGCCAGCATGCGGTCGAGCGTCGTCACCGACAATGCCACCTTGGCCAGCCCGCGTTCGGCCATGCGTGACAGAATGTCGATATCGCGGGTCACCAGCGCCGATTTGGTGACGATGCCGACCGGATGCCCGCGCGCCTCCAGCACTTCGAGGATCTCGCGCATGATCCGGTATTGCTTCTCGATCGGCTGATAAGGATCGGTATTGGTGCCGATGGCGATGGTGCGCGGCTGGTAATTATCCCTGGACAATTCCTTGTCGAGCAGCCGCGCCGCATCCGGCTTGGCAAACAGCTTCGATTCGAAATCCAGCCCCGGCGACAGGCCCATGAAGCTGTGCGTCGGCCGCGCGAAACAATAGACGCAGCCATGTTCGCAGCCGCGATAGGGATTGATCGACCGGTCGAAGGAGATGTCGGGCGATTCGTTGCGCGTGATGATGGTGCGCGGCTTCTCGACCTGTACCTCGGTCCTGAACGGCGGCAGCTCCTCCAGCGAATTCCAGCCATCGTCAAACACGTGTCGGCTGACCGGCTCGAAACGGCCGGACGGATTGATGCCCGCCGACCTGCCGCGGTTGCGGTCGGGACGGACACGCATGCCGCTCTGCTCGATCATCGCATTCGCCATTTCGGCCCTGCCAGCGCCGAAGGCTGCAATATCGGCACGCACGATCTGTTCCATCTTGGCCCTTTCCCAGGGACTGTCCGCCCGCTGTCGAATCGCTCTGCTCATGAATGTATTCCTATCGTATCGATGAGAACAAAGCAAGAACTTTCTCGCGGTGCGCCGCAAAAACTGGCGCTGCCCACCGCTTTCCGCTATTCGGCTAAACATGCTCAGCGTCCTGATCGAAACCCTGAACGACGAGGAGGGCCTTGCCCGCACGCTCGCCTCGCTGATCGGCGGCGCGGTCGAAGGCGTGGTGCGCGACGTTCTCGTCTGCGACACCGGCTCGACCGATCAGACGCACCGCGTCGCCGAACATGCCGGCTGCCACTATGTCAGCGGCGGCATCGCCGCCGGCATCAGGCAGGCCAAGGGCGACTGGCTGCTTTTGCTGGAACCGGGCGCGCGGCTGGGAGAGGGCTGGATCGACGAGGTCGTCGCCCATACCGCCAGGCAAACCATGGCGGCGCGGTTCTCGCGGGCACGCGGCAGCCGCGCGCCGTTCCTGTCGCGCGTCTTTGCCGGAAATCGCGCTCTCGCCGAAGGCCTGGTGATCAGCAAGCGTCAGGCCGCGGCGCTGTCGAAGAACGCCCGCAGCGCCGAAGCGATCGCCCGCGGCCTGGCGACCAGGAGGCTCCACGCCGAGATCTGGGTCGCGCCGCGGAAGTGACGGCTTACCGTCCCGGTTATGGGAACTCCGCCCAGACAAATTTTCTGGCGGGTCGTCGCTTATTGTGCATTGCACAAAATCTGGCCGGGGGTTACCATTTCCAGCGATACGGGCGAATGGGTTTGGGGTGTGCCGGAGCGGTGACGACGACTGTCGTCGATGCTGTTCCCTCGATATTTTGAGGACCCCGATGACCCTTTCAAGCCCTGACAAGTCCGGCGCCGCAAGCCTCGAGGCGATCGCACGAAACGGCGGCATGCTGCGCCGCATCGCCGCCCGCATCCCGACCTATCTTTCCGACCTTCGCGAGAATCCGGCATGGCTGCCGATGTTCATGCTGGCCCGCACCATGCCGGCGCGGCGCCTGCACTGGCGCGGTGCAAAGCCGGTTCCGCCGGCGCGCAATGTCGGTGAAACGATGTTCGCCGGCGTCGATCGCGATGCCGTCGTCGGCGCGCTGCGGACGGAGGGGCTCTATTCGGGCCTGATGCTGCCGGCCGCCATCCATGAGGAGATTGTCCGCTTCGCCGAGCGCACGCCATGCTTCGGCAATTTCGACCGCCGGCTGGAATTCCTGCCCGAAAAACACGCCGATGCCGAAAAGCATTTCGGCCGCCCGCTGCTCAGCGGTCACTATTTCGAACGGGTCCTCGACTGCAACGCTGCGGTCGCCGTGCAGCGCGATCCGCTGCTTCTCGATATCGCAGCGCACTATCTCGGCAGCCAGGCCAAGCTGATCACCACCCGCGTCTGGTGGAGCTTTCCGACCGGTGGCGTCTCGGACGCCGACAAGAACATGGCCTCGCTCGGCAAATACCATTTCGACCTCGACGACTGGCGCATGCTGAAGTTCTTTTTCTACCTGGTGCCGGTCGACGCCGACACTGGGCCGCATGTCTATGTCCGCGGCTCCCATAACCGCCGCATCCTGAAGCATCAGCTGACGCTGCTGGTCGGCCATTCGGCGGAAGAGGTGCTGGGCGTCTACGGCGAGCAGAGCCCGGTCACGCTGACCGGGCCGGCCGGCCTCGGCTTTGTCGAGGATCCGTTCGGCTTCCATATGGGCACCGTGCCGACGCTCACGCCGCGGCTGATGATGGAGGTTGGCTTCGGCGTGTCGCCGCCGTCGCGCCGGCGTTTTCACGGCGAGCCGGTCATTCGCTAGAGCGGTTCCTGATTTGACGGAATCGAAGGGGATTCCGGATCAGTCGGTTTTGTGATTCAAGATGCTGGCTGGAGTGGAGGCCAGCATCGGATGACGC
>NZ_JAMYLZ010000059.1:0-17568 GCF_040318315.1 Mesorhizobium sp. M1227
CGTGCCCCCGCGCCGCGACCGGGGCGCGGGTCTGGATATAGACGTGTTCCGGGCTATTTCCGAAGACTCGCGGGCGACCGGCGGGCGCCGCGCCCGTCTTTAGCCCCCCCGAAGTCTTGGCACCCCCCGCAAACGGCAATTCGAAATTCAGCGGTGCCATCACCGCACGTCCGTTGACAAGCTTGCCGTCGATGAGGTTCATCGGCGGCGAGCCGACGAAGCTTGCCACGTAGGTGTCGCGCGGATTGTTGTAGATCTCGTACGGCGTGCCGGTCTGGACGATGCGGCCATGGTTGAGCACGCCGACCTTGTCACCCATCGACATCGCCTCGATCTGATCGTGCGTCACGAACAGGAAGGTGGCGCCAAGCTGCATCTGCAGGTTCTTCAATTCGGTGCGCAGCGCTTCGCGCAATTTGGCGTCGAGCGCCGACAACGGCTCATCCATCAGGAATACCCTCGGCTTGCGCACGATGGCGCGGCCGATCGAGACGCGCTGCATCTCGCCGCCTGAAAGCCTGTCGGTCTTGCGGTCGAGCAGATGCTCGATCCGCAGCGTCCTGGCCGCGCGGTCGACGCGATCCTTGATCTCGGCATCGGGCAGCCGGCGGATTTTCGGCTTCAGCGGAAATTCGAGGTTCTGGCGTACGGTATAGCGCGGGTAGAGTGAATATTGCTGCAGCACCAGCGCCACGTCGCGCTCCGCCGCGCCCCAATCGGCGACATCGACGCCGTCGATCAAGACCTGACCTTCGCTCGGTTTTTCCAGGCCGGCAATCATGCGCAGCGTCGTCGTCTTGCCGGCGCCGGTCTCGCCGAGCAGGACGAAGAACTCGCCATCGGCGATGTCGAGATCGAGCCCGGTCAAGGCGGTGTGGTTGCCGAATTTCTTCGAGATGTTCTTGAGCTGGATGTGGGCCATCAGAGTCTCACTCCCAGCGATTTGCCGCTCGCCGTGTCGAAGAAATGCGCCTGGCCGGGATCGATTCTGACGAAGACTCTTTCGCCGGGGCCGCCGATGAAGCCGCTCTTGGTGCGCGCACGCAGCATCTTGGAGCCGACCTTGAGGTCGACGATGTCGAAGGAGCCGAGCGGCTCGACGATCTGCGTCTCCACCGGCAAGAACCCTTCGGCTGCTTCGCGGCGGACGAGGACGCCTTCCGGCCGGATGCCGAGCGCGAGTTGGCCGCCGGCATGGCCGTTGAGCTTCGACAGCAAGGCGCGCGGGAATTCGAAACCGGCGGCCGCATCGCCGACGGTGACCGAGGCCGACGAGGCTTTCTCGGTCACCGAAGCGTCGGCGACGTTCATCACCGGGCTGCCTACAAATTGCGCGACGAAAAGGTTCGCCGGATGCGAATAGACCTCGTCCGGCGAGCCAACCTGCTGCAGCACACCTTCATGCATGATGACGATGCGGTCGGCGAGGCTCATCGCCTCGATCTGGTCGTGGGTGACGTAGATGCTGGTCGAGCCCTGCTTGATGTGCAGCCGCTTGATCTCGGCCCGCATCTCCTCGCGCAGCTTGGCATCGAGCGCCCCGATCGGCTCGTCCATCAGCATCGCCTTCGGCCGCCGCACCAAGGCTCGGCCGATCGCCACGCGCTGCATGTCGCCGCCCGACAGCGCCGACGGTTTCTTGGCGAGGAGATCGCTGATCTGCAGCGTCTTGGCGACCGAGCGCACCTCGCTGTCGATCTCCGCCTTGCTCTTGCGCGTCGCCCTGAGCGGAAAGGCGATGTTCTCATAGACGCTCATATGCGGATAGAGCGAGAACGACTGGAAGACCATGGCGATATCGCGATCGGCGGCCTTGAGGTGCTGGACCGGCTTGCCGTCGATGAGGATGTCACCGCCGTCGATCGTCTCCAGCCCGGCAATCGCCCTGAGCGTCGTCGTCTTCCCGCAGCCCGACTGGCCGAGCAGCACGATGAACTCGTTGTCGTCGATCTTCAGGTTGAGGTCTTTGATGACCTGGACGGCGCCGAAATATTTCTGGATGCCTCGAAGCTCGATCTGGGTCAATGCTGTGCCCCCGGATTTGCCCCTTGCCCGGTGCCGGCCTTCTCCTCCGGCGCGATCTTGGAGGTGATGTTGAAGCCGATCAGGCCGATCAGGATGATAGTCACGCCATAGCTGTGCAGCAGCATGTTCCACGGCTGGCAGAGCGCGATGATACCGAGCACCATCAGCACCTGGCTGCCCGGTTCGAGATATTTCTGGTTGATGTCGCGAAAGCTCATTTGCGGATCGCTCCAAACGACATGCCGCGCAACAGGTGGTTGCGGAGCAGGAAGGTGAAGATCGCGACCGGCAGCAGGAACAGGAAGGTTCCGGCGGCAATCACCGTCCAGTCCGGCAGGCCGGAACCGACCTGGCTGGGGATGAAGGGCGGTGCTGTCTGGGCACGGCGGCTGGTCATGATCAGTGCGAAGGCATATTCGTTCCACGCCGTGATAAAGCAGAACACGGCGGTGGCGGCGATGCCGGTGGCGGCCTCGGGCAGCACGATCTTGAAGAAGGCCTCCATGCGCGTATAGCCGTCGACGAGGGCCGCCTCCTCATACTCCTTGGGGATCTCGTCCATGAAACCTTTCATCAGCCACACCGAGAAGGACAGGTTGAAGGCGGTGTAAAGGATGATCAGGCCGATATGGGAATCGTTGAGGCCGACCGCCCGGTACATCAGGAACATCGGAATGGCGACGACCACCGGCGGCAGCATGCGTGTCGACAGGATGAAGAACAGTAGGTCCGCCTCGCCTTTTACCTTGAAGCGCGAGAACCCATAGGCGGTGAAGGTGCCCATGCCGACGGCTAGGACGGTCGAGGTTATGGCAACGATCAGTGAGTTCATGAAACGGCTCGGATAGCCCGACCACTGCACCTGGCCCTTGCCGTCGCGCACGATCTTTTCGCCCCCATTGAAGACGACGCGCTCCCACCACGGCGCAGCCGCGTACTCCTCCGGCGACGGCGGGCTGCGCAGCTGCGAACGCTTGGTAAACAACTTGACGAAGGGCGATATCTCCGGCTGGAAAACCACCGTCGGCGGAATGGTGGTGGCGAGGTTGCGCGGCTTGAACGCCGTCGAGGCGATCCAGTAGATCGGCGCCAGGAAGATGATCGTCACCAGCAGGACAGCGACGATGGCGACCCGGTTGAAGGTGATTTCGGAAGAAGTGCGGACTGCGGCCATCTCAGCGCTCCTTCACCTTGTTGAGGTATTTGACATAGATGTTGGTGATCGCCAGCACCATGATCAGCACGATGTAGGCGAGCGCGCAGGAACGCCCGGTCTGCCATTCCTGGAACGCCATCTTGTAGAGCCGGATCGAGATCAGCTCGGCCGTCGGCTGGCTGGTCAGGATGTAGGCGAGGTCGAAGGTCTTGAACGCCTCCATGGTGCGGAAGATGACCGCGATCATCAGGATCGGCGCAACCAGCGGCAGCGTTATGCGGAAGAAGGTGTAGAACGGTCCGGCCCTGTCGATCGCGGCTGCCTCGTAGAGATGCTTGGGCACGGCCGACAGGCCGGCCAGCGACAACAGCATGACGAAGGGCGACCACATCCAGATGTCGGTCAGCGCAACCGCATAGAGCGCCATTTTCGGGTTCGACAGCCATTCGAAGGTGCCGAGGCCGAGCGCATAATTGATGATGCCGAAGGACGGATCGTAGAGCAGCTTCCAGAACAGGCCGACGACGGCCATCGACAGCATCATCGGCAACAACAGGAGCGTCGTCAGCAGGCCCTTGAGCGGAATGTCGCGATTGAGCAGCATGGCCACGCCGAAGCCGACGAGCAGCTGGCCGGCGACCGAGATGATGACGTATTTTGCGGTGATGGCGAAGTTGGACCAGACATAGGGATCGCTGAGCAGGTCGCGATAGTTTTGCAGCCCGACGAAATTCGCCGCCGCGCTGGTCGAGGCGCGGAAATCGGTGAACGAATAGCCCAGCGAATAGATCAGCGGGAAGATGTTGAAGACGATCAGAAACAGGATCGTCGGGATGATGAAGAGATTGCGGATCGAAATGTCGCTTAGACCGCGAGCGGCGGCCCGCGAGGACCTGTCCAGCGTGGTGATCATCGTGGTCGCCAAGACCCTGCTCCCGGTTCAAGAATCAGAAAAAGAAACGGAGGAGGCACGAACGCCCCCTCCGTGAAACTTCATGCTTATTGGCCGCGGCCGTATTTCTTGAAGGTCGCGTTCCAGTCGGCTGCCAGTGCGTCCAGCGTCTCCTTGGCGGTGCCTTCGCCGCCGATCATGTAAGGATAGATGCGCTGGTTGAGCTGCTGCAGCAGTTCCGCATATTCCGGAACCGCCCAGAAGTCCTTGACCTTGAACATGGTCTCGTAGAACGCCTTGTTGTAGGGCGTGGCGTTCTGGAATTCGGGCGACTTGAGCACGGCGGCACTGCAGGTGTAGCCGCCAAGCGCTGCCCATTTCTTCTGGGTCTCGTCCTTGATGAACCATTCCAGGAACTTCGTCGCCTCTTCCTGCTTCTGCGAGTAGGAAACGATGGAGATGCCCTGACCGCCGAGTGCGGCGAACTGGTCGCCGTTCGGGCCGGGAGGATTGGCGAAGAAACCGGTGTTCTTGGCATTCGGGTTCGACGCCTCGTTGATCAGCGAGGGGAAGAACGCGAAGTAGTTCATGCTCATCGCGGCCAGGTTTTCAGTGATCGCCTGGTTGTCCTCGACGAAGAACGACTTGGCCCAGCCCGGAGGCGTGAACTTGTAGAGTTCCTTATAGGCGTCAAGCGCCGCGATCGCCTTGTCGGAGTTGATGAAGCCATCGACCTTGTAGGTCTTATAGTCACCCAGCTCGCCGCCAAAGGAGAACAGCGCGTTTTCGAAGCCCATAGCCATCGCGTCATACGAATTGTCGGTGTAGATGGCGATGCCGTATCGCTTCTGATCCGGCCTGTAGAAGAATTCGGCGATGTCGCGTAGCGCCTTGAAGTCCTTCGGCACGTCGAGGTCGTAGCCATACTTGGCCTTGAAGGCTTCCTTTTCCTTCGGGTCTTCGAACCAGTCCTTGCGATAGGACCAGCCGACGGCGTCGCCTTCGAGCGGAATGGCCCAGTACTTGCCGCTGCCGCCCGGATATTCGGCATAGTATTTCACCGTGGCCGGTGCCATCACTTCACCGACCTTGTGCTTGTTGAAGAAGTCGGTCAGGTCGACATAGTGGCCACCGGTCGAGCCAGCACCAAGCCATTGCGAGTCGCCGACGACCATATCGTAGGCGTCGCCATGGGCGTTGAACTCGGTGAAGGCCTTGGTCTGGAAGTCGGGCCACGGTGTGGTTTCCACCGTGATCTTGACGCCGGTTTCCTTCTCGTACTCGTTGCCGAGTTCCTGCAGGTAATTGGCCGGATCCCATTCCGCCCAGAAGATTGTAAGTTCCTTTTCCTGCGCGTAGACGGACGTTCCGCAGGCGAGCACTAGGCCGATACCAGCAAGCAAGCTGGTCATTGTCTTGCGCATAATGATTTCCTCCCTTGTGCGCATTCTACCGTTCATGAGAACCGGCATCGAGGCCGGCCCTGGTAGTCCTCCCGTGACGGCACCGTTTCGGTCTGTGAGCCTCCTCGCTCGACCAAAACGGATCTCAGCCTTCACCTTTGATCCGCTTTACTTGTCCTGATCTGGTATTACCAATCTAAGAGGAACGTCAAGCCCTTTCTTGGACGGTGGCGGGCACGCAGACAAGCTGGCTTCTGCGATATCTGCCTGTTTTCCCTGAATTTTCCTACTCCATGATACATGAATGCCTTACTTGGGCCGCTGCATCGCCAGTAGCATGAATAGCCAGGTTGAAAATCTGGTCGAACCAGATTGGCGTCATCTCACGGCGGTCGTCGGCGCGATCCCATCTCCTTCAATCATCGATTCGGTCATAGCCGCGCGCACAAGAGCGCCGGCCGCCCATTGCGCAACCGACATCATACTGCGGCTATCCAATCCCCATATATCCTTTAAAACGATCAGCACCTCAACACCGAAGATCAATGACAGCGCCTGCGCGAGCCGCTTGAATTCGCGCGGCGGCAACCGGCCTTTGAGTGGCGCGATCGCATCTTTCAAGAGATCGACGCGATGGCCGCGGGTGAAGGCAGGTTCGCCGTCAAGCGTGCCTGCCTGTCGCTGCGCCCACTGGTCGAGCGACAGTTTCAGCGCCGCCTTGAACGTCGCTTCGAAGACCTCGATGCGCGGCATGGCGGTCTCGAACAGCTCGGCGACCCGGCGCTCGGGATCGGCAGAGCTCGATTTCCACGTAAGGATCGGCCCAAGCCCCTCATCGACCACCGCCTGCACCAACGCCGCCTGGCTCGGAAAATACCGATAGGCGGTGGCGCGCGAGACCTCCGCTGCCTCCGCCACCTCGCTGACGGAGGGCGTGGCGCCCGCCTGCATCAGCTTTGTCGCCGTCTCAAGCATGAGACGCCTGGTGCGCGCGCGGGCCCCGCGCTCTACTTGGGGGTTCGGCCCTTGGCTGGCACCGTTGTCCATTGCCGCTTGTTGACGTGAGACATTCATGTCAATACGATACGCGTGTCTCAAAAAATTGCAATGGCCCTTCGCGCCGTCGAACGGCCGGGCAAAAAGGGGCCGCAGCGCCGAGCACGCCCAAGACCGGGGAAACGCGATGAAGCGCATCTATGTGGTGGGCACCGCCGACACCAAGGGCGAGGAACTTGCATTTCTGGCCGATGCGGTCGCGGCTACCGGCGCTTCGATTGCCCGTGTCGACATCGGAACACGCGGCGCGACCGTGCCGGTCGATGTTTCGGCAGACGAGGTCGCCAGCCACCATTCCGAGGGTCGCAATGCCGTGCTCGGCGTCGACGATCGCGGCACCGCGGTGGCGGCGATGGCTGCCGCCTTTGCCCGGTTTGTCCAGTCGCGCAACGATATTGCCGGGATTATCGGCATTGGCGGCGGTGGCGGCACCTCGATCATCACCGCAGGCATGCGCACGCTGCCGCTCGGTCTGCCCAAGATCATGGTTTCGACGTTGGCCTCGGGTGACACCGCGCCTTATGTCGACGTCTCTGACATCGTCATGATGCCGTCGGTGACCGACATGGCCGGCCTCAACCGGCTTTCGCGTGTCGTGCTGCACAATGCCGCCCAGGCGATATCAGGCATGGCGACAAAGCCGGCGCCGCCGCCCGACGGCAAACCGTCCGTCGGCCTCACCATGTTCGGCGTCACCACGCCATGCGTGACCGCGATCGCCGATGAGCTTCGTTCGACTTATGACTGCATGGTCTTTCATGCCACCGGCACCGGCGGCCGCACCATGGAAAAATTGGCCGACAGCGGCCTGTTGTCCGGCGTCATCGACATCACAACGACCGAAGTCTGCGACTTGCTGTTTGGCGGCGTGCTGCCGGCGACCGAGGATCGCTTTGGCGCCATCGCCCGCACCGGGCTGCCTTATGTCGGCTCGGTCGGCGCGCTCGACATGGTCAATTTCTGGGCGCCGCCGACAATTCCGGAACGCTATCGCGGCCGGCTGTTCTATGAGCACAATCCAAACGTCACACTGATGCGCACCACTGCCGACGAAAGCAGAACGATCGGCGAATGGATCGGTACAAGGCTGAGCCTCTGCCAGGGTCCGGTTCGTTTCCTCATTCCGGAGAAAGGCGTGTCGGCGCTCGACATTGAAGGCGGCGCCTTCTTCGACCCTGAAGCCGATGCCGCTTTGTTCGAGGCGATCGAGCGTACCATCAAACCCGCCAAAACGCGGCGCGTGCTGCGTTTGCCGCTTCATATCAACGACCCCGAATTCGCCTGGGCTGCCACAACGGCCTTCCTCGACATCGCCAGACAGTGAGACACCAAGACATGGCCGCCATACCGCGCAAGAAAATCCTGGAGAAATTCCGCAAGATGATCGCGGACGGCGTGCCGATCGTCGGCGGCGGTGCCGGCACCGGCCTGTCGGCCAAGGCAGAGGAAGCCGGCGGCATCGACCTGATCATCATCTACAATTCGGGCCGCTACCGCATGGCCGGGCGCGGCTCGGCCGCCGGCCTGCTCGCCTATGGCAACGCCAACGAGATCGTCAAGGAAATGGCCTACGAAGTGCTGCCGGTAGTGAAGAAGACGCCGGTGCTGGCCGGCGTCAACGGCACCGATCCCTTCGTCATCATGCCGCTGCTTTTGGCCGAGTTGAAGACGATGGGCTTTTCCGGTGTGCAGAACTTTCCGACCATCGGCCTGTTCGACGGCCAGATGCGGCAGAGTTTTGAAGAAACCGGCATGGGCTTCGGGCTCGAGGTCGACATGATCGCCGAGGCTCACAAACTCGACCTGTTGACCACGCCCTATGTCTTCAACGCAGACGAGGCGCGCGCCATGACAACAGCTGGCGCCGACATCGTCGTCGCCCATATGGGGGTTACCACCGGCGGCTCGATTGGCGCGACATCGGCTAAATCGCTGGACGACTGTGTGAGCGAGATCGACGCCATCGCCAAAGCGGCACGCTCAGTGCGCGAGGATATGATCCTGCTTTGCCATGGCGGGCCGATCTCGATGCCGGACGACGCCAGATATATTCTCGAGCGCTGCAAGGGCCTGCACGGATTCTATGGCGCCAGTTCGATGGAGCGGCTGCCGGCGGAAGCCTCGATCGCCAGGCAGACGGCGGATTTCAAGGCCGTCACGTTCGGCGCTGCGTAGAGACCAGCAAAAAGAAGGGTGGGACGATGACCGATAACAGCAAGGTATTCGTATATCCAAAAGACGTCAGCGCCTTCGGCTTCGACTGGGGCAGGCTGTCGCTGACGGTCGCTCCCGAAGTGAACGGCGCAAAGCGATTTTCCGGTGGTGTCGTCGACCTACCGTCAGGCAAAGGCCATACGCGTCATAACCATCCGGGTGCGGAGGAGATCATCTTTGTCATCTCGGGCAATGGCGAGCAGATGGTCGAAGACGAGAAAGGCAACCCGGTCGTCGAGAAAGTCGGCCCCGGCTGCACCATCTATGTGCCGGAAAGCCGCTTCCACTCGACGCTCAATACCGGCGATGCGGCCATGCAGCTTTTCGTCGTCTATTCGCCGGCCGGGCCGGAACTGGTGTTGTGGGAGTTGCCGGATTTCAGGTTGATCCCGCCGGGCAGATAATGTCACAGGCTGAGGCCAATCTTCATCGCACGAGCGACCCTTGCTAGGTTGTTAGTATCGCTTCCCAGAGCGAGCCTATCCGGCAAAGTGGGGACATCGCGCTCTGATCGGAAAGCATCCGGCGAAGGTAAGCGCGCCACCCAGTAGGACAAACAGTTTTCCGCTGCCTCCGGACCAAGCTGCCAGAGTACAAATCGAACAGCATTTTCAGGGAACATGAAGCCCGGAACTTCAGAACATGCGACCTGTTCGGCTAGTTTGCGCGGAACGGCGAAACGTTCGAAGAGCGGCAGGACAGTCGTTTGGATGTTGGCAACGATGTTCGCGATTTCAGCCTGGCGGGTATGCGGGTCTGCGATGTTCCATGTCCGCCAATGATGCGGGGTTCGCAAATTGCCAAGCTGTCCACCGGCGACCCAATCGCTAGCACTGGCGGGCCAAGCGCTTCGCTCGTCCCACTCCTTTATTGCCTTGCTGTAGACCGACGCATGCACGACGAGTTCGACATACTCGCCGCCGACGTTCAGATAGTTTGATTGAAAGGAGATTTTGAATGCCCAGTCGCCGGCCCGACGACTCGCATGAGGACCGCTTTTCGCAAAGCGGAACCCAATCGGTTCGAACTCCATGGAGATCTGCTTGCACCCGTCGATAAAGACCTGCTTGGGCAGTTCGCGTTCCATATCGGCAAATGCTCGCTGGTGTGACCAATTGTTTGCTCGGACGAGGTAATCTCAAGAACGGGCTAGGTACCAGCGCCTAAGCCGCCCCCGCCCCTGTTCCAGCCCCGGCCCCGATCGCCGAACATGACGTAGCCGGCATCGGTCACCGCCACCGTGTCCTCCAGCTTGATGAAGCCGCGCGTCGGGTGGAGCATGGTCGTCTCGACCGAAAGCACCATGTTCTTCTCCAGCGGCTTTGCGGCATAGGTGCCTTCATAGGTCACCGGATGGTTGGTCATCAGGAACGGCGCTTCATGCGTGATCAGCCCCATGCCATGCGCGAAGAAATCAGTATAGGCCGCAACCTTGGATTTCTTCAGAACGCCTTCGGCATGAGAAATCATGTCACCGCCCAGCGTGCCCGCCTTGACCTTGGAGAAGGCCGCCTGCTGCACTGTCTCGATCTCGGCCAGCAGATCCTCGAGTTCGGCGTCAGGGTCGCCCAGCACGCCCATGCGGCAAAGATCGCCGATATAGCCGTGGTAGTTGCCGCCGGAATCGATCGACATCACTTCGCCCCGTTTCCACGCCTGCGGCGAGGCTGCGCGGTTGTGGCTGGAGCCTAGCGTTAACAGGCAATATTCGAAATGCGCGCCGCGATTGGTCTCCTCGCGCCTGAGATGTTCGATGATCTCGCTCTTTGCCGTGCCTTCGCGTGCCCAGCCGATGGTCGCCAGCATGGAATCGGTGATCAGCTCCGAAGCGATGCGCAGCTTTTCCAGCTCCGCCTCGGTTTTGATTGCCCGCATGCGCTCCAGCATATCAGTCGCATCGATCAGCTTGGCATCCGGCAGCGCGTTGCGGATCAGCATATAGGCGTCGGCCGGCAGGAAGGCGGGCTCGATGCCGATGCGGGCATTGCCCTTGCCGATCTTTCGCAAATGCTCGGCCGCCAGATTGGCGGCATCGAGCGTACCCCAGCAGGCGGCATGCAGTGTCGGCGTCCAGAATGGATGATTCTGGTGCTCGCCGCCTTCCATGCGGTTGCCGATATAGGCGGCATGCTCCGGCCCACCTTTCTCATAGACGACGACAGGCAGATAACGGCTGTGGCCGATTGCATCCATGGCAGCGAAGAAGATGAACTTATAGCCGCCAAGCAGATATTGCGAGTTGTGCTTGGAGGTGGCGAGCAGCACGTCGATGCCGGCCTCCTCCATCAGCCCGTCCACCCTGGCCTGGTCGAACGGCACGCTGCCGACGGCATTCTTGCCTGGGGCAATGTTCATGTCTCTCTCCCTGAAATCCCTTAGCCGGCCGCTCGCCGGCACCGGCTTTTCCGGCTCTGAACCTCGGCTGTGCTTAAATCTGCATCATTTTGCCCGATCTGGTCCAGCCAGAACGGGCGAACCAGCCCCAAAAGCTGCTCCACCTGCTGCACTTTACTCCAGTCTGGTCCTGCTAGAACCGCGCGTCGAACCGTTTTCTGTACAACTGGTCCAGCGGACGGAAATTTCAAAGCCACGTAGAGATGCGCCAATTCCGTCTTTGGCGAAACCCCGCACAAGGCCCATAATCAGCTTTGCAGGATGCTTACGAGCGTCCGAGGGGTACGGCGGACCCGGCCGGGTCCGCGGAGAGGACGGAGTTCGATCATGCCAGAGTTCACCATTTCCAGACGTACAATGCTGGCCGGTTCGGCGTTGCTGTTGGCCTCCACCGCCATGCCGACGATCGGCTCGGCGCAGACGCCGAGAAAGGGCGGACGACTGGTTGTCGCCGCCGATTCCGAGCCGCGCAATCTCAATCCGGCGATTGTCGCCTCGAACGGCGTCTTCTTCATTTCGAGCAAGATCGTGGAAACCTTGGCCGAGGCCTCCTTCGGCGGCAAGGACGGGCTCGATCCGCGCCTGGCGCTCAGCTGGGAAGGTGCCGCCGACGGCATGGCGGTGACGTTCAAACTGCGCGAGGGCGTCAAATGGCATGATGGGAAGCCATTCACCTCGGCCGATGTCGCCTTCTCGGCGTTGCAGGTCTGGAAGCCGCTGCAGAATCTCGGCCGCACCGTGTTCAAGGATCTGGAGGCGGTCGACACGCCGGACGAAACCACCGCCGTGTTCAAATTCGCCAAGCCGACACCGTTCCAGCTAATCCGCAACGCCTTGCCGGCGCTGAGCAGCGTGGTGCCCAAGCACATCTACGAGACCGGAAAGATCGAGGACAACCCGGCCAACAACGCCCCGGTCGGCACCGGACCGTTCAAATTTGCCGAATACAAGCCCGGCGAATATTACCGGCTGGAGAAGAACACCGACTATTGGGGCAAGGACGAGCCCTATCTCGACGAGATCATCTATCAGGTGCTGCCGGACCGCATGTCGGCGGCCAGCGCCCTGGAAGCCGAAGAGATCCAGCTCGCCGCCTTCTCCGCCGTGCCCCTGGCCGATCTCGACCGCATCTCCAAAGTGCCCGGTCTCAAGGTGATCACCAAGGGTTATGAAGGGCTGACCTACCAGCTCGTCGTTGAGATCAATCATCGCCGCAAGGAGCTGGCCGACCTGAAAGTACGCCAGGCGATCGCTCACGCCATCGACAAGGATTTCGTCGTCAAGACGGTATTCCTTGGCTATGCCGCCACCGCCACTGGCCCGGTGCCGAAAAACGACCCGCAATTCTACACCGCCGACGTGCCGACCTACGCTTTCGACGTCGCCAAGGCCAACGCCTTGCTTGACGAGGCCGGCTACAGCCGGGGCGATGACGGCAAGCGCTTTTCATTGAGATTGCTGCCGGCGCCTTACTTCAACGAAACCAAGCAGTTCGGCGACTATCTGCGCCAGGCGCTCGCCGTCATTGGCATCGACGCCCAGTTGGTCAACAACGACTCTGCCGCGCACATCAAGGCGGTTTACACCGACCACGCCTTCGACCTTGCGGTCGGGCCGCCGGTGTTCCGCGGCGATCCGGCGATCTCGACCACCATCCTGGTGCAGAGCGGTATTCCCGACGGCGTGCCCTTCTCCAACCAGGGTGGCTACAAGAATGCCGATCTCGACGCCCTGATCGCCAAGGCATCGGAGACGCTCGACACCGCCGCCCGCACCGAACTCTACAAGGAGTTCCAGAGAAAAGTTGCCGCCGACCTGCCGCTGATCAACGTCGCCGAATGGAGTTTCATCAGCGTCGCCCGCGATACGGTCAACAACATCGCTAACAACCCGCGCTGGGCAGTATCGAACTGGGCGGACACTTGGCTCGCGGGGTAAGGAAGTCTCTCCAGACTTGCGTGCCGCTTGTGTGGGTGCTCAGCTTCAGCGATGAGAGCTTTTTCGCGCCCCCCTCTGTCCTGCCCTCTTTGCCACCACTTGGCATCTCCCCCACGAGCGGGGAGATCGGCTGTCATTGTCGCTTTCGCCAATCTCCAGCGTTGCAAGACGGCCGGCATCGCCGAAACTGCCAATCTCCCTCCTTGTGGGGGAGATGTCCGGCAGGACAGAGGGGGGCGCCGTAAAGCGCGGCACCGAAGACTTGGCTCTCCTATCGGCGTTGCGCCATGACCCGCGCCGTCATCCTCCTTCGCCGCCGTCTCGTCGGCAGCATCTTCGTGCTGCTGATTGTCGTCATCGGCACGTTCCTGTTGCTCGAAGCCGCTCCCGGCGACGCGGTCGATGCCTACATCGTCTCGACCGGCGGCGACGCCGGCATGATCGAGCTGTTGCGTCACCGCTGGGGGCTCGACCAGTCGGAGCTGACACGGCTCGCCAATTACCTTTGGGCGCTGCTGCATCTCGATCTCGGCCAATCGGTCAGCTTTTCGCGGCCGATCCGCGATGTCATCCTCGAGCGCCTGCCCAACACGCTGCTGTTGATGGGGAGCGCCACGGCGCTCTCCTTCGGCCTCGGCTCGGCTCTCGGCATCTATGTCGGCGCCAGACCCGGCAGCTTCCGCGATCGCTTCCTGTCCATCGGTTCGCTGGCGCTCTATGCCGTGCCGGGCTTCTGGCTCGGGCTTGTGCTGATCATTGTCTTCGCCGTCGACCTGCGCTGGTTTCCGATCGGCGGCATCGAGAGTATCGCCTCGGCCAAGAGCGGCCTCGATCGCGCCGCCGACATCGCCCGCCATCTCGTCCTGCCGGTTTCGGCGCTCGGCTTCATTTATCTCGCGCTCTATCTGCGCATGATGCGCGCCGGCATGGCCGAGGTGTGGCGGCAGGACTTTGTGCTGGCCGCCCGTGCCAGGGGACTTTCCCGCCGTCGCATCGTGCTCGCTCACGTCGCCCGTAACGCGCTGTTGCCGCTGGTCACCATGTTCGGCCTGCAGTCGGCGCAAATGCTGGGCGGCAGCGTCGTCATTGAGAGCGTCTTTTCCGTCCCCGGCCTCGGCCGGCTGGCGCAGGAAGCGGTGGCCGCGCGGGATACCCCACTACTGCTCGGCATTATTCTCACCAGCGCTGTCCTGGTCGTCATCATCAACCTTCTCGTCGACATCGCCTACGCCTTCCTCGATCCGCGCGTCGGCGCCAGTGAGGCCGGCGCGTGAGCCCGCTTCGCCGCTTTCTCCGGACCCCGGAAGCGATCGCCGGCGCGGTCATCCTGGCGGCGCTGTTTGCCGTGGCGCTTGCCGCACCTTTGTTCTTTCCCGGCGATCCGCAGGCGATTGCCGGGCCGGCGTTGCTGCCGCCGTTCCAGGACTGGTCGTTGCCACTCGGCACCGACCGCCTCGGCCGCAACGTGCTTGCCGAGCTTTTCCACGGCGCCCGCACCTCGCTGGCGGTCGGGCTGGCAGCAGCCGCCGCCGCCCTTGCCGTCGGTGCCGTGATCGGCACGTTGGCCGGCTTTGCCGGCGGTCTTGTCGACGAGATGCTGATGCGCATCACCGACGCTTTCCAGACCGTCCCAGCCTTTCTGCTGGCTTTGGCTTTCGTCAGCATCGTCGGGCCGTCGCTCGGCGTCGTCGTCGCTGCGATCGCGCTGGGCGCCTGGACTGGACCGGCACGCGTGGCGCGCGCTGAAGTGCTGTCGATCCGCGAGCGCGATTTTGTTGCGGGCGCCCGCGTCATCGGCATGCATCCGCTGGAGATCGCCTTTCGCGAGGTGCTCCCCAATTCGCTGCCGCCGATAATGGCATTGTCGTCAGTGATCGTCGCCGCGGCGATTCTCACCGAAGCGGCATTGTCCTTCCTCGGCCTTGGCGACCCCAACCGCGTAACCTGGGGCGGCATGATCGCCGAAGGCCGCGCCGTGCTGCGCACCGCGCCCTTCCTGTCGATCATTCCGGGCGTAGCGCTCGTGCTGACCGTGCTCGGCGTCTATCTCACCGGCGAAGGCGTCGTCGAGACCACGGCGATGAGGAGGAGCCTGTCGTGACGGCGCTTGCTTCGATTCGCAGTCTGACGGTGACCTATCGCCGCGACGGCGCCGAGGTGGCGGCGCTAAAGAATGTCAGCCTCGACATCCCCGCCGGCGAGCGCTTTGCCATCATCGGCGAGAGCGGTTCCGGCAAGAGCACGCTGGCGCTGGCTATTGCCGGGCTGCTGCCGGCCAACGCCAGGATCGAAGGCCGTATCGATTGGCTCTTGCGCCCGCCACCAATGTTTGGTGCCAAGGCACCTGCCGGTCTTCGCGACCATGCTCCAATCGGTGGCCGTGACATCGGCTTTATTTTCCAGGACCCATCCGCAAGTCTCGATCCGGTGATGCCAATCGGCAAGCAGATCGCGGAAGTCGCCTACACCCATCTCGGCCTCAGTTGGCGAGACGCCTATGCCAAGGCAAAAACCCTGCTCGAACGCGTCCGTCTGCCCGACCCCGATGTCGCTTTGCGTGCCTTTCCACATCAGCTCTCCGGCGGCCAGAAGCAGCGCGTGGCGATCGCCGCAGCGATTGCGGCCGGGCCGAAACTGCTGATCGCCGACGAGGCGACCAGTGCGCTGGACACCATCGTGCAGGCCGAGATTGTCGGGCTGATCCGGCGACTGGTGGCCGAGGACGGTATGACGCTGCTGTTCATCAGCCACGACATTGCGCTGGCCGCTGAGCTTGCAGAGCGCATAGCGGTGTTCCGGCATGGCGAGCTGCTCGAGCTCGATTCGACAGCCCAAATCGTCAATGCCCCGCGGCACGCATACACTCGTGTGCTGCTTGACGCTCATCTCGGCCTCGACGCCGAGCCGCTGTTGCGGCGAACATGACCGACCCACTGCTCGCCGTTTCCGGCCTGACCAAACGATACAGTCGCGGCGGCAAGACCATCGCCGCGGTCGACGACGTCTCCTTCCACATCGACCCCGGCGAGACGCTGGCGCTGGCCGGACCTTCCGGCAGCGGCAAGTCGACGATAGCTCGTCTAGTGCTCCGGCTCATCGAATTCGATACCGGCCGTATCGAATTTGAAGGCAGCGATTTCCTGTCGCTGAACGGCGCTGCCTTGCGCGGCCGGCGCACTCGTCTTCAGATGGTGTTTCAGGATCCGCTCGCCGCCTTGAACCCACGCGCCACAGTCGCGCGTGTGCTCGACGACCCCTTGCGCATCCATCACATTGCCTCTGGCCCCGAGCGCCCGCGCCGTATTGCAGCTCTGCTGGAACGCGTCGGCCTCAGCCCCGGTCTCGCCGGCCGCGCCATTCACGAAATTTCCGGCGGCCAACGCCAGCGCGTTGCAATCGCCCGCGCCATCGCCACGAAACCGTCGCTGGTCGTGCTCGACGAGGCCGTGTCGGCGCTCGACGTTTCGGTTCGCGCGCAGATCCTGCGGCTGCTGCTCGACCTTCAACGCGAGGAGCGCATCGCCTATCTGTTCATTTCGCACGATCTCGGCGTCGTCCGTGCCATCGCCCACCGCATCGCCATTCTGGACGGCGGGCGGATTGCCGAGCGCGGCGATGCCCGCACCGTCATCGACGCGCCGCAATCCGCGATCGGCAAGGCGCTGGTGGCGGCAGCGCCAAGACTTTCGAGGATCGAACAGGACGCATCATGACCGACGCCGAAGCCAGAGCCGAAAAACTGTCGCGCGAACTCGATTCCGCCTTCCGCAACCGTGCCGATCTCTATCGTCTGTTGCTCGACGAGCTGACCGCGGAAGTTGGCGCGGAAAAGGCTGAGGCGATCATGATCCGCACCATCGAACGGCGAGGCAGGGAGGTTGCGGCGGCGGCCTTCGCCGATTTCGGCCCCAACGACGCACCGGCGATTGGCGAGGCGTTCCTGGCCGTCAGCCCGGATGGCGGCCGCATGTATCCGACCGATGTCGAACGCGGCCCGGACCGCATCGCCTTCAGGGTCAGGCGCTGCCCGCTGAAGGACGCCTGGGTCGAAGCCGGCATCGACGACGAGAAGCTCGCCACGCTCTGCCGCATCGCCGGCGCCTTCGATCGCGGCCTGTTCGAGGCCACCGGAGTGCGCTTCGACAACGTCACCTGGACGGCGGGCCACGGTTCCGGCTGCTGCCACATCGCCTTGACCAACCGCGATGCCGGTTAGAGCTGCAGCTCGAGCCGTGTCGGCGAAGAAGTAGAGTTCCGTTCCGTTGGGCAGCACGGAGCCAAACACCCCGGCGCCATAAGGCAAGCGGGAATTTTGATGTGTGCATTGCAAGGAATTCGTGCGGACAGGATCTGCCTCGGTGTCCCGCTGTGTCGGCTTCGTTGCTAAGATAGTGTGCTGAAGGTTCTGCAAAAAGTTTTGGAGAGAGAACGGCGCTTGCTCTGAGGGGCGAGCGGCCATGGCACGGTGGTGACGTTGCGATCACCGATTC